>CAIOUR010000215.1 GCA_903861575.1 uncultured beta proteobacterium | reverse complement strand
GCCTTCGGGGTCCCAAACCACCAGGTCGGCATCGGCGCCGACCGACACGCTGCCTTTTTGCGGGTAGATGTTGAACAGCTTGGCTGTATTGGCCGAGGTGATGGCGACAAATTCGGAAGGCGTCAGACGCCCGGTGTTCACGCCGGCATCCCAAATGACCGCCAGGCGTTCTTCGACACCGCCGCAGCCGTTAGGGATCTTGGCAAAGTGATTCTTGCCAGCCGCTTTTTGTTCCGCGCAAAACGTGCAGTGGTCGGTGGCCGTGGTGTGCAGGCTGCCGGCTTGCAGGCCGCGCCACAAAAATTCCTGGTTACCTTTGGGGCGGAAGGGCGGGCTCATCACGTGGCCCGCTGCGAAAGCGAAGTCCGGGTTGCGGTACACGCTGTCGTCAATCACCAGGTGCCCGGCTAGCACTTCGCCATACACACGCTGGCCTCGGGCACGGGCACGGGAGATGGCTTCAGCCGCTTCGATGCAGCTCACATGCACCACATAAATCGGCACGTTCAGTACATCGGCAATCGCAATGGCGCGGTTGGCGGCTTCGCCTTCGACCATGGGCGGGCGCGACAGCGGATGGCCTTCGGGGCCGGTGATGCCCATATCGGCCACGGTTTGTTGCAGCAGGTACACCAGTTCGCCGTTCTCGGCATGCACGGTGGGCATGGCGCCGAGTTCCAGGCTGCGTTTGAAGCTGTTCACCAGGGTTTCGTCATCGCACATGATGGCGTTCTTGTAGGCCATGAAGTGCTTAAAGCTGTTCACGCCTTCTTCTTGCACCAGCGTGCCCATCTCTTGACGCACCTGTTCGCTCCACCAGGTGATGGCGACGTGAAAGGTGTAATCCGACGCCGATTTCTCAGCCCAGCCGCGCCACGTGTGGTAGGCCTCCATCAGGCTTTGTTGCGGGTTGGGGATGACGAAGTCGATGATGGTGGTGTTGCCCCCGGCCAGACCGGCGGCGGTGCCGGTGAAGAAGTCGTCCATGGTCACCGTGCCCATGAAGGGCAGCTGCATGTGCGTGTGCGGATCAATGCCGCCGGGCATGACGTATTGGCCCCCTGCATCGACGACAGTTGCGCCTGCGGGTGAGCTGAGGTTTTCACCAACGGCGGTGATCGTGCCATCTTGGGTGATCACATCGGCCCGGAAAGCGCGGTCCGCATTCACGACGGTGCCGCCACGGATGAACAGGGTGCTCATACAAAAATCCTTCTGAAACAGGTCGGGAGGTGAAAGCCAGCGGACATTGTGACCTACGCGGTCTCCGTAATACGCATGGGGTTGTTCGGGTGGCGCGTCCAGTCGCCGTGGGTCGCGCTGGCGGGCTTGCCGGTGCGCTGGTCCATCTCGCCGGGAGCCAGCGTGCGCAGCGTGATGCACTGTGGAACAGGGCAGGCCACCACACACAAGTTGCAGCCCACGCATTCGTCCTCCATCACCTCAAAGTGGCGTTTGCCGTCCTTGGTGGCGGTAATAGCCTGGTGCGAGGTGTCTTCGCAGGCGATATGGCAGCGGCCGCACTGGATGCAGCTGTCCTGGTTGATTACCGCTTTGGAGATGTGGTTCAGGTTCAAAAATTGCCACTGTGACACCGTGGGCAGCGCGCGGCCCACGATGTCGGCGACCGCGCCTATGCCTTTTTCGTCCATGTAATTGGACAAGCCATCCGCCATATCCTGCACGATTTTGAAGCCGTAAACCATGGCGGCGGTGCAGACCTGCACGTTGCCCGCGCCCAGGGCCAGGTAGTCCAGCGCATCGCGCCAGGTTCCCACGCCGCCGATGCCCGAGATCGGCAGACCGGCAGTCTGGGTGTCGCGGGCGATTTCGGCCACCATATTCAGGGCAATCGGTTTGACCGCCGGGCCGCAGTAGCCGCCGTGCGAGCCCATGCCGCCGGTTGAGGGGCTCATGGTCAGGGTGTCCGGGTCCACGCCCATGATGGAGTTGATGGTGTTGATCAGCGACACGGCGTCGGCCCCGCCTTTTTTGGCGGCACGGGCGGGGTTGCGGATGTCGGTGATGTTGGGTGTGAGCTTGACGATCACCGGCAGGCGGCTGTACTGCTTGCACCAGGCGGTGACCATCTCGATGTATTCGGGCACCTGCCCGACGGCTGCGCCCATGCCGCGCTCGCTCATGCCGTGGGGGCAACCGAAGTTGAGCTCGACCCCGTCTGCGCCGGTGTCTTCGACGCGCGGCAGGATGGCCTTCCAGGCTTTTTCCTCGCAGGGGACCATAAGAGAAACCACCATGGCGCGGTCCGGCCACAGCTTTTTCACTTCAGTTATTTCTTTTAAATTGAGCTCTAAGTCCCTGTCAGTAATCAATTCAATGTTGTTGAAGCCGATCAGGCGGCGGTCCGGCGTGTGCAGCGCGCCGTAGCGCGGGCCGCTGACGTTGACGATGGGTGGACCGGCTTCGCCCAGCGTCTTCCAGACCACGCCGCCCCAGCCCGCCTCGAAGGCGCGGTTGACGTTGTAGGCCTTGTCGGTGGGCGGCGCCGAGGCCAGCCAGAAGGGGTTGGGGCTGTGGATACCGGCGAAAACGGAGTGCAAATTGGCCATGGTGGTATTCCTTGTGACTCAGGCGCATAGCGCCTGGTGAATCGATTGGGCAGCGACTTTGCCGTGCTCAACGGCCTCGACGGTCAGGTCGCGCCCGCCGTGGCAGCAGTCGCCACCGGCCCAGACCTTGGCGTGCGTGGTGCGCTGCTGCGCATCCGCCACGATGCGGCCCTGGCGTAGCTCCACCAGCGCACCCAGCGCCTGTGCGTCCGGGCTTTGGCCGATGGCCTTCAGCACCATGTCTGCATCCACCGTGAATTCCTCAGCGCCGGTGACGAGCTTGCCGCCTTCCATGCGCGTGCCGGCAAAACGCACGCCGCGCACCGCGCCGGCTTCGGTCAGCACTTCCACGGGCGTTGCCCAGTGGCGGATATGGACGCCGTTTTCCAGGGCCCAGGCCTGCTCGTGCCCGGACGCGCCCATGTCGGCGGCACCTCGGCGGTAGACCATGGTGACGCTTTGGGCCCCTAGTTTTTTGGATTGCACAGCGGCGTCGACCGCCGTCATCCCGCCACCGATCACCACCACGTGGCGGCCCACAGGAACCTTGGAATAGTCTTGCGCCTGGCGCAGCTCGGCGATGAATTCCACGGCGTTGCGCAGGCCGCTGGCCTGCGGCTCGGCGATGCCGATGCTGTTGACGCCGCCCAGGCCCATGCCCAGGAACACGGCGTCAAAGTCTTTGAGCAGCTGGGTTAGCTCCATATCGCGCCCGAAGCGCTGGCCGTGGCGCACACTGATGCCGCCAATTGACAGCAGCCAGGCGACCTCTTTCTGGGCGAAGTCGTCGGTGGTTTTGTAGGTGGCCAGGCCGTATTCATTCAATCCCCCGGCTTTGGGCTGCGCGTCGAACAGCACTACATCGTGGCCGCGTCGCGCCAGCCCGTGCGCGCAGGCCAAACCGGCCGGTCCTGCACCCACCACGGCTATCTTTTTGCCCGTACTTTCGGCGCGGGTGAATAGCGGCGCACCGGGCTTTTGCAGGTAGCTGTCGGTCGCAAAACGCTGCAGCGCGCCGATCTCCACCGGTTTGTCCTCGGAGGTGTTGCGTACACAGGCCTGCTCGCACAACACCTCGGTCGGGCAGACCCGCGCGCACATGCCACCCAAGGGGTTGGATTCCAAAATGGTGTGTGCCGCGCCGCGCACATTGCCGTCGGCGATGCGCTGGATGAAGCTGGGTACGTCGATGCCGGTGGGGCAGGCCGTTTGGCAG
Source organism: uncultured beta proteobacterium (assembly GCA_903861575.1). Taxonomy (GTDB): domain Bacteria; phylum Pseudomonadota; class Gammaproteobacteria; order Burkholderiales; family Burkholderiaceae_C; genus Allorhodoferax. Next base: position 758 of record CAIOUR010000215.1, on the reverse strand, counting down.
GGCGCGTCATAGCAGTAGTAGCAGCGATCGGCTTCGTTCTTCGCCTGAAAGACTGTGAGCGGTGGGTGCGCATCGCAAAAATTGCGCTGGTATTGCGCGGCAGATAAGCGGCCCGGCTGGATACCCGGTGTAGAAACATCAATGGTCATATGCGGTTTTCCGGTCGACTCAGATCGCACCATTACAGGGCGCCAAAAGCGTTTTACCAATTGGTAAAAACCCTAGCGACGACTAGTGCAACATCCGTACCAACCGTGAACAAGAAACCCCCCTCTGCCGCTGCGAAAGCCCCCAAAGCCCCAAAGGCGCGTGCCACCCGCGAGCAGCTGGAGCACGACATCCTTGACGCGGCCAAGAAGCTGTTTGCCCAGCGCGGCTACGGCGGCGTGTCCCTGGACCATATCGCCACGGCGGTCGGCGCTTCCAAACAGAATCTTTTGTATTACTTTCCCAGCAAAGAGGCCTTGTACAGGCGGGTCTTGCACGGGGTGCTTGATGTATGGCTCTTGTACATGGATAACCTGAGCCAGCGCCAGGACGATCCGGAGTTGGCGCTGCGCGAATACATCGCGGGCAAGCTGCGTTTTTCGCGCGAACGACCGGACGACTCGCGCGTCTATGCCAATGAGGTTCTCTCCGGCGCGCCGGTATTTGCGGCCGAAATTGCCGAGCGTGTGGTGCCGTCGCTGCAGGCGGATGTGGCGATCTTCAACCGCTGGGCTGAGCAGGGCATGTGCCGCCCGGTCAATGGCCAGCAT
>CAIOUR010000214.1 GCA_903861575.1 uncultured beta proteobacterium | reverse complement strand
GCAGTGGGCATGGGTGCGACCGCGCCCGGCGACGGCTTCGTCTCTCTCGGCACCTCGGGCGTCATCTTCCTGTGCAGCGACCGCCTCCTGCCGGCACCGCAATCGGCCGTGCACGCGTTCTGCCACGCGCTGCCGCGCACGTGGCACCAGATGAGCGTGATGCTGTCGGCCGCCAGCGCGTTGCGCTGGTTGTGCAGGCCGCTGAGATCCCAGCGCACCCGCCCGCTCGGCTGGCCGCGCTGCACAACCGCAAAGTCCTGCGGATCGCCCTGGGCGGAAAAATCACTGTCGGCCGCACCAAAACTGCGAACCTCGCTCCAGCAACCCGCGTGCAGCACACGGCTCAGGCTTTCTTCCAGCCCGTTGACCACCACGCGGCCGCTGGACGGCACGGTGCGCATAAGGTGATTGAACTGGCGCTCGATGGCCGCGAGGTCATCAAAAATGTCGGCGTGGTCAAACTCCAGGTTGTTGAGCACCGCAGTGCGTGGCCGGTAATGGACAAATTTGCTGCGCTTATCAAAGAACGCGGTGTCGTATTCGTCGGCCTCGATGACAAAGGCGACTCCGGATCCGAGCCGGGCGGAGACACCGAAGTTCAGCGGCACGCCGCCAATGAGGAAGCCCGGCTGCTGCCCCGCCGACTCCAAAATCCAGGCCAGCATGGCCGTGGTCGTGGTCTTCCCGTGCGTACCGGCCACGGCCAGCACATGGCGCTGGAACAGCAGGTTCTCCGCCAACCACTGCGGGCCGCTGGTGTACCGGGCGCCGGCGTCCAAAATCGCCTCCATGAGGGGGAATTTAGGGCTGCCGTCGGCCATCCGGGCGCGGCTTACGACGTTGCCCACCACAAAAACGTCGGGATTGAGCGCGAGCTGATCCGATCCAAAACCCTCGATCAGGTCGATGTCCAGGGCGCGCAGCTGGTCGCTCATGGGCGGGTACACGCCGGAGTCGCAGCCGGTCACCCGGTGACCCGCCTCGCGCGCCAGCGCGGCCAGCCCGCCCATGAACGTACCGCAAATACCCAGGATATGAATGTGCATTCCTGGATTTTAGGTGCGGCATCGGGCCTCACAAGGCGGGTAGCAGGGCACAATGCCAGCATGAACGGGATCCAAGAAGAAATCGCTGCCGTTGCGGCGCGCATGGTGGTGGAGGAAGGCCTGGACTTCGGCAGCGCCAAACGCAAGGCGCTGGCGCAGTTGGACCTGCCCGAACGCAGCGCGCTGCCCGACAACGCGCTGCTCGAGCGCGCAGTGGAGGAATACATCGCGGTGTTTTGCCCGGAAGAACAGGCCCACGAACTGCATGCCCTTCGCCTGCTGGGGGCGCGGTGGATGCGCAGGCTGCAGGCGTTCAAGCCTTTTTTGTGCGGCGCGGTATGGTCAGGTATTGCAACCCGTCGATCTGATATTTATCTACAGTTGTTTTGCGAAGACAGCAAAATGGCGGAAGTTGAGCTGATTAATCTCAATATCCAGTTCAGTCCCCGGCGCGTGAAAGGTCTTTTGGGTGAGCAGGTTGACGCGCTGAGCATTCACGCATGGAGCGAAGAACTGGGCGAAGACATCGGGCTGCACCTCATGGTCTATGACCTGGATGACCTGCGGCGCGCACCCAAAACCGATGCCCGCGGTCGGCGCCTGCGCGGCGACTTGCGCGCGGTAGAACAATTGATAGAGACGAGCGACGCATGACAGCTTCCACGCCCCAAGCCTCCCCCGCCGCGCCCCAGCGCCGCACGCTGGTGTTTGCAATCGGTGCTGGCGCAGCCGCCGCCGGTGTGGGCCTCGCCGTCTGGCGCAATACGCACCGTACCACCCCGGTCGCTGAACCTTTCGCTGGGTTCTGGTCGCAGCAATGGACAACAACAGACGGCAAAGCGCTCTTAATGGCTGGCTTCAGCGGCAAACCTCTGCTTATTAATTTTTGGGCCAGCTGGTGCGCGCCCTGCGTGGAGGAGCTGCCGATGGTTGATGCGTTTTTCACAGCGCACCAAGCAGCGGGCTGGCAAGTCCTGGGCCTGGCTGCTGACAAACCGAAGAATGTGCAAGAGTTTTTGCAAAAAGCACCGCTGCATTTCCCGGTGGCGGTGGACGCCATGCTGGCGACGCAATGGGCCCGCCAACTGGGCAACATCTCTGGCGGCTTGCCTTTCTCGGTTGTGATTAATTCAGCGGGCGAGGTGGCAGAACGGAAAATGGGTAAGCTCACGGATTCCGATTTAGCGGCCTGGCTGACAATAAAGTAGGCTTTCTGCAGTCATTTTCTGGCAATTACATCGAAATTTCGATTTTTTCGATTCTGCGCTGGTCGGCGGCGGCTGCGCTAAGTTGTTTACACTGCAGCCCTGCGCAGGGGGCGATTCTTCCTATAAACACACTTGATAGAGATCTCTATGGACTTACGAAAACTCAAAACACTGATTGACCTGGTATCGGACTCGAACGTGTCGGAGTTGGAGATCACAGAAGCCGAAGGCAAAGTGCGCATCGTCAAAGCCATGGTGGCAGCCCCGGCCCCTGTTCAAGCCCCGATCCAACCAGCGGTGGCTGTAGCAGCGGCACCTGTGGCACTTGCGCCTGCGCCAGCGGCGGCAGAAGCGCTGTCGGTGGAGCAACTTCCGGATACCAGCCACCGGGTTACGTCACCGATGGTGGGAACTTTTTACCGCTCAGCCAGTCCGGGGGCAAAGGCATTCGTCGAGGTCGGCGATACGGTGAAAGAGGGCGACACCATCTGCATCATCGAGGCCATGAAAATCCTCAACGAGATCGAAGCCGACAAATCCGGCACGGTCAAAGAAATTTTGTGCGAAAACGGACAAGCGGTGGAATACGGCCAAGCTTTGCTGATCATCGAATAAGCGGGCTACACGTTCCATGTTCAAAAAAATTCTGATTGCCAACCGTGGCGAAATTGCGCTGCGCATCCAGCGCGCCTGCCGCGAACTCGATATCCGTGCGGTGATGGTTTACTCTGAGGCGGACCGCGAAGCTAAATATGTTCGACTGGCCGATGAGGCGGTGTGCATAGGACCGGCAGCGTCGGCCCATAGCTACTTGAACATGCCAGCCATCATTTCTGCGGCTGAAGTGACGGATGCGGAGGCCATCCACCCCGGCTACGGCTTTTTAAGCGAAAACGCCGACTTTGCGGAGCGCGTGGAGCAAAGCGGCTTCCAATTCATCGGTCCAACCGCCGCATCCATCCGCATCATGGGTGACAAGGTATCGGCTAAACAGACCATGATCCGGGCCGGGGTTCCCTGCGTGCCCGGCTCCGAGGGCGAGCTTCCTGACGACCCGGTGCAGTTGCGCCGAATTGCCAAGAGCGTGGGTTACCCGGTGATCATCAAAGCCGCTGGCGGCGGTGGCGGGCGCGGCATGCGGGTGGTTCACACGGAGGCAGCGCTGGTGAATGCCGTGGTCATGACCAAGGCCGAAGCCGGCGCGGCGTTTGGTAACGCGGCCGTCTACATGGAGAAGTTTC
>CAIOUR010000213.1 GCA_903861575.1 uncultured beta proteobacterium | reverse complement strand
TGTTTAGCACCGAATACAGCGTGGCTTTTTGGAAGTCGCTGCGGTAGGCGGCGGCGTAGGTCAGGAGTTTGCGTAAGGGGTGCATGGTGTTACCGGCAAAGTGCGGGCTCAGCCCCGCAACTTCGCCGCCACCTGCGCCACCCGCGCGCCATAGGCTTTGGCGGTGTCGAGGTCGCCCTGGTGCATGGCGTGGGCGGCGGTCGTGCTGCTGGCGTGGGCCATGACGCCGATGCTGGAGCCCAGGCGGTTGATGGTGTCGTTGCCCACGATGTTGAGGCCGGCCCAAACCATGCCGTGTTGCATGGCAAAGGTCAGCAGGTACTGCAAGGTGGAGAGCTTGTCGCCGCTGGGGTGGCCCGAGCAGGTGAAGCCGCCGGCGACCTTGCCTTTCCAAGCGCCGGTGTACCAACGCTTGCTCGACGCATCAGCGAACTTTTTGAACTGCCAGGACACGGTGCCCATGTAGGTGGGCGAGCCCATGATGATGGCGTCGGCTGCGTCCAGCGCAGCCCAATCGGCATCGCCGACGTTGCCCTCGGCGTCGATGGCGATGAGCTGCGCATCCGCACCATCAGCCACCTGCTGCGCCAGACGCTGGGTGTGGCCGTAGCCGGAGTGGTAGATCGCAACAGTGTGGGTCATGGGGAATGCTCCAAATCAATCAAAACAAAAACGGGGACGGTCAGGGCGCGAGGTCAAACACCAGCACTTCGGCCGCCTGCCCCTGGTCCAGACGCAGCGCGGATTCCTGCTCGACGAGCAGCGCATCACCCGTTGCCAAAGCCATGCCGTTGACCTGCAGCGCGCCGCGCAGCACCTGCACATAGGCTTTGCGCGCCGGGTCCAGCGCCAGCTCGGCGCTTTGCGCGCCGTCAAAGCAACCGCTGTACATGCGCGCGTCGGCGTGGATGCGCACCACGTCCGGCCCGGCATCCGGCGAGGCAACCAGACACAGGTGGCCGTCTTTACGCGCTTGTGCGAAGGTCTGCTGCTCGTAACTCGGCGGGATGCCGCGCACGTTGGGCTCGATCCAGATTTGCAAAAAGTGCGTAGTGGCATCCGGCGCGTGGTTGAACTCGCTGTGCTGCACCCCACTGCCCGCGCTCATGCGCTGCACATCGCCCGGCGGAATGCCTTTGACGTTGCCCATGGTGTCTTTGTGCGCCAGCTCGCCCGAGAGCACGTAGCTGACGATTTCCATATCCCGGTGGCCGTGCGTGCCAAAGCCGGTTCCGGGCGCGATGCGGTCTTCATTGACCACGCGCAAATTGCCCCAGCCCATGAAGGCCGGGTCGTAATAGCCCGCGAAGGAAAAACTGTGAAAGGACTTGAGCCAGCCGTGGTCGGCATAGCCACGTTGGGAAGAGGTGCGAAGGTTCAGCATGTGAAGGGTTCCATAAAAAATGAAATTAACGCGGCCAGCGCGCCAGCCGCTCGACCTCGTTCAAATCGAGATGGTTGCGCATGTACTCGGCGCTGCCGTTGCGCGGCGGGGTGTATTCCCACGGGGTGAAAGTGCCCTGGCGCAAAGCCTGGGTGATGAAGTGGCGCTCGCGCTGGCTGCTGCGCACGGCGGCGTCCAACGCGTCCAAGTCCCAGCGGGCGGCGACCTCCATGCGCATCGCTGCCACCGTGTCGGCGTGGGCCGGATCCTGCGCCAAGTTATGCACTTCGTCCGGGTCTTGCGCGAGGTTGAACAGCTGATCGGGGTCGGATGGGCAGTGGATGAATTTCCACGCGCCCCGGCGCACCATCACGATGGGCGCAACCGAGCCCTCGGCCATGTACTCGCCGTAGACCGGCGCGTCGCTATCCGGCACGTCAGCGGATGTCTTGTCCAACAAGCCCAGCAAACTGCGCCCTGCCAGCGGCTGCACCGCCGGAGCGGCACCGGCCAGTGCGCCCAAGGTTGGCAATACATCGACCAACGAAACCGGTTGCGCCACCCGCGCCGGCGCGAAGCGTGCGGGGAAGTGAAAGACCAAGGGAATGCGCGCCGCGTCTTCGAAAAAATTCATCTTGTACCAAAGCCCGTGCTCGCCCAGCAGATCGCCATGGTCCGCGACCAGAACCACCACGGTGTTTTCGCGCAATTGCAGCGCGTCCAGCGTGTCCATCAGCCGCCCGGTCCATTCGTCCACATAGGAAATATTGCCGTAATAGGCGCGCCGCGCGCGTTGCGCATCCGCAGGGGTGATATGCGCGTTCGCCATGTCGCTGACATTAGTTAGGCGGCGCGTGTGGGGGTGCGGGTCGGCCTCGGCGGGCACACGCGGCGTGCCCACGTCCACGCCCTCGTACATATCCCAGTATTTGCGCCGCGTGACATACGGGTCGTGCGGATGCGTGAAGCTGGCGACCATAAAAAAGGGCCGTCCGTCATCGGCCCGCGCTGCATCATGCAGCGCGCGCACCGCGCCCTGCCCCACCTCGTCGTCGTAGAGCAACTGGTTGGTGAC
>CAIOUR010000212.1 GCA_903861575.1 uncultured beta proteobacterium | reverse complement strand
TGGGGACTTCGCATGGGAAGGACACGCGCTGTTTATTACCCGCAGCGGCTACACCGGCGAGGACGGCTTTGAAATTTCGGTACCGGCCGATGCGGCGCAGGCTTTTGCCCGGGCGCTCCTGCAAGAACCTGAAGTCAAACCCATTGGTTTGGGGGCCCGCAATTCGCTGCGGCTGGAAGCCGGCTTGTGCCTCTACGGAAACGACATCGACGCCACAACCACACCCGCAGAAGCCAACTTGCTATGGGCGGTGCAAAAAGTGCGTCGCCGCGGCGGTACCCGGGCCGGGGGTTTCCCCGGTGCCCTCCATCTTTTGGCACAAATCGACGGCGGCTGCAGCCGCCTGCGCGTGGGCTTGCGGGCGCTGGAGCGGGTGCCGGTGCGCGAACACACGGCCTTGCATTTGCCTGGCGGCGCCGCGGTAGGCGAGGTGACCAGCGGGCTGCTGGGGCCCAGTGCCGATGCGCCGATCGCCATAGCCTACGTCGATACAGCCCACAGCGCCCCAGGCACACGCTTGGACGCCATGGTGCGCGGCAAGCCGATTCCAATGCAAGTTTGTTCCATGCCCTTCGTGCCGCACCGCTATCACCGCGGCTGATTTTTTTTCCTTCCTTTCTTGTCCCTTAACCCCAAACCATTGGATTTTTTATGAGCATCAAATACACCGTAGAACACGAATGGGTCGCCGCCGACCAGGCCATCGCCACCGTAGGGATCACCCACCACGCACAGGACGCGCTGGGCGACGTGGTCTTCGTCGAATTGCCCGAGGTCGGCAAGACCTTTGCCCAGGGTGATGTAACCGGCGTGGTCGAGTCGGTCAAAGCCGCAGCCGACGTGTACATGCCGGTGTCCGGCGAGATCGTGGAAGTCAACGAAGCGCTGCGTGATGAACCGGCGCTGGCCAATACCGACCCGATGGGTGCGGGCTGGTTCTTCAAAGTACGCCTGAGCAACAGCGCAGAACTCGACGCGCTCATGAACGAAGCCGCCTACCAAGCCCTGACCCACTGAGGCCTGCGCGCCACCTTGCGCGCCCGCACCCCCAACCCGACCAAGGACACACCATGCTGATGCACACCCCGTCTGAAACCCTGTGGGCCGATCTAGAGAACCCGGCCGAATTTGTCGCCCGCCACATCGGCCTGTCACCTGCCGACGAGGCGCACATGCTCAGCGCGATTGGCGAGGCCTCGCGGCGCAGCCTGATCGAAGGCATTGTCCCGGCCAGCATACGGCGCGCCACCGCCATGCAGAGTCCCCCAGCGATCACTGAAGCCGCTGCCCTGGCTGAATTGAAAGCCATTGCGGCCCACAACCAGATCCACACCAGTTGCATCGGCCAGGGCTATTACGGGACCCACACGCCCGGCGTGATCCTGCGCAACATCCTGGAAAACCCGGCCTGGTACACCGCCTACACGCCCTACCAAGCTGAAATCAGCCAGGGGCGCATGGAAGCGCTGGTGAACTTCCAGACCATGGTCTGCGACCTCACCGCCATGCCCATGGCCAACGCCTCCATGCTGGACGAGGCCACAGCGGCGGCCGAGGGCATGACGCTGGCGCGGCGCAGCGTGAAAGCCAAGGGCCATGTGTGCATCGTCGCCGGCGACTGCCACCCGCAAACCATTGCCGTGATCCAGACCCGCGCTGTGCCGCTGGGTATCACCGTCAAGCTGATCCATTCCAGCGAAGCGTGGCGCGAGGCGATCGCGCAGGACGACTACTTTGCCGCCATCAACCAGTACCCGGCCAGCAGCGGCTGGCTGGCGGATTGGCAGGCCTCGGCCGACCAGATCCACAGCAAGCAAGCCGCACTGATTTTGGCGGCCGATTTGCTGGCGCTAACCCTGCTCAAACCGCCTGGCGAAATGGGCGCGGACATCGTGGTCGGCAGCACCCAGCGTTTTGGCATGCCGATGGGCTGCGGCGGTCCGCATGCCGCCTACCTGGCCTGCCGCGATGAGTACAAGCGCTCCATGCCCGGACGCTTGGTGGGCGTGAGCGTCGATGTCCATGGCAACCCGGCCTACCGGCTGGCGCTGCAAACCCGTGAGCAGCACATCCGACGCGAAAAGGCCACCTCCAACATCTGCACCGCGCAGGTGCTGCCCGCTGTCGTGGCCAGCATGTACGCGGTCTACCACGGCCCGCACGGCCTGACCCGTATCGCGCAACGTGTGGCCAGCTACACCGCCGTGCTCGCCACAGGCTTGCAACAACTCGGCGTGGCCTTGGTTCATGACAATGCGTTCGACACACTCACGCTGAATATGGGCAGCGCATCCGCAGCCGAGGATTTGTGCGACCGCGCTGAAGCGCAGGGCATCAACCTGCGCCGCTTCACCGGTGGCCGCGCGGCCTATGTGGGCATCAGCCTGGACGAAACCACCACCCGCGCGCACGTCACCCAGCTGTGGTCGCTGTGCGCCAGCGCCGGACAGGCACTGCCTTCGTTCGCGGATGCGAGGCCAGGCCCAGGCGTCACCACGCTCATTCCACAAGCGCTACGCCGCACCAGCAGCTTTTTGACGCACCCGGTATTCAACAGCTACCAGTCCGAAACCGGGATGCTGCGCTACATCCGGCGCTTGAGCGACAAAGACCTGGCGCTGGACCGCAGCATGATTCCGCTGGGCTCCTGCACCATGAAACTCAACGCCACCAGCGAGATGATTCCCATCACCTGGCCCGAGTTCGCCCATATCCATCCCTTCGCCCCGGAGGACCAACGCCAGGGCTATACCTTGTTGGACGCGCAACTGCGCGCCTGGCTGTGCCAGGCCACGGGTTACGCCGGCATCAGCCTGCAGCCCAATGCGGGCAGCCAGGGCGAATACGCCGGCCTGTTGGTGATTCGCGCCTACCACGCGGCGCACGGCCAAGCCCAGCGCAACATCTGCTTGATTCCCTCCTCCGCCCATGGCACCAACCCGGCCAGCGCGCAGATGGCGGGGCTGGACGTAGTGGTGACCGCTTGCGACAGCCACGGCAACGTGGACATGGACGACTTGCGCGCAAAGTGCGAACAACACAGCGCCAACCTGGCCTGCGTGATGATCACCTACCCCAGCACCCACGGCGTGTTCGAGACCCGCGTCAAAGAACTGTGTGCGCTGGTGCACAGCCACGGCGGCCGGGTTTACGTAGACGGAGCGAATATGAACGCGCTGGTCGGCGTGGCCGCACCCGGCGAATTCGGCGGCGATGTCAGTCACCTCAACCTGCACAAAACCTTTTGCATCCCGCACGGCGGCGGTGGTCCGGGTGTGGGGCCGGTGTGCGTGGTAGAAGACCTGGTGCCTTACTTGCCCGGATCCAGTGGCGCGGGTGTTGGAGCGATCTCTGCCGCGCCCTTGGGCAACGCGGCGGTGCTGCCAATCAGCTGGATGTACTGCCGCATGATGGGCGCAGAAGGTTTGCAGCAGGCCACCGAGGCGGCGATTCTGGCGGCCAATTACATCAGCCACCAGTTGCGCGACCACTACCCCACGCTCTACGCCAGCGACAACGGGCGGGTGGCGCATGAGTGCATTCTGGACTTGCGCCCGCTCAAGGAAGCCTCGGGCATCAGCGCCGAAGACGTGGCCAAGCGACTGATGGACTATGGCTTTCACGCGCCCACGCTGAGCTTTCCGGTGGCGGGCACGCTGATGGTCGAGCCCACCGAGAGCGAGACGCTGGCCGAAATCGACCGCTTCATCACCGCCATGGTGGCGATCCGCAACGAAATCCGCCAGGTCGAATCCGGCGTCTGGCCGCGCGACGACAACCCGCTCACCCACGCGCCCCACACCGCCGCCAGCGTGCTGGCCGATGACTGGGCCCGGCCCTATGCGCGCAACCTGGGCGCATTTCCGCTGGAGAGCCTCAAACACCACAAATACTGGCCTGCGGTTGGGCGGGTGGACAACGTCTACGGCGACCGCCACCTGTTCTGCAGCTGCGTGCCCCTCAGCGACTACCAAAGCTGAGCGTTGCGATCTGCGCCGCCCATAAGGCGGCGCGGGCGCTCGCAGCAAGCCCCGCTAGTGCGCGTGGTGGCGCGCCACCACATGCCGGGCGAAGTTGTCGAGGATCGACTGCCAGCCTTCGCGCTGCGCCTCCTCAGGGTGCTCGGACTCAGGGTCAAAGCTGATCGTTACCAATACCCCAGCTGCCGTGTCCAAAAATTCCACATCGGCGCTGCGCGTACCGAAGACATAGGCTAGACGGTGGGGTGGCTCCACCAGGGTGTATTCGCCCGCAAAGTCAAAACCGAATGAGCCGTCCTTGGCTTCCATGCGCGACGAAAATTTGCCACCCACCCGCAGATCTACAGTCGCGGCGGTGGTGTGCCAGTCAGACGATGCCGCGTTCCATTGCTTGATGTCATCGGGCGCGGTGTAGGCGCGCCACACGCTTTCGATGGGCGCAGCAACGACGCTGGATACGGTGATTTTCATAGTGGCTCCTGGTCCATGGGCGATCAACGGCGGTCCCTCATGATAGGTCCGCGCGCAAACCATCACGCCGCCAGTCCCGTCTCCAAGACCAGCCGCTGGGGAGCGCTAAAGCATAAAAACCGTTTATTCGTCGCCCGCCCAATCGCGCACAAGTTGAGCCGCTGCGCTACCGCGTGGCCCATCTGGGTGATGCCGCTGCGGGAGATGACGATAGGCACGCCCATTTGGGCGGACTTGATGACCATCTCGCTGGTCAGGCGGCCGGTGGTGTAGAAAACTTTGTTGTCGGCGCGCAGGCCGCTGCGTTGCTGGGCGCTGCCGGGCGGGCTGTCGCTGGGCTGCAACGCCATCCAGCCGGCAATGGCATCAATCGCGTTGTGGCGGCCCACGTCTTCGACAAACATGAGCAAGGTATCGCCTTGAAACAGCGCACAGCCGTGAACCGATCCCGCCGCTTTGTAAACACTGTCGTGCAGGCGGATGGTGTTGACGATGCCGTACAGCGCGCTTTGCGTGAGCGTGGCATCGGGCAGCGCAATCGTGTCGACGTCGGCCATCATGTCACCGAAGACGCTGCCCTGCCCGCAGCCGGTGGTGACCACGCGTTTGGCAGTTTTTTCTAACAGGTTCGCAATGCCGAGGTGGGTCTTGACGGCGGCGGCACCGACTTCCCAATCGACGGTGATCGATTCGACCTCGGTGGCAGCGTGTATCAGGCGCTGGTTGAGCAAATAGCCCAGCACCAACCATTCAGGGTGCGCGCCCAGGGTCATGAGGGTGACGAGTTCGCGCTTGTCCACATAGACCGTGAGCGGGCGCTCAGCGGGTATGTCGAGTTGCCGGGTCTGCCCGTGCTCGTCGACGACCGGGATCGCGCGCGTAAGCGGCGCTTGGGCCCGGGTCAGACGCGGCAGCGCTGCCGTGGACATTTAGTGCGTGAGCGCCGCGTCATTGACGCCAAAGCCGGCGTTCTCCCGCGTGCTGCCGCCCTTGCGAATGGCGACGGCGCAGTACTTGAACTCAGGAATCTTGCCAAACGGGTCCAGCGCGGAATTGGTAAGTTCATTGGCCGCCGCCTCGTAGTAGGCAAAGGGCACGAACACCGCACCCTGCGGCGTGCCGTCGTCGCGGCGCACATGCAGCGCCACCTCGCCCCGGCGCGAGGCGATGGTGATGATGTCGCCCGCCTCCAGACCGTGCGCCTTCAGGTCTGCGCCGCACATGGACGCAGTGGCCATGGGCTCGATGGCATCCAGCACTTTGGCGCGGCGCGTCATGCTGCCGGTGTGCCAGTGCTCCAGCTGCCGGCCCGTGATGAGCACAAAGGGGTACGCGGCATCGGGTCGCTCGTTGGCGGGGATGATGTCAGCAGGTACCAGTTTGACGCGACCGCTGGCGGTGGGAAATTTTTCAATGAACACCGTCGGCGTGCCCGGCGCGTCTTCGCTCAAGCACGGGTAAGTGACGCTGGATTCACGCTGCAAGCGCTCCCAGGTGATGCCGGAAATGGCGGCGTGCATGGCCCGGCGCATCTCGTCATAGACAGCGGCTACACCGTCGTTTTCACCTTGGTAATCCCAGGACAGGCCCATGCGCTTGGCCAGGTCTTGCAAGATCCACAAATCCGCGCGCGCCTGCCCCGGCGGCTTCAAGGCCTGCTTGCCAAGTTGCACCATGCGGTCGGTGTTGCTCACCGTGCCGGTTTTCTCGGGCCAGGCGGTGGCGGGCAGCACGACGTCGGCCAGCCAAGCGGTCTCGGTCATGAAAATGTCCTGCACCACCAGATGTTCCAGGCTGGCCAGCGCATGGCGTGCGTGGTTGAGATCGGGGTCGCTCATGGCGGGGTTCTCACCCATGATGTACATGCCACGGATCTTGTGCGGGTCACTATCATCGGCCAGCGCCTTGTGCATGATTTCGACCACGGTGTAGCCGGGCTTTTCGTCGAGCTTGGTGCCCCAGAAGTCTTCGAACCAGGCATGCGCGGCGGCGTTATCCACGCGCTGGTAATTGGGGAACATCATGGGGATCAGGCCCGCGTCGGACGCGCCTTGCACGTTGTTCTGCCCACGCAGCGGATGCAAGCCGGAACCGGGTTTACCGATCTGCCCGGTGACGCTGACCAGCGCGATCAAGCAGCGTGCGTTGTCGGTGCCATGGATGTGCTGGCTGATGCCCATGCCCCACAAAATCATCGCGCCTTTGGCTTTGGCAAAAGCGCGGGCGACTTCGCGCAGGGTCTCGGCAGGAATCCCGCAAATCGGAGCCATGGCCTCGGGGCTGTAGCCCTTGACGTTCTCGCGCAGGGCTTCGTAATTACTCGTGCGGTTGGCGATAAAGGTCTCGTCGGTGAGGCCTTCCTCGATGACGGTGTGGATGAGCGCATTGAGCATGGCCACATCGGTGTCGGCCTTGAACTGCAGCGTGCGCCATGCGTGGCGGCCGATGTCGGTGACACGCGGATCGGCCAGCACGATTTTTGCACCGCGCTGGGCGGCGTTTTTCATCCAAGTGGCCGCCACCGGGTGGTTGGCGGTAGGGTTCGATCCGATGATGAAAATCAGGTCCGCGTGCTCTACGTCGTTCACCTGGTTGCTCACCGCGCCTGATCCCACGCCTTCAAGCAAAGCGGCCACGCTGGAGGCGTGGCACAGGCGGGTGCAGTGGTCGACGTTGTTGGAGCCAAAGCCGGTGCGCACCAGTTTCTGGAACAAATACGCCTCTTCGTTGCTGCCCTTGGCAGAGCCGAAACCAGCTAAGGACTTGGGGCCATGCTGGTCCCGCAGGCCTTTGAGGCCACCGGCGGACAGCGCCATGGCCTCTTCCCAGGTGGCTTCGCGAAAGATCTCGGACCAATCGGCGGTATCGCGGTTGAGGTGGTTGAGTTGCTCGGGGTCTTTGCCCACACCGGCCTTGCGTATCAGCGGCACCGTCAGGCGCTGCGGGCTGTGGGCGTAATCAAAACCGAAGCGGCCTTTGACGCACAGGCGGCTGTGGTTGGCCGGTCCGTCGCGGCCGTCCACGCTGATGATCTTGTTGTCTTTGACGTTGTAGGTGAGCAGGCAGCCCACACCGCAAAACGGGCAGACCGAATCCACCTTTTTGTCCACCACCTGATCGCCGACATGGGTTTTGGGCATGAGCGCGCCGGTGGGGCAAGCTTGCACGCATTCGCCGCAGGCCACGCAGGTGCTGGTACCCATGGGATCATGCAGGTCGAACACGATTTCGCTGTGTGCACCACGCATGGCGTAGCCGATCACGTCGTTCACCTGCTCCTCGCGGCAGGCGCGCACACAGCGGTTGCACTGGATGCAGGCATCCAGATTTACCGCCATGGCGGGGTGCGACATATCGGTGGCGGGTTGCTCGCGGCGCAGGGCTTTGAGCTCCGGGCGGACCTGCACGTCCATACGCTTGGCCCAGTCGCTCAACTCGCCGTGTTGGGACGAGGGATCGGCTTCGTTCCATTTGTAGCCGGTGTCGGGCATGTCAGAGAGCAGCATCTCCAGCACCATCTTCTGGCTTTTGACCGCGCGTTCGCTGGTGGACTGCACCTCCATACCCTGCGTGGCGCTGCGGCAGCAGCTGGGAGCCAGCGTGCGCTCGCCTTTGATCTCCACCACACAGGCGCGGCAGTTGCCGTCGGCGCGGTAGCCGTCCTTGTAGCAAAGGTGAGGGATGTCCACACCATGGCGTTTGGCGGCTTTGAGAATCGTCTCGCCCTCGAAGGCGTGGATGGTTTTCTGGTCGAGCGTGAACTCCACCGTTTTCAGGGTCACTTCGGACAACTTGGCGGGTGCATTCATATCAGGCCACCTCGTGGGGGAAATATTTCTGAACACAGCGCACCGGGTTGGGCGCTGCCTGGCCGAGGCCACAAATGGAGGCGTCGGTCATCACGATATTGAGATCTTCCAGGGTTGGGTTGTCCCAGACCTGCGCTTGCATCAGCGTGGCCGCCTTGTGCGTACCCACGCGGCAGGGAGTGCACTGGCCGCAGCTCTCGTGGGCGAAGAAACGCATCATGTTCAGCGCCGCATCTCGCGCGCGGTCTTTGTCTCCGAGCACGATGACCGCCGCCGAACCGATGAAACAACCATGCGGCTGCAAGGTATCAAAGTCCAGCGGAACATCCCCCATGCTGGCCGGCAGGATGCCGCCTGACGCACCACCGGGTAAGTAGCCATAAAAGCTGTGGCCATCCGCCATACCGCCGCAGTATTCATCGATCAACTCGCGCACCGAGATACCTGCAGGCGCCAGCTTGACGCCGGGCTGCTTCACGCGCCCGCTGACGCTGAAACTGCGCAGGCCCTTGCGCCCGTTGCGCCCGAAGCTGCTGAACCACTGCGGGCCTTTTTGCACGATGTCGCGCACCCAGTACAGGGTCTCAAAATTGTGTTCCAACGTGGGGCGGCCGAACAGGCCTACCTGCGCGATGTAAGGCGGGCGCATGCGTGGTTCGCCGCGTTTGCCTTCGATGCTCTCGATCATTGCCGATTCTTCGCCACAGATATACGCACCCGCGCCCCGGCGGATGTGGATGGCGGGCAAAGGGCACGGCGGGTCGGCCTGCAAGCGCGCGACTTCACGCTCCAGAATCGCGCGGCAGCCGTGGTACTCGTCGCGCAAGTAGATGTAGCAGGCGTCAATGCCCACGACTTGCGCGGCAACCAGCATGCCTTCCAAAAATCGGTGCGGATCACGCTCCAGGTAAGTGCGGTCCTTGAAAGTACCCGGCTCGCCCTCGTCAATGTTCACAGCCATCAGCTTCGGGGCAGGCTGGTCGCGCACGATGCGCCACTTGCGTCCGGCCGGAAATCCGGCCCCGCCCAGGCCGCGCAGACCGGAATCTTCCATCGCTTTGATAACGCCTTCTGCGTCCTGCCTTCCCTGCGCCAGCGCAACGGCGAGCTGATAGCCGCCTTGCGCCAGGTAGGCCTGCAAACCCACGTATGCAGGCGCAACTTCCACCGCCGCCGCTGGGGGTGATACCGCTTTTTCGCTGGAGGCCGCGCCCTCAAAGCTCCCGGCATCTGAGGCCATGGGATGCGCAGCCGCGTGGGCCTGCACCGCCAGCGCCACCGACTCGACAGTGGCAAAAGGCACCGGGTTCTGGTGGACCACGGCAGCGGGGGCTTGCTCACAACGGCCGATACACGGCGCGGGAATGACGCGTACATCGTTACGACCCAAGATCGCAGGTAGTCGCGCCAGCAAATCCTGGGCACCCGCCATCTCGCAGCTCAGTCCGTCACAGACGCGCACGGTCAGCGCTGCAGGCTCTGCATCGCCCTTGAGAACTTCAAAGTGGTGGTAGAAGGTCGCGACCTCAAACACCTCAGCCATACTAATGCGCATTTCCTTGGCAAGGGCCACCAAATGGCGGTCGTGCAGGCAGCGAAAATGGTCTTGCAGGCGGTGCAGGTGCTCGATTAGCAGGTCTCTGGCATGCGGGCCGGCACCGATCAGATCGCGCACCTCCTGCACCGCAGCGTCATCCGGTTGGCGTCCTTTGAGCTTACTCTTGCTGCGAATGCGCTGGCGCATATCGTCCACAGAGCCCAGGGTTACGCTGGATACAGAAGAACTTGATATAGCCATATTCATTCACTCGTCGGTGCCTGACGGCACACATGGTCACACAACACAAAAACTTACATAAAAAACCCTGCCGGTGCGGTCGCCGCACGGGCAGGGTCGGCGCGCACGGGAGATCGATCAGGCGAAAAATTTAGCCACGCTTTGCAGCGTGCGGTAAACGCCCCAAGCCAATGGAATACCCACCGCAGCCCAAGCAATCACGACGACCATAGGATCAACGGTGTCATCGGAAGCGGGCTCTTCACCCCGCACCACCTCCGACGCCGCCGCCTTCTCATGTGCCAAGCGCCGCTCCTCCGCCAATTCTTCATCGGTCATAAACCATTTGTCGTCCAAGGGGCGAACCAAAAGATTGCAAATGAGACCGACCACCAGCATGCCGACCAGGATATACATCGTCTGGTTGTAAACCTGCTCACGCGGAATACCCAAACCAAGCTGGTATTCCCGCATGTAGTTCACGACCACGGGCCCTAGAACACCGGCAGTCGCCCACGCGGTAAGCAGACGGCCATGAATAGCACCTACCATCTGCGTCCCGAAAATATCTGCCAAATACGCTGGAACCGTCGCGAACCCGCCACCGTACATGCTCAGAATGACGCAGAAAGCGCCCACAAACAAGACGATGTTGCCGGCGTTGGCGCTTCCAGGCACGCTGGCGTACATCAGACCGCCCAGCACAAAAAACACCACGTAAGTCAGCTTGCGACCCAGCTTGTCCGACAGACTCGCCCAGAAAAAGCGGCCGCCAATATTGAACAAGCTCAGGAGCGCGGTAAAGCCGGCAGCCACCGTGGCGATCAATTTCAGCTGATCTTTGTCCAGCTCCGTGAATTTGCCGGGCAACCCCGCAAGCGAGCCGCCGAAGACTTCCTGCAACATCGGAGAGGCCATGCCCAGCACGCCAATACCGGCACTGACGTTCATGCACAAAACCATCCAGATCAACCAGAACTGGGGAATGCCCCACACTTTGGATACATGCACATGGCGCTGCGTAATCATGGCGTTGTCAACCTGCGCAGGCGGTGGCGTCCAGCCCTCGGGCTTCCAGCCACTGACGGGTACGCGGTAGCCGAATGCACCGGCCATCATGAAAACAAAGTAGCCCAGAGCCATGACGATGAAGGTTTGCATGACGCCCACATCCGTCGGAGTGGCAAAGTATTTCATCAGGTCATTCGCCAGGGGTGAACCAATCATGGCACCGCCGCCAAAACCCATGATAGCCATGCCGGTGGCCATGCCACGACGGTCCGGGAACCATTTGATCAAAGTGGACACCGGCGAGATATAGCCCAGTCCCAGCCCGATCCCGCCAATCACACCCGAGCCCAGAATCATCATCCAGAACTGGTGGAGGTACACGCCAAGGGCCGAGATCAGCATCCCGCCGCACCAGCACACGGCCGAGACCACACCGGCTTTGCGTGGACCTGCGCGCTCCAGCCAGCCACCCCAGGTCGCTGCACTGGAGCCCAGCAAGACAAAAAACAGGGTGTACATCCAACCTAGTGTGGAGATTTGCCAATCACACGAGGTAGTGAACAACTGACCCCAGAAGCCTACCTCTGGACCGCACTTAATGGCCTCTTTGATTCCTAATGCCTTTGACAGCGGTAGCCAAAAAACCGAAAAGCCGTAGGCCATTCCGATACAAAGATGTATTGCCAATGCGGCTGGAGGAACCAGCCAGCGGTTGAACCCTGGTCCCGCAATGATGCGCTCTTTGTCCAGCAGTCCATAAGTGTCAGTTGCCATGATCGATCTCCTGTCGTGTGTATCAAACTGGTGGGGTATGCAAGCCTGTTGCAAGCCTCCTTCAACAGACCCACCCAAACCCACCTTAACACGGAGTTACCAACCCGTTACCTAGCGCGAACCCTAAGCGCCTCACCCGACGAAATTACCGCAAACTGCTGACGTAATGCCCTAGGTTTTCGATGTCGGCGTCACTCAAAGTCTGCGCGACGCTGGTCATGTTGCCTGCATCGTTGGTGCGCGTGCGGGCTTTGAAATTGCGCAACTGCTCGACCACATAGTCGTACTGCTGTCCCGCCACGCGAGGTATTTCGTTTTGACCACTGAATCCACCCAAATGGCACATGGTGCACAAAGTCTCATCCGCCTTTGCTTTACCCAACTTGACCTTGGCCTCATCAGCAACGAAACCATTGGGTTTCAGGGGGAATCGCGCAAAGTAATTCGCCACATTGACCATGTCATCTCGCGAAAGACCTGCGGCCATCGCCGTCATGATGGGATGGCTGCGCCGGCCCTCTTTGTAGTCTTTCAACTGAATGTATATGTACCGCCAGGTTTGGCCGGCAAGGCTTGGATAGCCCGGTATGGCCGCGTTTCCATCTTCACCATGGCAGGCGGCACACACTGCAGCTGTCGCTTTGCCAGCCTGCAGATCTTGCGCCTGCGATAGCGCTGCCGCAAAGCAGACCAACAACACAGCAAACCGTTTCAACACTGTAGACATCGTGAATCTCATCCTCGTATAAAAGAACGGCCACCCGAAGGTGGCCGCTACCGATACCGACCGTAAATGGTCAGCGAACAGACACCAACGCTTAATTGGGCAGCCCGTAAACAACCATGGAGTTACCGCGCTTGAAGTCGAGCTGGTTGTTACCGCCGCAACCCATGGCTACATACTGCTTGCCACCCACTGCGTAGGAGACAGGCATGGCGTTGGCACCAGCGCCGCAGTTGTGTTGCCACAGGACTTTGCCTGTCTTGGCGTCCAGTGCGCGGAACAGGCCATTGCCTTCGCCATAGAACACCAAGCCGCCGGCAGTTGCCAAAGCACCACCAATCAGGGGCTCTGCGGTATCGAAGTGCCAAACCATCTTGCCGGTGTTGTAGTTGACGGCAGCCAAGCGGCCCCATTGCTTCTCATCACCAATCACTTTGAACGCACCGCCCAACCACAGCTTGCCGCCGGGGTACTTAGCCGCTTCGACGTGGTAGGTCATTGGCTGGTGCAGGTTCAGCGCATAGGCCATGTTCAACTGGGGATTAACCGCCATGGGGGACCACTCAACGCCGCCGTTGGCACCAGGCAACATACGTGCACCAGCGGCAGTCGGCAGCACCCACATGTTCTCTTGCGGGATCATGGCGTCCGAGAAGCGGATCAGCTCGCCGTTTTCACGGTTGTGCACATACACGTGGCCGGTTTTTCCGCCATGGATCACGCCAGGAATGGTCTTGCCTGACTTGTCTTTCACGTCAACCAAAATGGGCGGGCTCACAGCGTCCAGATCCCAGACGTCATGCGCGATGTACTGGTAGTGCCAGCGATAGTGGCCGGTGTCCAGATCGACCGCAACCAGCGAGTCGGTGTAGAGGTTGTCGCCGGGGCGTTCCGCGCCGTACAAGTCGGGCGAAGGATTACCCACTACGAAGAAGATCGTGCGGGACTTCAAATCCACAGCCGGGTTCATCCAGACACCACCGCCCAGGGTTTGGTAGAAGTTGCTATCGCGGGCCAATTGGGCTTTTTCAGCTGCGATGTCGCGGTGCATGTTGCGCCCTGTTGCATCGTTCTCGGCCCACACGCCTTCGTGTCCTTTTTCAGGGATGGTGTGAAAGGTCCAGATCAAGTAACCGGTTTCCGCATCAAAGGCCTTGACGAATCCGCGAATGCCGTATTCACCGCCATTGGTTCCGATCAATACTTTTCCGTCCACCACGGTAGGCGCCATCGTCTCGCTGTAGCCCTTCTCGGGGTCGGCGATTTGCACATCCCACTCTACCTTGCCTGTTTTGGCATCCAGAGCCACCAGGCGGGCATCGAGGGTGCCCATAAAAACTTTGCCGCCTTCGATAGCTACACCACGGTTGTTGGGACCGCAGCAGAAGGTGGTGATGGGGCCCATCTTGTGCTTGTAATGCCAGAACTCTTTGCCAGTCACCGCGTCCAGAGCGTAGACATGGTTAAACGAAGTGGTCATGTACATCACGCCATCGACAACGATGGGCGCGGTTTCCATGGATTCCAGAACTTCGGTTTGGAAGGTGAACTTGGGGCGCAGATTCTTCACGTTAGCCGTGTTGATCTGCTTGCCCGGGTAGTAGCGGGTCTGGTCGTAATTGCCGTGCGTATGCAACCAGTTATCGCCTTGCGTTGCGGCCTTGTTCAGCGCCGCTTGCGTGACATTGATGCCTTTGGCCAGGGTGCTAGCGCCACTGCTTTTCTGGCCAGAGATTTCTTGTGCGCCAGCCGTTCCCACCAACCCGCCAAGGGCGACGGATGTGGCAAGGACCAACTTGATCCAATGTTTGCGTTGCATACTGCATTTCTCCTAATTAACAAAGATAGTGGCTCCAACTCCGAGGGCACAGCCCCCAACAGTCTGGACCCTAAGGATACGTGTTCCTTGCGACATTCTGATCTCGCCGCCCCTGCCACAAACATGGTACAAACCCTGATGAGGTATTTGCTTTCATTGGCTAGGCCGTGACGGGTCGGAAATAACTTCACACACACCGAAAATTTTTATATTGGAGCAACCATGGATTTTTGTTCTGCGCACATTGGCCGCCGCTTAGCTTGCATCGTGGGATTTGCAACTTTATGTTTTGTCGGCCCATCCCAAGCGCAAATGGGGGCAGACCAAATCAATATGAATGGCCAATATGTATTGGCCGCGAAGGCGGGCAAGGTCGAGCGGGTCGGTCAGTTGCTGCGCCAAGGTGCCGCCGTCGATTCGCGCGACCGTCTGGGTAATTCGCCACTGAACATGGCGGCGACCAAGGGTAACGAGCCTCTGGTCGATATGCTGTTAGCGGCTGGAGCCAACCCCAATCTGGCCAATCTTTCTGAGGTCACGCCACTCATGGGCGCCAGTTTTGTGGGTAACGCCAACATCGTGCGCAAATTGTTAAGCGCTGGCGCGCAAGTGGACGCTGTGGACCGGGTCAAAAAGACTGCAGCCACCTACGCGGCGGGCAATGGTTGCGTGGAGTGCATGAAAGCCCTTGTGGCGGCCGGCGTTGCGGTCAACGCCCGCCTCGACAATGACCTGACCCTATTGATGTGGGCCGCTCCCTACGGACAAGTGGCCATGGTGAATTACCTGCTGGAACAAGGCGCCGACAAAAACGCAAAAGACAACCGCGGACAAACGGCTCTCAGCCTGGCCCGCGACGCAAAGCAGCAAGCGGTTGTCGCGTTGTTGCAGTAACAAAGTTCCCGCGTCCCCAAACCGCCACACGGCGGCTACACGCGGGGGTCGTGGGCGTGCTTTCCCGCGCCGTTAAACTTTCCTGAAAGCCTGGGTCGCCTGTTTCGTTGCACCTGGTGAGGCGCAACAACACAGCTTTGAGGACAACAAAGATGAATTTGAGTGGTATCCGTTTGCGCCGCGTTCTGGCGGCAATCGCAGTCTTGGGGGCTTGTTGTGCGCCAGCAGCGCACGCCGAAGATAGCCCGTATCTGCGACTGGATACTGCGCTGGTCGAAGGTGATGATGAGCAGCAGTTCGAATTTGCAACCCGCTATTCCAATTCCAACGATGACAACAATACCCAGGTCAGCCTGGGCTACAGCTTCAACCCGTTGCTCTCGGTGGAAGCACAGCTCGGTTGGACCCGTTACAACAACGGAAACGACGGCGAGAACGAAGCCCAGGTGAGTGCGCGCTATGTCGTGGTAGACCACAACCGCGACGACTGGGGGTTGGCCGTTATCGGCTCTAACCAGTGGCAAAAAGCGGGGGATGCCAGCATGCAGGACGAAGGGCCGGCACTCAACCTCGCATTCACCAAACCATTTGGCGAGAAGGCCGGTAACTTGCACCTCAATCTGGGCGCGTCGCGACAGAACTCCACTGCCGACACCTGCGCCACGTGGGGCCTGGGTGTTGACGTCAATTTCGGACAAAGGGCCATGCTTTTTGCCGAACTGAGTGGGCGTGACCTAACCGACCAAGTCACCCACGGCGGTATGCGCTGGTGGCTGAAGTACGGGAAGATTGCGCTAGACACGTCCATATCGAACACCCAGAAGTTCGGCGACGAAGGCAGCTCTACCCAGCGCTTTCATGTCGGTCTGGTCTTCTTCGATTTGCGCTAATCGAAACTCCCTATGCAAAACCCCATCCACTTCAAACACCTCGCGCGGTATGCGGCGTCCGGCCTTATTGTGGTGACGGCTGTCAGTTCGGCCTGGGCTGATGTCTTTGTCAGCAGCGAAAAAGACAACGCCATCATGGTGCTGCAAAACGACGGAACCTTCATCAAGAACATTCCTACCTGCAAGCGCCCGCGGCACATGGCCTGGGCTAACGCGGGTAAACAGATCATGGTGGCCTGTGGCGACAGCGACCAAATCGGGGTGGTGGACATTGCCGCTGGCAAGCAGGTCGACATGCTCCCCACCGGCGAAAGCCCCGAGATATTCGCCCTCTCACCCGACGGCAAAACGGCGTATGTCTCGATTGAAGAAGGCAGTCAGATGATTGCCTATGACATCGCCAGCAAAAAACCACTCTTTGCAGTGAAGACCGGTGCCGAGCCCGAAGGCGTCCTCGCCACACCGGACGGCAAGCTGGTGTACGTAACCTCAGAGGTGACCAACTCGGTGCACATCGTCGATGTGGCCACGCGCAAGCAGGTGGGGATGGTCAAAGTGGGGAAACGTCCGCGTCGCTTTGCGCTGACGCCCGACGGCGCAGAACTGTGGGTGACCAACGAATTGGGCTCTAGTGTGAGCATCATCGATACGGCCAACCGCATCGTGAAACAGACATTGGAGTTTGAGATTTCAGGCATGCGCAAGAACGACATCAGCCCGGTCGGCATGCTCATCACGCCAGATGGAAAAACCGCATGGGTTGGCCTGGGGCGCGCCAACCACGTGGCCGAGGTGGATGTGGCCACGCATACGGTGCGCAAAGTCATACTAGCGGGCAAACGTACATGGGGCGTGGGCCTGAATAGCGATGGATCGCGGCTTTATGTCGTCAACGGGCTTTCTGACGATCTCACCATCGTCGACGTAGCCAGCGGCAAAGCCATCAAAACCGTGCCGGCCGGACGCGTTCCCCACAGCGTGATTACCAATTGATGGCGACCCGGCCAAGCACCTTGGCCCGCCGTTTGGGCGTTTGGGCCGTCATTCTGCTGATGCCGGTTTCGGTGTGGGCGGCAAGCTGGCAGGTTCTGGTGATCGGGCTGCGCGATGACCCGCGCTACGACCGCAAAACCTTGGAGCAGGCCTTCATCGGAAAACCTACGGGCAGGCCACTGGTTGCAGCACAAATCGCCATCGACGAGCTCAAGGACAACCTCCAAGACTCCGGCAACCAGCTGAAATTGCAAGACCTGCAATGGGACGGTAAGAGCACCACCGAGCTGCTCGCCGAGATCAATAAGCGCAAGGCGCAGGTGCTTCTGCTGGACCTACCCAAAGAGCAGCAAAAGGCGCTGATGGAGGCATTCGGAAAAATCACCACCACGCCCATTGTTTTCAATATCAGCGAAACCAGCGATGAGTTGCGCGGAACGTCCTGCCACCCCCACTGGTTGCACACGCTGCCCAGCGACCGCATGCTGTCCGACGCCATGGCCCAGTGGCTGGCCGCGCGCAACTGGCGCGACATCATTTTGCTAGTCGGGCCGGAGCCGCAAGACCAGGCCTTGCGCGAGATCTGGATGGCGTCGATCAAACGCTTTGGATTGAAGGTGAAAGCCGAGCGCAAATTTGTGCTCTCTGGCGACCCCCGACAGCGTGAAGCCAGCAACCCGAAATTACTGACTGCCGAGCCTGCGCACGACGTGGTGATGGTGCTGGATACGGTCGGGGAATTTTCCAAGGCCCTGCCCTACAACACTGCCCTACCCCGTCCGGTGGTGGGCAGCGGCGGCCTGGTACCCCTGGCCTGGCATACGTCATGGGAACGTTACGGCGCTCCGCAACTCAGCCACCGGTTTCAAAAGTTGACCAATAAGCAAATGGCGTCGCAAGACTGGGCGGCATGGATGGCGGTAAAAAGCTTTGCGACCGCGCTGGACGAGGAACCCAAAGCCAACCTGGCGCAGCTGCTGCGCAACCTGCGCAGCAGCAAAACTACGCTGGACGGATTCAAGGGCACGGCGCTGAGCTTTCGGCCTTGGGACGGGCAACTGCGCCAAGGCATCTTTATGGCCCACGGCCAGGCCGTGGCCGGTATGGCGCCGGTCGACGGTGTACTGCACCCTAAGGACATTTTGGACACCTTGGGTGCCGATGAACCTGAGAGTCTTTGCAAGCGCCGCTGAAGCGGCCCTTGCATACCGTCTCGCTATACTCCGGCGCACTTTTCAGACGGGTTGCTCATGCACTTTCGATTGGATTCGACCTATGGCCGGGTCATGGCCTGGCTCAACATGCATTTGGTCGACCACGGCTTTATCCGGGCCATCTACAACAACCTGTATGCCCTCGGCG
The DNA here is from genome assembly GCA_903861575.1 of uncultured beta proteobacterium. Classification (GTDB taxonomy): domain Bacteria; phylum Pseudomonadota; class Gammaproteobacteria; order Burkholderiales; family Burkholderiaceae_C; genus Allorhodoferax. Next base: position 21,263 of record CAIOUR010000212.1, on the reverse strand, counting down.
GCGGCATGTACCGCTCCAGCCAACCCAGCCCCTCGCAGATTCGCGATTACAAAACCCGGCTAGGTCTCAAAAGCATTTTGAACTTGCGCGGTGTCAATGAGTTCGGCTCGTATGCGCTGGAAGCCGAGGCCTGTGATGCGCTGGGCATTCATCTGGAAACCTTCCGGCTGTATTCCCGCCAGCCACCTACGCGTGAAGAAATCCACGGCATAAAAGCCGTATTCGCAAAACTCGAATACCCGGCGCTTTTGCATTGCAAATCCGGCGCGGACCGTGCTGGTATCGGCGCGGCGCTGTTCCGCATCCTGCATTTGGGCCACGATGTGCGCGATGCGCTGTCAGAACTCAATTGGCGCTACGGCCATTTCCGTCGCTCGCAAGCTGGAGTGCTGGAATTTGTGCTGGAGACCTACGTGGCCCGCAATGCACGTGCTCCGATCGGTTTCATGGAATGGGTTGATATGGAATACGACCCCAGCGCGCTGGAGAAGCAATACCTGGCAGAAGGCTGGGCCTCGCTGCTCAACGACAAGCTGCTAAAGCGCGAATGAAAAGCTCCTTGCAACTGTATGGGCGGCTGTTCCAGACGATTCGACCCTACCGTTCGGTAGTAGCCCTGTCGGTGCTGGCCATGCTTGTTGCGGCGGCGCTGGAGCCGGTGTTGCCGGGCCTGCTCAAGCCTTTGGTAGACCAGAATCTCATCGCCAAAAACGCCCAAGCACAATGGTGGGTACCTTTGGCTCTGGTGCTGTCGTTTCTGGCCAAAGGGGTGGCTGAATACGTGGCTAACGTTGCCAGTCAATGGATAGCCAACAAAGCCATTACCGACCTGCGCCGCCAAGTCTTCGCCCACCAGATGGAGCTACCCTTGGCCGAGCACATGGCGCAGTCGCAAGGGCGCATGCTGTCGCGTTTGTTGTACGACATTCCACAGGTCGGTGCCGCGCTATCGTCCGCCTGGATCGTGGTGGTGCGCGATACGCTCATCATCATCGGGCTGACCGGCTACCTGATCTACACAGCGTGGGAGCTGACCCTGTTGATAGTGGCCATCGCACCCATCGTTGCCTGGTTGATCACCGTGGCAAGCAAGAAGCTGCGCGGCGGTAACGAGGCGATGCAAGAAAGTGCCGGAGCCATGACCGGGGCCATAGAGGAAAGCCTGGCGGGCGTTCGGGAAATCAAAATTTTCGGCACCCATGCCCACGAGGCGCAGCGCTTTGCCACTATCACGGAAGACCTTCGCGCCAACACCATGCGCAACGTGCGTGTCAGCGCATTGAACGTGCCGCTGGTCCAGGTGCTCGCGGCGATGGCGGTTGCGGCTGTGATTTGGCTGGCATCCAACCTGTCGGCGCAAGACCGTTTGAGCCCGGGCACCTTTGTCGCGTTTGTCGCCGCGATGGCGATGCTGTTTGAGCCGATCCGCCGCCTGACCAATATCAACGATGTGATTCAACGCGGCCTGGCTGGTGCGCAATCCTTGTTTGACTTGCTCGACGCCCCATCCGAGCCGGTCAGCGCCCCTCTTTCGTCAGCACCAAGGGCGCGAGGGCACGTGCGCTTCGAAGGCGTGAGTTTTCGCTACCCCGGCCAGGATTCGTGGGCGGTGCAAGACTTGGATCTGGAGTTGCGCGCTGGTGAAACCGTGGCGCTCGTGGGTGCATCGGGCAGCGGTAAAACCACCATCGTGCAGTTGATGGCACGCTTTTTTGAGCCGACCCAAGGGCGCATCCTGCTCGACGGCCAGGACATCGCACAGATGGATTTGGTCGCCTTGCGCAGCCAACTGGGCTGGGTGGGTCAACACGTGGTGTTGTTTGATGACACGGTGGCAGCCAACATCGCCTATGGGCGACCCGACGCGACCCCGCACCAGATTTCCCGCGCAGCGGCCAGCGCCAATGCGCTCGACTTCATTGAAGCACTGCCGAAGGGGCTGGCATCGCGGGTGGGTGTCAACGGGGGCCAGCTCTCGGGCGGCCAGCGCCAGCGGATTGCGATTGCGCGGGCTTTTGTCAAAGACGCGCCCATTCTCTTGCTCGACGAGGCCACGTCGGCGCTGGATAACGCGTCGGAACGTGCGGTCAAAGACGCGGTCGCTTTGCTACGCCAGCAGCGCTCGGTGCTGGTGGTGGCGCACCGCTTGTCAACCGTACGCGATGCGGATCGCATCGTGGTGATGGAGCACGGGCGCGCGGTAGAGTCAGGCAGCCACGATGAACTGGCAGCGGCCAAGGGCACCTACGCCCGGCTGCTCGCCAGTGGAACCGACGCAATCACGCCCTAAAGGCAGCGCTATGCGTCCATCCGTTGCACGTCTACCCTGGGTCAAGCGGTGCCTGGTTGCGGGCTTGGCCTGCTGTGTTCTGTTGGTTGTAGAACTCGGCTGTCGCGGTAGTCCGCTGCCATCGGTGAAAGCGGTTGTGCTTGAACAAAGGGCCACCAGCCCATCACAACTGGTGCGCACAGGGCAAGGCCATATCCCTATGCCCGAAGGTGCTCTGAGCGCGCATGCTTGCGACCTGCTAGTCATGCCCGAAGGCCACCCCTGGTCCTTGATGGCATTCTGGTTTTCCGGCTCCCGAGAAGCCGCTCCGGATATTCAAATAGCCAGCGCCCACCTGGCGCGCAGCGGCGAGAGCTGGAGTCCAGCCTACTACGCAGTGGGAAGACAGGACCTTGGCTTTGGCAGCACCCGGCTGGGTAATCCGGTTTCCTGGTTGGATGATCAAGGGCGGGTGCATCTGTTTGTTGTCACGACGGGACTCGGTGGCTGGGCGGCTGCGCGGATCGTGCACCTGCGGCAAAGGGATATGCAATCAATCGCCCAGCCCCATGGTTTTGAGGTGCAGCAGGTGCTGCCGCTGTCCTGGCTGTGGAACTACAGCCACCTGGTTAGAAGCAACCCTCTGCCTCTCAGCGACGGTGGAATGGTGTTACCAGCGTACTTTGAAATGGGCCACCCCAGTTTTCCTGTTGCCCTGCGCTTTGATGCCGACGGCAATATGCGCAGCATCATCCGCATGGCGCAAAGCCACCAGATGATCCAGCCTGCTTTGCTGCCCTTGAGCGATACCCGCTGGCTGGCCTTGGCGCGCGACGCCAGTCCTCAAAGGCGCATTCACGTGAGCCAGACCAAGGACGCGGGTGCGCACTGGCAGGATGCTCCCAATCTGGACTTGCCCAACCCCGACTCTTCACTCGCTGCGCTCAGACTTCCCGACGGCACTTTGGTCCTGGCACACAACAACACATCTGAAGGCCGACACGTCCTGGATCTCAGCACGTCCCTGGATGGGCTCCATTGGCAGTACGTAACGACCGTTGCCCGGGGCGAAATAGGCACAGAATATTCTTATCCGTCGCTCGAGTGGGTCAACGAGCAGCTATGGCTAAGCTACACCGATCAGCGCCACCAAATCGCCTGGCAGCGTTTTTCTGTAGTTGCCCAGAAGCCCTGACGCATGTTGAACACCTCCGAATTTGCCCAGCTCTTGCAGCCTTTGCTGGAGATCGATAGCCCGGTATTCCCGCAGCCTGCGCTGCGCCAGGTCGGCGTGCATATATTGTGGGGTGTGGTCTTAGCTACAGCGGGCTGGCGAATGGCTTATGTGCTGCAGCCACGTTGGCGGTTCGGCTTGGCGGTCCTGGTAGGACTTGGCTCGTCCTTTCCCGGCCCGATGTCTCCGGCTTACTGGCTGGAACTCGCGTTCGCCTCGCCGAGCTGGACAAGCGTCCTGCTGTGTGGCCTGTGGTTGTGGCGGCAAACCCGTGCGCAAGCGCCGTTCAGCTCCTCGTGGACGCCACGACCATCAAACCGGATTCCGATTCCCTGGGTCATATGCGGTTTGGTGGTGGGCTGGGTACTGGCGCTGGACACGTTCGCTGTCCTACCGATACAGCAGTCCGTTTATGGCTGGGGCTTCAGCCCGCAGGCCAGCTTGGTGCTGACGGTAGGCGCCTCGGCGGCATGGGTCATATCGGCACGCGGGATCCATACACTGCCATTTTTGGCACTTGCCCTATTTGTCCTCACACGCTTGCCCAGCGGCAATGTGTGGGATGCAGTGCTGGATCCGCTGCTGTGGCTCTACCTGCATATCTGTCTGGCTACCCAGATATGGCGGTACTTACGCGGCAGATAAATCACGCACGCGCGTGACCCGCCTGCTCGTCGGCGTGGTAGCTGGAACGCACCATCGCGCCCACTGCGGCGTGCTTGAAACCCATGGCATAAGCCTGCGCTTCGAAAATCTTGAACTGATCGGGGTGCACATAGCGCCGAACCGGCAGGTGGCTGCTCGAAGGCGCCAAGTACTGGCCGATCGTGAGCATGTCGATGCCGTGGGCCCGCATGTCGCGCATGACCTGCAGCACTTCTTCATCGGTCTCCCCCAGGCCGACCATGATGCCGCTCTTGGTGGGAATATCGGGGAATAAGCCTTTGAATTTTTGCAGCAGGTTCAAGCTGAACGCGTAATCCGACCCTGGACGGGCCTCTTTGTACAGGCGCGGTACGGTCTCGATGTTGTGGTTCATCACATCGGGCGGCGCATTGCGCAAAATAGACAGCGCACGGTCATCGCGGCCACGAAAATCGGGCACCAGCACTTCGATTTCGGTAGCGGGCGAGGCCGCACGAATCGCTTCGATGCAAGCGACAAAATGCGCCGCGCCACCATCACGCAAATCGTCACGGTCCACGCTGGTGATCACGACATAGCGCAATTGCAACGCCGCAATCGTTTTGGCGAGGCTGGCGGGCTCATCAGGGTTCAGCGGGTCGGGGCGGCCATGGCCGACATCACAAAAAGGGCATCGCCGGGTGCACTTGTCACCCATGATCATGAACGTGGCAGTTCCTTTGCCGAAACACTCGCCGATGTTGGGGCATGACGCCTCCTCGCACACCGTGACCAACTGGTTTTCGCGCAGGATTCTCTTGATGTCATAAAAGCGGCTGCTCGGGCTAGCGGCCTTCACGCGGATCCAATCGGGCTTTTTAAGAATTTCGGCAGCCTGCACTTTGATCGGAATGCGCGCCAGCTTGGCGGCAGCCTTTTGCTTGACGCTCGGGTCATGCGGCGGTGCTGCAACAATTTCAGAAACGGGGGTATTCGATGCCATGACTTATCTCAGGGTTGTAGCCCCGAGACCAAACGCTGACCCAAGGCGGCAGCGGCCTCATCCCAGCTAACTGCTACGCCAATTGTAGAAAGGTCCACGGTGCGCAGGCCGGCATATCCGCAAGGGTTAATGGCATCGAAATGCGACAAATCCATGGCGACGTTCAGCGCCACTCCGTGGTACGCGCAATGGCGGCTGACTTTGACCCCTAGGGCGGCAATCTTGCCCAGACCGGCAAAACTGGGCGCCGCTGCACCGTCGCTTGGAGGTAATCTAGCGTGTCCCGAAGGATCATCCAATCGTACGTAAATGCCCGGAGCCCCCGCAACGCGGTGGCCCGTGACGTTCCAGTGGCGCAAAGTCCGGATGACCGCCTCTTCAACGCGATAGACATATTCCTTCACGTAGTAGCCCGCGCGCTTGAGGTCGAGCAGCGGATAAGCCACGACTTGCCCCGGCCCGTGGAAGGTGATCTGCCCGCCACGATCCGTTGCGATAACCGGAATCGCCGCCGGCACGAGCAGGTGCTCGCTGCGGCCTGCAAGTCCCTGGGTGTAAACGGGGTCATGCTCGCACAGCCACAGCGCATCCGGCGTCTGACTGTCACGCGCGGCGGTGTAGGCTTGCATCTCGCGGTACACCGCCTCGTACGCGCAAGGCCCCCGCACGATGGTGTGCATCGGCACCACCTTAGCGCACCCTACAGGGTCACCTTGACGCGTGGATGACCCGATAACGCCCGGTACACATCGTCTAATTGATCGCGGCTGGTCACCCAGACATGCAAGGTCAGCCCCGTGTACTTTCCACCACTGCTGTGGCGGATTTCGACGCCGTCAGCCGGCATATCGGGATCGAAACGTTGCACCACGGCAAGCATCTCAGGCAAAAATGTGTCGGATCGCTCGCCCATCACTTTGATCGGGAACCGGCAGGGATATGTGATCAACGCGCTTGCGTCGGGCTGCTGCTCTGGTTTAAGGGGCTCGGAGGGCATAGGGCTGTGCGACAGGTGGTTCTCTTAAGCATTATGGCCACATTGATCCCCAGCGCCGCCGCTACCGCGCTTGACACGCGGCTTACAAATGACACACAGGCAATGCCTGCTATATACTCGGCGGCTGTGCTTAAACAGCTGAGCTGTATAGCGGCGTACAGCCCCCGAACCGAGCGTAGTGCGTGTGACAAACCACTGGCAAGACGACCCCGAAGAGGAATACAAGTCCCTCAACGCGGATGAAGCGCGACAGTGGCGGGCACTGCAGCAGCCCAGCCCGATATGGCGTGCGCTGGCTATGCAAGCGGGTATCGGTTTGGTTGTCTCTGCGGGAATCGGATTGGCCGGGCGAAGCGAAGCGTTGGCGTGGTCAGCGGCTTATGGAATGTTGGCCGTCGTGTTTCCGCAGATGCTGTTGTTTCGGGGCATGGCGGGGATGCAAGGGCGATGGAGTCCGGACGCCTTGTTGCTTCGACTCTTGGTTTGGGAATTGGTCAAGATTGCGTTGACCGTAGCGATTTTGTGTAGCGCCAGCAAAATGCTAGGCGAAATGAGTTGGCCCGCTTTGATAGCGGGCTTGGTTGTAACAATGAAGGCGAACTGGTTGTTGCTGGTTTTTCGGACCGCAAACCGTTCACCCGGTGGTAAAGGCTGATCGACATATGTCTGCTGAGCAGGGACCAAGCGCTGGTGAGTACATCGGCCATCACCTCACCCATTTTCAAAACAAGCACATGGGCGGTATCGTTGACTTCACCGTCTTCAACATAGATTCCTTGTTCTGGGCGATTTCTCTGGGTGTTATCGGCTGCTTCGTCATGTGGCTTGCGGCTCGCCGCGCGACTTCGGGCGTTCCCGGACGCTTGCAAGCGGCGGTAGAACTGTTGGTAGAGATGGTCGACGCGCAGGCCAAAAGTATTGTCCACAACGCCGACAGTCGCAAGTTCGTCTCCCCGCTCGCACTGACGGTGTTCATTTGGATTTTCCTGATGAACGCGATGGACTTGTTACCAGTTGACCTTATTCCCATGATTTGGGAAGCTGTTTTCACTGCCAATGGCGGCGATGCGCACCACGCCTACATGCGTGTGGTTCCCACTGCAGACTTATCTGCTTCGATGGGACTTTCTGCCAGTGTCCTAGTTATTTCGCTGTACTACTGCATCAAGATCAAAGGCTTGGGTGGCTGGATACACGAGTTATTCACGGCGCCCTTCGGTAACCATTTCCTACTCTACCCCTTTAATTTCGCCATGCAGATGATTGAGTTTGTCGCGAAAACTGTGTCGCATGGCATGCGGTTGTTCGGCAACATGTATGCGGGAGAGTTGGTGTTTTTGCTGATCGCTTTAATGGGCGGGGCGATTTCAATGTCCTTCACGGGTATTGCCCTGTCAATTGGCCACATCATCGCTGGCACCTTGTGGGCCATCTTCCACATTTTGATCATCACCCTACAAGCATTTGTTTTCATGATGTTGACCCTCGTATACGTAGGTCAGGCACATGATCACCACTGATTGTTCACCTTACTTTTTCGTTTTTTTTAAGGAGCTACCATGGAAAGTCTTATCGGTTTTGTCGCGCTCGCCGCTGGTTTGATTATTGGTTTGGGTGCCTTCGGTGCCTGTATCGGAATCGGCATCATGGGCAGCAAATACCTCGAGTCCGCAGCGCGTCAGCCTGAACTGATGGGTGAATTGCAAACCAAAATGTTCTTGTTGGTCGGTCTGATTGACGCGGCTTTCATTATCGGAACCGGTGTGGCTTTGTGGTTTGCCACTGCCAACCCATTCCTGGCTCAATTGGCCAAATAATCCATTTGCACCTTAGACGTTGTGACGCAGCGTGCGTTGCGACACACCTGAGCCCTATGGAAAAGGATACGAAGTGAGCATTACCGGCACCCTCATTGTTCAGATGATTGTGTTCCTGATTTTGGTCGGGTTCACGATGAAGTTCATCTGGCCGCCCGTGGTCAAGGCCTTGGACGATCGCGCGGAGAAGATTTCAAACGGTTTGGCGGCTGCTGAGCACGCGAAGATTGAGCTCTCCAACGTCCACCGCGAAGTCGAAACCCGACTCGCGGCGACTCGGTCCGAATCGGCTGCCGTTTTGGCCGATGCGGAGCGGCGTGCACAGCAAATCGTCGACGAAGCGAAGTCACGTGCCAGCGATGAAGCGGCACGCATCGTGGCAAGTGCGCGTGACGAAGCATTGCAACAGGCGGTCAAAGTACGGGAGGCATTGCGCGATGAAGTTGCTGTTCTCGCTGTCAAGGGCGCGGAGCAAATCCTTCGCAAAGAAGTAAATGCCCAAGTCCACGCTGATTTGCTGTCCCGCCTGAAAAGCGAACTGTAGAGGCTTACATGGCTGAACTTGCGACCATCGCCCGCCCCTACGCTGAAGCGCTCTTCAAGGCCTCGGCGGCGGATAACGCGTTCACTGCGCAGTGGCTGGACCGTATGGCAGACATTGCGGCTGACCCCGATTTGATGCGTTTTGCGTCCAACCCCAAATCCACGGTGGACCAGGTTGTAGATCTGGTCGCCAGCGTGATGAAGGAGCCCCTAGTGCCTGTCGCTCGGCAGTTCTTGCGCACGGTTCTGGAAAACGGACGCCTAGGCGCGCTACCAGAAATGGCAGCGCAGTTTCGTCTGCACCTGAACGCCCAGGGCGGAGCATCCGACGCAACGATTTTTAGCGCTTTCCCCATGGAAGGCGCCGCGCTTACTGATGTGACGCAATCGCTCGAAAAGCGCTTCAACCGCAAACTACATGTTTCGGTGCGACTGCAACCGGAGCTGATCGGCGGAATCCGGGTGGTGGTGGGTGACGAAGTGCTTGACACGTCGGTCAAAGCCCGCCTTGAACAGATGAAAGTGGCGTTGGCTGCGTGAGCGGTCAGCAACTGTGCTTTAGTTTTACCAAGAAAGAGGGAAAGAGTCATGCAACTCAATCCGGCAGAAATTTCCGAACTGATTAAGAGCCGTATCGAAGGGCTGTCCGCCAGCGCCGATATCCGCAACCAGGGCACCGTCATTTCGGTGACCGACGGTATCGTGCGCGTCCACGGTTTGTCTGATGTGATGCAAGGCGAGATGTTGGAGTTCCCCAACAACACCTTTGGCCTGGCGCTGAACCTCGAGCGCGACTCGGTCGGCGCGGTGATTTTGGGCGACTACGAACACATCTCCGAAGGCGACACGGTCAAATGCACCGGCCGCATTTTGGAAGTCCCGGTCGGCCCCGAACTGATTGGCCGCGTGGTCAACGCGCTGGGCCAACCCATTGACGGCAAAGGCCCGATCAATGCCAAGATGACCGACGTGATCGAGAAGGTTGCTCCCGGCGTGATTGCCCGCGAATCGGTCAGCCAGCCCATGCAAACCGGCTTGAAATCTATTGATTCGATGGTGCCTATCGGGCGCGGCCAGCGCGAATTGATCATTGGCGATCGCCAGACCGGCAAGACCGCCGTCGCCATCGACGCCATCATCAACCAGAAGGGTCAGAACATGACCTGTATTTACGTGGCCATCGGACAAAAGGCCTCGTCGATCAAAAACGTGGTCCGGGCCTTGGAGCAAGCAGGTGCGATGGCTTACACCATTGTTGTGGCCGCTTCTGCTTCCGAATCTGCAGCGATGCAGTACGTGTCGGCCTACTCCGGCTGCACCATGGGCGAATACTTCCGTGATCGCGGGGAAGACGCTCTGATCGTGTATGACGACCTGTCCAAACAAGCAGTCGCATACCGCCAGGTGTCGCTGCTGCTGCGCCGTCCGCCAGGGCGCGAAGCCTATCCCGGCGACGTGTTCTATCTCCATAGCCGTTTGCTGGAGCGGGCAGCCCGCGTGAATGCCGACTACGTTGAGCACTTCACCAAAGGCGAAGTCAAAGGCAAGACCGGCTCTCTGACCGCGCTGCCGATTATTGAAACCCAAGCTGGTGACGTCTCGGCTTTTGTTCCGACCAACGTGATTTCGATTACAGACGGCCAGATCTTCTTGGAGACGTCGCTGTTCAACGCGGGCGTGCGCCCTGCGATCAACGCCGGTATTTCGGTGTCCCGCGTCGGCGGTGCCGCGCAAACTAAGTTGATCAAGGGCCTGTCCGGCGGTATCCGTACCGACTTGGCGCAGTACCGCGAATTGGCCGCTTTTGCCCAGTTCGCATCGGATCTGGACGAAGCTACCCGCAAGCAGCTCGACCGTGGTGCGCGCGTGACTGAGCTGCTCAAGCAAGCGCAATATAGCCCCCAAACCATCAGCCTGATGGGTGCTACCTTATTCGCGGTGAACAAGGGTTACCTGGATGACATCGAAGTCAAGCAGGTCCTCGCATTTGAGAGCGGCATGCACGCGTATTTGAAAGACAAGCATGCGGCGCTGCTGGATAAGCTGGAGTCCGCCAAAGCGATGGACAAAGACGCCGAAGCCGAATTGAGCGCGGCCGTCGCTGCGTTTAAAAAGAACTTTGCGTAAATTCCGCCCTGACGTCACAAGGAGCCTCTGATGGCAGCAGGTAAGGAAATACGCGGCAAGATCAAATCGGTGGAAAACACCAAGAAGATCACCAAAGCCATGGAAATGGTGGCCGCCTCCAAAATGCGCAAGGCGCAGGACCGGATGCGCGCAGCTCGGCCGTTTACGGAAAAGGTGCGCAATATCGCCGCCAACCTGGGGCGCGCCAATCCCGAATACGTCCATCCCTTCATGGCGGTCAACGACGCCAAGGGAACGGGCTACATCGTGGTGACCACTGATAAGGGCTTGTGTGGTGGTTTGAATACTAACGTGCTGCGGGTGCTGACACACATGCTGCGTGACGGTCAAGCGAAGGGCTTCACGCCGCAAGCGGTCGCCATTGGCAATAAAGGCCTGGGCTTTCTGGGGCGTAATGGCGTGAAGGTCGTTGCACAAGCGACCCAATTGGGCGACACGCCCCACCTGGAGAAAATGATCGGTCCAGTGAAGGTGCTGCTTGACGCGTATGTGAACGGCGAAATCAGCTCGGTGCAACTGTGCTACACCCGCTTCATCAACACCATGAAGCAAGAACCTGTTGTCGAACAGTTGCTACCCTTGTCGTCTGAAAAAATGCAGAGGGACACCAAGCAACACAGCTGGGACTATGTGTACGAACCTGATGCCCATGTGGTGATCGACGACCTGCTGCTGCGTTATGTCGAAGCCCTGGTTTATCAAGCCGTGGCAGAGAGCATGGCGTCGGAGCAATCGGCGCGTATGGTGGCTATGAAGTCGGCAACCGACAACGCCGGTAACGTGATCGGCGAACTCAAACTGATTTACAACAAGACGCGTCAAGCGGCGATCACCAAGGAATTGTCCGAGATCGTTGCCGGGGCGGCGGCTGTCTGATTTTTATTTTTGGAGCGAAATAACATGGCGCATGAGACGACCCACACGAACGCAGGCGTTCAGGGAAAGATTGTTCAATGTATCGGCGCAGTGGTGGACGTGGAGTTCCCGCGCGATCACATGCCCAAGGTGTACGACGCCTTGAAACTGGAAGGCACAGCGCTAACGCTGGAAGTACAACAGCAACTTGGCGACGGCATCGTCCGTACCATTGCCCTGGGCAGCTCTGACGGCCTGCGCCGTGGACTGATGGTCACCAATACCGGCGCAGCGATTACCGTGCCAGTGGGCAAAGGCACCTTGGGCCGCATCATGGACGTGCTGGGTACGCCTATCGACGAGCGTGGTCCAGTGGACCAGGCGCAAACCGCCTCCATTCACCGTAAGGCACCCGCGTACGACGAACTCAGCCCCTCGCAAGAGCTGCTGGAGACCGGTATCAAGGTGATCGACTTGGTGTGCCCCTTCGCCAAAGGCGGCAAGGTCGGCCTGTTCGGCGGTGCCGGCGTGGGCAAGACCGTGAACATGATGGAGCTGATCAACAACATTGCCAAAGCGCACAGCGGCCTGTCCGTGTTTGCCGGCGTGGGTGAGCGTACCCGTGAAGGAAATGATTTCTACCACGAGATGGCTGACTCCGGCGTTGTGAACCTGGAGAACCTGGGCGAATCCAAAGTGGCCATGGTCTACGGCCAGATGAACGAGCCTCCCGGCAACCGTTTGCGTGTGGCGTTGACCGGTTTGACCATTGCCGAATCTTTCCGTGACGAAGGCAAAGACGTGCTGTTCTTCGTGGACAACATTTACCGCTACACCCTGGCCGGTACCGAAGTGTCGGCGCTGTTGGGCCGTATGCCATCCGCCGTGGGTTACCAGCCGACGCTGGCTGAAGAAATGGGCCGCTTGCAAGAGCGTATTACCTCCACCAAAGTCGGCTCGATCACCTCCATCCAGGCCGTGTACGTGCCTGCCGATGACTTGACCGACCCCTCGCCAGCCACCACCTTCGCGCACTTGGACTCCACTGTGGTGTTGTCGCGTGACATTGCGTCGCTGGGTATCTACCCCGCTGTGGACCCGTTGGACTCCACCAGCCGCCAGTTGGATCCGCTGGTCGTGGGCGAAGAGCACTACAACACGGCGCGCGCCGTTCAGGGCACCTTGCAGCGCTACAAAGAGTTGCGCGACATCATCGCGATTCTGGGTATGGACGAACTGGCACCAGAAGACAAGTTGACCGTGGCCCGCGCCCGCAAGATTCAACGTTTCCTGTCGCAGCCCTTCCACGTCGCTGAGGTGTTCACCGGCTCCCCCGGCAAGTACGTGTCACTGGCCGAGACCATCCGCGGCTTCAAGATGATCGTAGCTGGCGAATGCGACCACCTGCCCGAGCAGGCGTTCTACATGGTCGGCACCATTGACGAAGCCTTCGAAAAAGCCAAAAAGGTCTAAGCCATGAACACCATCCACGTCGATGTGGTGAGTGCCGAAGAGTCCATCTTCTCGGGTGAGGCGCGTTTTGTCGCCCTGCCCGGCGAGTCCGGCGAACTCGGCGTCTATCCGCGCCACACGCCGCTGATTACCCGGGTCAAGCCCGGCTCGGTGCGCATTGAGATGGCGGACGGCAGCGAGGAATTTGTCTTCGTGGCCGGCGGCATCATCGAAGTGCAGCCGGATCGCGTCACCGTCTTGTCCGACACCGCAGTTCGTGGCAAGGACCTGGACGAAGAGCGCGCCAATGTCGCGCGTCAAGCTGCGCAGGAAGCTATCAAGAACGCCAAGACCGACATCGATCTGGCCAGCGCCCAGGCGGAGCTGGTGATGATGACGGCCCAACTCGCCGCCATTCGTCGCCTGCGCGGGCAGCGCTAATCCTTTCAACGGGCACTGGCGCACCGGGGATACAGCCAGCCGCGTGCGCCATGCTGGAGTTTCCAAGATGCGCCCGCCCCCTTCTTTCGCTGCCATTCTGGGCGGTACCCCCGACGAAATAGACGCGACGTTTTACGAAGCCCTGCAGTCCGGTGACATCACCAAACTGATGACATGCTGGGCAGATGATGAGGAAATTGCGTGCATCCACCCAGGTGGCGCGCGATCGATTGGTCCGGCAGACATCCGAGCCAGCTTCGAGGCCTTATTCGCCAACGGTGCATCCATTGACGCGCGTCCGCAGTGTCTCGCCCGCTGGCACAGCAGCCACACGGCGGTACACCACCTGGTTGAGAGCGTCAATGTCATGACCTCAACCGGCCCTGGAACCGCTCTGGTTACCACCACCCACGTATTCCACCGCAGCGCACAAGGCTGGCGGCTGGTCGTACACCATGCCAGCCCCGGCACGCCGCAAGACGCCCTCGCGCCCGATCGTGCGCCGCAGGTGCTGCATTGAACCCCGCTGCGCCGCCCCACGCAGCCTGGAACTACACATCGCCCTGGTGGCTGCCCGGCGGGCACGCACAAACTATCTGGGCCTCCTTGTTCAGCCACACAGCGCAAGACCAAAACCGCGCTATACCCCAGTACCGGCGCGTGCGCTGGGACACACCGGACGGCGACTTCATCGACTTGGATTGGCTCAGCGACCCCGAAGGCGCTGCTGGAAGGTCCGATAGACCTCTATTGGTCTTATTCCATGGCTTAGAGGGCAACTCCGAGGGGCACTACGCATTGGCCTTTGCCCGAACCGCGCAGGCCATAGGAATGGACTTTGTGGTCCCGCACTTCCGTGGTTGCAGCGGCGAGATCAACCGGGCACCCCGCGCCTACCATTCGGGCGACTACGCGGAAGTTGGTTGGGTCCTGGAGCGGCTGCGGCTGGCACATGCGGGGCCCTTGTATGCCGTGGGTATCTCGCTCGGCGGAAACGCACTACTGCGCTGGGGCCAAGAGTCAGGCTATACCGCCCGCAAAACGGTCACCGCCATCTGCGCGGTGTGCGCACCGCTGGACTTAACCGCATGCGGACTGCGCATCAGCAGCGGCTTCAACCACATCGTCTACGGGCGCCGGTTTTTGCGGACCATGAAACCCAAGGCCCTGCAGAAATGGGACCAATTCCCCGGCTTGTTTGACCGCACGGCGCTGTTGCACGCACGCACCGTGCTGGACTTTGACCAGGTTTTTACTGCCCCGCTGCACGGCTTTACAGACGCGATGGACTACTGGGGCCGCGCATCTGCTAAACCCCACCTGGGCAGCTTGCGTGTTCCGACGCTCGTCGCGAATGCGCGCAACGATCCGTTCGTTCCTGGCAGCAGCCTGCCAAGCCCCAGCGACATCGCACCGGATGTCCAACTCTGGCAGCCTGCACAGGGCGGGCATGTGGGTTTTCCCAGCGGCGCGCCTCCCGGGCATCTGGGGTTCTTACCAACCCAGGTGCTGCGCTGGTTTCACCGCCTGACTTGAACGCCAGCCGCTACGCTACTAGCCGCGCAGCACGAATCCGATGCCGTCCGTGGCCGGCTCCAGCAGCCAGAAGCGGGTGTGGAAGGCAGCCAAACCATCACGGTGGGCGATCGACACCATGCCGCCATCGCGCGCCGTGGTCATGGCGACCAACCTGCCGTAAACCGCAGCTTGCGTGTTGTCGTCCAGGGCACTGGTCGCCTCGTCGGCGAAAACCCAGGCCGGGCGCTTGAGCAAGACGCGGGCAATAGCCAGCCGCTGCTGCTCGCCGCCCGACAGCGTCTGGCCCCAGGCCGCGTGCCGGTCCAATTCGCCTATCAGCGCGGGTAACTGCGCATCCACCAAAGCCTGTTGCAGTTGCGCGTCGCTGTAGCGCGATGGAAGTTCGGGGTATGCCAGCGCCTCGCGCAGCGCACCGTTGGGGAAATACGGGCGCTGCGGAATGAACATGGCATCCGGGCTGCGTTGCACCGCGCCGCTGGCAAAAGGCCAAATGCCCGCCAGCGTGCGGAACAGGCTGGACTTTCCGCTGCCCGACGGACCTTGTAACAGCACGCGCTCGCCGGCCATGGCGAGTACGCCGTCGGCAGCCAACAGCAAGCTGCCATCCGGCAGACACACCCGCACCGCGTCTGCCTGCACGCCAGCAACCGAGCCGGGTTCCGCGCCCGCTGCTGACGAGGGCTGAACGCGCGTTCCCCCCGCAATGATGGAAAGGCTGCTGGAAAAGCCGGTCAAACGATCGGTGGTGGCGCGCCAGCTGGCGAGTGTGCTGTAGCTGTCGACAAACCAGCTCATCGCACCCTGCACTTCACCAAACGCAGACGAGATTTGCATCAGGTCGCCCAGCTTGATCGCGCCGCTGAAAAAACGCGGTGCCGCGACCACAAACGGAAACACCACGGCGGCCTGACCAAAAAAACTGGTGAACCACACCAGGTTTTTTTGCGCCCTCAGCAGCCGCATGAAGTTGCCCAGAACGCCATCAAAGCGTCCGCGTAAACGTTGGTTCTCATTGTCTGCGCCGCCGTCCAAGGCAATCGATTCGCTGTATTCGCGCACCCGCACCAGGTGGTGGCGGAAGTCGGCTTCCAGTCGCTGCTGTTGAAAGTTGAGTGCGATCTGCGAGCGGCCGATGTAATGCGTCAACACGCTGCCCACACCGCAGTACAGCAGCGCCATCCACACCATGAAGCCAGGTATCGCGTATGCATTGCCGCCCAGCGTGAAGCCGAAATCTCCGGACAGTGCCCACAAAATCCCCACAAAGCTCGACAGCGTCACCACCGCATGCAGCAAGCCCATGGCCAGTCCCAGCGTCTGCGCGGTGAACTGCCCGATATCTTCCTGAATCCGCTGATCCGGGTTGTCCGCCTGCGCGCCCTTTGCCGGGCCGAAACGCGCCAACTCCATCACGTAAAAAGCCTGGTCAGATAGCCATCGCGTCAGAAATTGCTGCGTCAACCAGGCACGCCAGCGGATCTCCAGCAACTGGGTCAGGTAAAACTTGTAAACCGCGATCACGATGTACGCAAAGGCCAGGTAGCTGAAACGCCACAACTGGGCCCAGAACACCGCGCTGTTTTTCTCTTGCAGGCTGTCGTAAAAAACCTGGTTCCATTGGTTAAAGAGCACCGCCAGATATACAAAGGCCAGGTTCAGCACCACGACCGCCGCCAGCAGCGCGCAGGCGACCCAGCGTTGCTCGGAAACAAAGTACGGCCGGGTCAGCGCCCAGGCGCTGGCCGCCGTGTGGCGGATCGTGGTCCAGCGGCTCGCCGGAGCTGCGCCGTTTGTCGCCTCCATCGCCTCAGTTCCTCACGCCGCTGGCCACATGGCCGGCGGGTACGTGGCGGGCGGCGGATTCGATGTGGCCGGTCTGGTCATCAAAGAAAAAGTCCGGTTCGAACTCACGCAGGAACGCGCCCTTGTCCAACCCACCCAAAAACATGGCCTGATCGACTTCGATATTCCAGTCCATCAGCGTACGAATGGCACGCTCGTGCGCCGGGGCGCTGCGGGCGGTGACCAGCGCGGTACGGATGCGCATCGTCGGGCGCGCCGCCTGCTGCAATTGGTGCAGCGCGACCAGCAGCGGCTTGAAGGGCCCGTCGGGCAGCGGCCTTGCGGCATTGGCGGCCTCATGCCGCTGGAACGCGTCCAGGCCGCCGGCGTGGAACACGCGCTCCGCCTCGTCGCTGAACAAGACCGCGTCGCCGTCAAACGCAATGCGCACCTCCTGCGGGTAGCGCTGGCTGGCATGCGCCGAATGCGGGTAGACCTGCGCCGCCGGCACGCCAGCCTCCAGGGCCGCGCGCACGTCGCTCAAATGCGTGCTCAAAAAAAGATTGGCTTTGAGCGGTTGCAGATAGCGCCAAGGCGACTCGCCGCGCGTGAAGGTGCAGCGGATGATGGGCAGGGCGTAATGCGCAGCGGACTTCATGACGCGCAGGCCGCTGACCGGGTCGTTGCGCGAGAGGATGACCACCTCGACCCGCCGCACGGCGTCCGAGTTGTCGTCACTGTTGTTGTCGTTAAAAGCCAGCAGTTTGCGCACCAGCGAAAAAGCCACGCCAGGGGTAGCGGGCGTATCGATACGGCTGCGCTGTAAAGCCATGTAGGCGTGGTCGTCGCCCTGCTCAAAAACCCGGTTTTCTTCTTCAAAGTCGAAGAGTGCACGCGACGAAATCGCGACCACCAACTTGCCATCCAGAGTTGCTGCCACGGCCGGCCTCAGGTTTGCAAAAACATGCGGTACACCGGGTTGGCAGTTTCTTCTACATAAGGGTAGCCCAGCGTCTTCAGAAAATGGGCAAAGGCTTTGTCATCGGCCTTGGGCACTTGCAAGCCCACCAGAATGCGGCCGTAATCGGCGCCCTGGTTGCGGTAGTGAAAGAGGCTGATGTTCCAGCCCGGGCGCATCAGGCTCAGGAACTTCATCAGTGCGCCGGGACGCTCGGGAAACACAAAGCGCAGCACGCGCTCGTCCTGCGCCAACGCAGAGTGGCCACCCACCATGTGGCGGATATGTTCCTGCGCCAGCTCGTCGTGGGTCAAGTCCAGCGCCGCGAAGCCGTGGCGCACAAAGTTCTTGGCGATACGACCCGACTCGCCCGGCCCTTTGGTGCTCAAACCCACAAACACATGGGCGCGCGCGGTGTCGCTCATGCGGTAGTTGAACTCGGTCACGTTGCGCGGTCCGCCCGGCAAATCGCCAATCAGCTCGCAAAAGCGCTTGAAGCTTCCACGCTCCTCGGGAATAGTGACCGCGAACAGCGCTTCGCGCTCCTCGCCCACATCCGCGCGCTCGGCAACAAAGCGCAGGCGGTCGAAGTTCATGTTCGCACCGCATAAAATGGCTGCGAAGGTGTGGCCGCGCAGCTTGTGCAGCGCCGCGTACTTTTTGATGGCCGCTACCGCCAGCGCACCGGCGGGCTCCACGATGGAGCGGGTATCCACAAATACGTCTTTGATCGCGGCACACACCGCATCGGTGTCCACGGTGATGAAGTCGTCAACCAGACCGCGCGCAATTCGGAAGGTCTCCTCGCCCACCAACTTGACCGCCGTACCGTCCGAAAACAAGCCCACATCGGCCAGCGCCACGCGCGCGCCCTGCGCGATCGACTGCATCATGGCGTCGGAGTCGTTCATCTGCACGCCAATCACCTTCACGCCAGGGCGTACCGCCTTGATGTAATTGGCAACGCCGCTGATCAGCCCACCGCCGCCGATGGCCACAAACACCGCGTCCAGCGGACCCTGGTGCTGGCGCAAAATTTCCATGGCCACCGTACCCTGACCAGCAATCACGTCCGGATCGTCGAAGGGGTGTACGAAAGTCAGGCCCTGTTTTTTTTCAAGGGTCAGCGCGTGGTTGTAGGCGTCGGTGTAGCTCTCGCCATGCAGCATGACCTCTCCGCCCAGTTCACGCACCGCGTCCACCTTGAGCTGCGGCGTGGTCGTGGGCATCACGATCACCGCGCGGCACCCCAGTCGCTTGGCGCTTAAGGAAACACCTTGCGCGTGGTTACCAGCAGAAGCGCAAATAACGCCCTTTTTCAGCTGCGCCGCGCTCAGGTGCGCCATCTTGTTGTAGGCCCCGCGCAGCTTGAAACTGCGCACCGACTGCTGGTCTTCGCGCTTGAGCAGCACGGTGTTGTGGATACGTTGGCTCAGGGTTTTCGCGACCTCCAAGGCCGACTCGGTGGCCACGTCGTACACGCGGGCGTTCAGGATTTTGGTGAGGTATTCAGCGGGTTGTAAGGCCTGTACTGCACGGGATTTTTTGGCGGATGGCGTCGTTCTTGGCATAAGGGCTCAATGTAGTCTGCGAATGATAATCCCCAGAGGCAAAAATCACTTTGAACGGAGTACCGCCATGGAATGCACAGTCAGCTGGACCGGCCACCTCAACACCCGCTCGGGCATGGGCTTTGTCGCGGAAACCGGCAGCGGCCACATCGTCAACATGGACGGCGCACCGGACGCGGCCAAGCCCGAAAACGGCGGCCAGAACCTGGCGCCCCGGCCTATGGAGCTGCTGCTGGCGGGCACCGGCGGCTGCACGGCTTACGACGTGGTGCTCATCCTCAAACGCGGCCGGCACGCGGTACAGGGTTGCAGCGTGCAACTGTCAGCTGAGCGTGCAGAGACTGATCCCAAAGTGTTCACGTCCATCCACATGCACTTTGTGGTGACCGGCAAAGCCCTGCCCGCGCAAGCAGTGGAGCGGGCAATTGCCATGAGCCATGAAAAGTATTGCTCGGCGAGTTGGATGTTGGGGAAGTCGGCGGTGATGACGACGAGTTTTGACGTAGTTGAGGCATAAGAATCGGGCACGCTGTATGCGGTTCCCAGTGCAAGATGCGCTCAGGCACATGCTACAGGTAAACAAGCGCAGGTAAGGTCACGGCTTCACTGCGAAGTGCTCCGGGTCTAATCCAGACTGTTGGCGCGCATACATGACCCGGTAAGCTTGCTCAATATGCCGGGTAAACAGCCGGGCATTGAACAGCGGGCTAGTAGACAGATTAGCGCTTAATTGCCGTTTGATATTTGCCAACGGTGCGGGATTTTTGGCGTATTGAATTGCCTTCGATTCGAAATCCGCTTGTGTGTCTGCGATAAGTTCCGGTAAGTCCATTGCCAAAAGCAGACTTCCCGCGACCCGCGCCGCAAAGGACTTGCCCATACAGGTCAGCACCGGAAGTCCTGCCCACAAGGCATCGCTAGCCGTCGTGTGGGCGTTGTAGGGCAGCGTGTCGATGAACAAATCGGCCGCTTTGTGCCGAGCCAGGTGCTCAGGCAGCGGCATGCGGGGCGCGAATACCAGGCGGTCGGGATCTATTCCGCGTACTTGGGCCTCTCTTCGCAGGTTTTGAGTCGCCGACGAGTTATGGTCTAACAGCCATAAAACACCGCCATCTACGGCACGCAGAATGCGTGCCCATCCATCAAAAGTCTGTGGCAATATTTTGTACCCGTTGTTGAAACAACAGAATACAAATGCGCGCTCTGGCAAACCCAATTCAGAGCGCGAGAACACGCGGTCTGCAATCTTGCGTTTAGAGTCATTAACTTGGTAACAATGCGGAAGGTAGGCCAGCTGCTCGGTGTAGTGCAGGCGTTGCTCCAAAGGAATGACATGGCGATCCGCAAGCACGTAGTCATAGTACGAGGCACCCAAGGTTCCAGGGTATCCAAGGTAATTGACCTGCACCGGGGCACACCGATAGGCGAAGATGCCGGTTCTGGAATCTACGGTGTGTCCACCCAGGTCGACGGCAATATCAACACCCATAGCTCGAGAAAGTTGGGCAGCGCTACGGTCGCTGTGTTCCGCTAAATCTACGACTTGCGTGACCGCCGAAAATAAGCGCTCGCTCATCGCATCTCGGGGGCCGGAGCTAAGGTTAAATGCATAAATCTCAAATGCATCGCTGTCATGCTGCTCCAGCATTTCTGCGATCAGGTATGCGATCGCGTGGCTGCGGAAATCCGCAGAGTAATACCCGATACGAATCTTCCCGCCTTTTTTGCGGTCCGCAATGGGACCCAGTGCATCCGATACCGGGTACCGGTCTTGAACATACAACTCTGCAACTCGTTTGTGCAGGACAGGATCGTCAAATACGCCCAAAGCCACGAATGGTTTGACGGTGGGGATTGAGCGAGCAATTGCTTCTTTCAAAGCTTCTGTTTCATTATTCAATTCAACCCAACTTGCTGCCCTTAACTTGGTGTGAAGGTAATCGCCAAACAAGTAATTGAATTCAGGGTTAATCTCTAAAGCAGCTTGGGAGCAGCGCATAGAGTTGTCGAAGTCATTGGCTTCAGCATAG
>CAIOUR010000211.1 GCA_903861575.1 uncultured beta proteobacterium | reverse complement strand
TATCCCGATACCCCTTATTTTTTGACGCAGAGGCGCACCATGAAAAACCTGATGAACAACGTCGACAACGTGCTGACCGAATCGCTGGACGGCTTTGCCGCCGCGCACGCCGACATCGTCGCGCTTGGCGCGGAACATGAGTTTGTGCGGCGCAAGCGCAACAAGCCGGGCAAGGTCGCGCTGATCTCCGGCGGCGGCGCCGGGCACGAGCCGCTGCACGCCGGTTTTGTCGGCCACGGCATGCTAGACGCGGCCTGCCCGGGCCAGATATTCACTTCGCCAACGCCCAACCAGATGATGAATGCAGCGCAGGCCGTGGACGGCGGCGCGGGCGTGCTGTTCATCGTCAAAAACTATTCCGGCGACATGATGAATTTCCAGATGGCCTCCGACATGCTGGACCAGGAAAACGCCGTGGTGGTGGTCAATGACGATGTGGCGGTGGAAGACTCCACCTACACCACCGGGCGGCGCGGCGTGGCCGGCACGCTCATCGTGGAAAAAATTCTGGGCGCAGCGGCCGAGCGCGGCGACAACCTGGCAGCGCTCAAAACGCTGGGCGACGCGGTCAACAAGGCCACCGCGTCCATGGGCGTGGCGCTGACATCGTGCACCGTGCCCGCGGCGGGCAAACCCACTTTCCAAATCGGCATGAATGAGATGGAAGTCGGTGTAGGCATCCATGGCGAACCGGGCCGCCGCCGCGTGCCCCTGGCCAGCGCCGACGCGATTGCCGAAGAACTCACCGGCGCGGTGCTCAAAGACCTGGCCCTGCAAGCCGGTCAGGAAGTGATCCTGCTGGTCAACGGTTTTGGCGGTACGCCGCTGGTGGAGCTGTACCTGATGGTCAACGCCGCGCGCAAGGTGCTGGACCGCCACGGCATCCGCGTAGCCCGGCACCTCACCGGCTCTTATGTGACCTCTTTGGAAATGGCAGGCTGTTCCATCACCGTCACGGCCGTCACGCCGGAATTTTTAACCCTGTGGGACGCGCCGGTGCACACCGCCGCGCTGCGCTGGGGCATGTAAGCAGCCCCGCGCAGGCCGTTCAGGCCACAGCCGTCCAGCGTCCGCCCGCGCGGCTGGATGCCACCACCGCCTCGATGAACTGCATGCCGCGCAAGCCGTCTTCAATCGTCGGCACATGGCAGGCCAGCGGGTTGGGCGCGCGTTTTTCCCATCGCGCGTGCAGCTGCTCAGCAAAGTCGGTATACAGCTGCGCAAATGCCTCTAAATAACCCTCGGGGTGACCGGCGGGAATGCGGCTGGCGTGCGCAGCTGCGGGTCCAGCCGTCGCACCCGCGCGGGTGATGAGCTGCGGCGCGCCGCCCAGGGGCGTGAACCACAGGTGGTTGGGATGTTCCTGGCGGAATTCCAGGCCGGCTTTGGTACCGTAGACGCGCACCTTCAAACCGTTCTCGTTCCCCGGCGCTACCTGGCTCGACCACAGCATGCCGCGCGCGCCATTGCGGTAGCGCATCAGCACATGGGCGTTGTCGTCAAGCTGGCGACCGTCCACGAAGGTGGACAAATCGGCGCAGACCTCGTGCACCTGCTGGCCGCTGATGAAGCGCGCCAGGTGTTCGGCGTGGGTGCCGATGTCGCCCAGCGAACCACCCGCTCCGGCTTGCGCCGGGTCCACGCGCCACGCGGCTTGCTTTTGGCCCGTGGCTTCCAGCGGGGTGCTCAACCAGTCTTGCACGTACTCGGCGTGCACCAAGCGGATTTCGCCCAAATCGCCCGCCGCCACCATGGCCCGGGCCTGGCGCGCCATGGGGTAGCCGCTGTAGTTGTGGGTCAGCGCAAACAGGCAGTTGCTGGCGCGCACGCTGGCCACCAGCGCCTGCGCGTCAGCCAGTGTCGAGGTCAGCGGCTTGTCGCAAATCACGTGGATGCCGGCCTCCAGAAAAGCCTGCGCCATGGGCGCGTGCAGGTGGTTGGGCGTGACGATGGCGACCGCGTCGATGCCATCGGGTCGATTCGCTTCCGCCTGCGCCATGGCGCGGTAGTCGCTGTAAGCGCGGTCCGGCGCGATGTGCAGCTCGGCGGCGCTGGCGCGGGCGCGCTCGGGGTTGGCCGACAGGGCGCCGGCCACCAGTTCGTAGCGGTCGTCCATGCGCGCGGCGATGCGGTGCACCGCGCCGATGAACGCGCCCTGCCCGCCACCCACCATGCCCAGGCGGATGCGCCGGGCCACGCCGGTGCTGCTGCTTGCTTCGATTGCCATAGTTCTGTCCTTTGTGCGTGCGCTCTCTTGGTGGCTTATTGGATGCCGAGCATCTTGCGATTAGCCTTGGCGTCCACGCCACCGTCGGCAAAGTCGTCAAACGCGCGCTCGGCCACGCGGATGATGTGGTCGCGGATGAACACCGCGCCTTCGCGCGCGCCGTCTTCGGGGTGCTTGAGGCAGCACTCCCACTCCAGCACCGCCCAGCCGCTGTAGTCATAACCGGCCAGCTTGCTGAAGATGCCTTTGAAGTCCACCTGCCCGTCGCCCAGCGAGCGGAAACGCCCGGCGCGCTGCAACCAGGGCTGAAAGCCGCCGTACACGCCCTGCTTGCCGCT
>CAIOUR010000210.1 GCA_903861575.1 uncultured beta proteobacterium | reverse complement strand
TTTCGCATCGATGTCGCTGCTTATCCGGAGGTCCATCCGCAGGCTGCCAGTGCGCGGGACGACGCACAGGCATTTGCCGCCAAAGTACGCGCCGGTGCCGATGGCGCGCTGACGCAGTACTTCTACAACGCCGATGGTTACTTTCGCTTTATGGAGGAGGTACGCGCGCTCGGCGTGGATGTGCCGGTGGTTCCCGGCATTCTGCCCATCACCAACGCGGAGCAGTTGATCCGTTTTTCTGATGCGTGCGGGGCCGAGATACCGCGCTGGCTGCGTATGCGTCTGCAGAGTTTGGGTGATGATATTGCCGAGTTGAGGGCTTTTGGTTTGGATGTGGTGGCCGACCTGTGTGAGCGCCTTCGCGCCGGTGGTGCGCCGGGCTTTCATGTCTACACCATGAACCAAAGTACGCCCACTTTAGCGCTGTGCGAACGACTGGGGCTGCTGCAACCCGAGCCGCAGGCGCTGGCCGCTTAGATCGGCTTGTCAGGAACCGCTGTCGAGCGTGGAGCTGGCGTTGCCATCCTGCGCCAGCAGGGTAGCGAGTTGCGGCAGGGCTTCTTTGAGCGCGGCTTTGAGCGTGAAGGGCGGGTTGATTACAAACACCCCGCTGGCTGGCAGGCCGGGCCGCACGGTCTGGCCGTCGTCGCCCAGCAGCAGCTTGCTGGACTTGACGGTGAGCGTCGCATGCAACCAGGGTTTGCCGGCTTTCATCGCCAGCGACTTGAGCTTGCGCGGTACGTCGTGCGCCTCCGGGCGCGGGATGATGGGGTACCAGATCATGTAAGTGCCGGTGGCAAATCGTAGCAGCGCATCGGCCACCATGGCGTTCAGGCGCGGGTAATCGGTTTTGATCTCGTAACTCGGGTCACACAGCAACAAGGCACGTCGCGTGGGCGGCGGCAAAAACTTGCGCACGCCCTCAAAGCCGTCTTCGCGCAGCACCGCGACTTGTCGCCCCGCGTCGAGCTGGGCGATATTGGCGGCGAGGGTCTTGGCGTCGGTCGGGTGCAGTTCAAAGGCTTTGAGCTTGTCGCGCCCGCGCAGTTGCTGCTGGATGATGAAGGGCGAACCCGGGTACACGCGCGCCGGCGGCCCGGTGTTGAAGCTGGCCACCATATCGGCGTAATCCTGCACCACCGGCGTGAGCACCTGGCCGGTGGTCTGCGCTGCCATCAGCTTGACGAAGCCTTGCGATGCCTCCGCGCTGGTTTGCGCGTAGTCGCCGTCCAGCCGGTACAGCCCGGCCCCGGCGTGGGTATCGAGCACCGTGAACGGGGTGTCTTTTTGCGCCATGTACTTGAGCACAGCCAGCAAAATGGTGTGTTTGAGTACGTCGGCGTGGTTGCCTGCGTGGAAGGCGTGGCGGTAACTGAACATGCGGGGATGGTACCCCGTACCGTTTCCCAGCTGCTTATCCGTTTCGCCTTCACGCTCGCGCTGACTTCGGACGCAGCGCAATTTGATTCAGGTCATACAAACGCGTTTTGTATCGGAAGCAAACACCTACAGGCGCGATGCCGCTCCACAATCCACACAGGCAATTTTGCTCATTCGCCAGTTACAGGAGCCGCGCTCATGTCCCATTACCACGCCGTCGTCTGGATCGATCATGTGCAAGCCCACATCATCCATTTCAGCCCGGATGATGTCGAGAAGTTTGTGGTCCAACCCCACCACCCGCACCACAAGCTGCACTCGACTGCCCGAACCCTGGGCGATGGGCGAGCACCCGAAGACACGGACTACTACCACCGCGTAGCACAAGCCTTGGCCGGCGCACATGAGATTTTGGTTGTTGGCCCGGCCCAAGCCAAGTTACATTTGGTTAAACACATCCATGCCCACGACCCTGCATTGGTCCCCAAGCTAGTGGGTGTAGAGACCGTGGACCACCCCACCGATGGGCAGTTGGTGGCCTTCGCGCGCACATACTTTCGGGCGAAGGATGCGATGCTCTAGATACGCATCTTGCTGCGGCGGGCGATCAAAAGCGCCTTGCCATCGGAAGCCAAAAAAACGGCGAGTTTTGCCAGTTACAATCCCGCCTCTGGCCCGGTAGCTCAGTCGGTAGAGCAGAGGATTGAAAATCCTTGTGTCGGTGGTTCGATTCCGCCCCAGGCCACCATTCCAACACCGCAGTTCCGCAAGGTATTGCGGTGTTTCTATTTGTGCTTTTGCGTTGATAAAC
>CAIOUR010000209.1 GCA_903861575.1 uncultured beta proteobacterium | reverse complement strand
GCATAAATCAGGTGCAGCTCCATGCGCGCGCGTCACACCGCCACCGGCGCTTTCATCGCCGCGTGGGGGTCGTAGCCGCTTACTTCAAAGTCTTCGAATGCGTAGTCGAATATCGATGCGGGGCGGCGGTTGAGGTGTAGCGTAGGGTAGGGGCGCGGCGCGCGGCTGAGCTGCAAGCGCACCTGCTCCGCGTGGTTGCTGTAGACGTGGCAGTCACCCCCCGTCCAGATGAAGTCGCCCACGTCCATGTCGCACTGTTGCGCCACCATGTGGGTCAGCAAGGCGTAGCTGGCGATGTTGAATGGCACGCCCAGAAAGATGTCGGCACTACGCTGGTACAGCTGACAACTCAGGCGGGGGCGCTCGCCGGGGCCAGTAGCGGGGGCCACATAGAACTGGAAAAAGGCGTGGCAGGGCATCAGCGCCATCTTGGACAGATCGGCCACGTTCCAGGCGCTGACGATCATGCGGCGTGAATCCGGGTTGGCGCGCAGCGTGGCCATCAACTCGCTGATCTGGTCGATGTGGCGACCATCCGGCGCGGGCCAGCTGCGCCATTGCACGCCATAGACCGGGCCGAGCTCGCCATCGGGCTTGGCCCACTCGTCCCAAATCGACACACCGCGCTCTTTGAGCCAGTTGTTGTTAGACGAGCCGGTGAGAAACCAGAGCAATTCCTGGATGATGGAGCGCAGATGTACCTTCTTGGTCGTGACCAGCGGAAAGCCCTCGCGCAGGTCAAAGCGCATCTGGTAGCCAAAGACGCTGGTGGTTCCGGTACCGGTGCGGTCCGACTTGGCCACGCCCTGCGTGAAGGCGTGGCGCAACAGGTCTTCGTATTGCTGGCGGATGGGGCGGGGAGAATCGGCTTGCATGAGAAATGGTCTTTCGGCGGGCGAATTCTAGGCGGCGCGGCCTCAGGTTATGCGATCCAGGCGGGACGTGACCAGCAGCAAGACAAGAAAGAGTACGACCACCACGGGCATCACAGTTTGTAGTCCGGCCCAGGTGGCCAAGAGCCCAAAGGCGGCGGGCACGACCGAGCTGCCGATGTAGGCGCAGGTCATCTGTCGACCGATCAGTACGCGCACCACTTCTGCAGGAAAACGGCTTACGGTCTCGTGCATGAGCGAGGGAAATATCGGGGCACAACCCAGACCCATCAGAACCAGGCCTGTGGGCGACCACGCGCCGAATATCCCCGGCAGCGCAAACAGCAGGGCGCCGGCCATCGCCACAGCAATACCCAGGCGCACAAGCCTGCGATTTCCCATGCGGTTGGCCACCAGCCCCACGGCAAAACGACCTGCTGTGATGGAACCGAAGTAGAGCGAAACCCAGACACTGGCGTCGCCTGCCGCCAGGCTGCGGTCGGTCACCAAAATGCTGGCCGCCCACAAGCCGGTGCCCATTTCTGCGGAGACATAGAACAAAAAGCACAGTGGTGCGAGCCACATGGCCAATGGCGGTGGTGTGGGTTTGACAGACAGCTGGTCTGGCGGGTCCTCATCTGAGGGTGCTTGGCCGGTCTCGCGCGACCACAGTGACACGGTGGCGAACAAGACCGCTGCCAGCACAAGTTGCATCAGTCCGATGGTGCGTGCCCCTGCCGTCCAGCCACCGGAGCTAGCAAGAGCCACGCCCATCACCAGCGGACCGGTGGTCGCACCCACACCCCAAAAACCGTGCAACCAGTTCATATGGCGCGATGAATAGTGGGCTGATACAAAGTGGTTCAAGCTGGCGTCCACCGCGCCCGCGCCCAGACCCATAGGAATGGCCAGCGCCACCAGCCAGCCGAAAGATGGTGCGATAGAAAATCCCAGCAATCCCAATGCGGTCAACAAGCAACTTCCGGCAACCACGGCTCCCGTGCCGATGCGCTGGACAACGGCCCCGGCGAGCAGGCTTGAGGCTGCCGAGCATGCGGTCATGGTCATGGTGATCGCCCCGACCGCCGCCAGCGGTTGCCCCATTTGCAGGCGTATCGCCGGCCAGGCCACGCCCAGCATGCCATCGGGCAAGCCAATGCTGATGAAGGACAGGTAAACCAGTCCCAGTAAAACGGTATGCGCCATCAGCGGTTGGAGGAGTCGGCGACGCTGGCATTCGGGCTGAGCAAGCGGCCCGGGTTCATCAGATTGTGGGGGTCGAGCGCGCCTTTGATGGCGCGCATCATGTCCAGCGCCACGGGTGACTTGTGTTTGGCCAGCTTCTCGCGCTTGAGGCTGCCGATGCCGTGTTCGGCCGATATGGAGCCGTTGAACGCATCCACCAGCGCATAGACCACCGCGTTGATCGGGCCTTCCTCATCCCGCAAAAAAGCTTGCGCGTCCGCCTCAACCGGTGCCTGCACATTGAAATGCAGGTTGCCGTCGCCCAGGTGGCCGTAGTTCACCAGCCGCATGCCCGGATGGCTGCGCGCCAGCGCCGCTTCGGCCTGGGCCACAAAGTCAGGTATGCGCGACACGGCGATCGAAATATCGTGCTTGATGTTCAAGCCCTCTTTGGCCTGCGCCAGCGGGATGCTCTCGCGGATATGCCACAGCGCGCGCGCCTGGGCGATGTTTTCGGCCACCACCGCATCGACCGCGCAGCCCTGTGCCACAGCGGCCTCCAGCAAGGCCTCAAGTTGCGCACGGGCGTGCGCTTCGGATTCGGTGTCGGAGTTTTCCAGCACCACACAATAGGGCACGGTTTGGAAAAACGGCACGCGCTGCTGCGGGAAGTGCTTGTGCACCAGGCTCAGCGCAAACTGGCCCATCACCTCAAAACCGGTGAGGCCCGCGCCCAGGTGGCTATGGGCCAATCCCAGCAGCTGTACCGCCGCCTCCAGCGAGGGCAGGGCAACCAGCGCGGTCATCTTGGCCTTGGGTGCAGGGTACAGCTTCATGACCGCCGCCGTGATGATGCCCAGCGTACCCTCGGAGCCGATAAACAGATGGCGCAGGTCGTAGCCGGTGTTGTCCTTGCGCAGACCGGTCAATCCGTCCCATATCTC
>CAIOUR010000208.1 GCA_903861575.1 uncultured beta proteobacterium | reverse complement strand
TCACCAATGCCTGCAGCAATAGCTAATACGTTTTTTACTGCGCCACCTAATTCAACACCAATCAAATCATCGCTTGCGTAGATACGCATATTGCCTTGATGAAAGGCGATTTGAACAATGACTACGGGCGCGAAGCCTGTGACCTTCGTGCTGCCCGAATTTGCGGCTTTCAAAAGGGGAGATCTAATTTACATAAAGCAGACTAGGGCCCGATTATACGAGCAGGACGTTGTCACTGCGTACACAGGAATCTTCGAATCGTGCGAGGTTCACGGCGACTCGATAGACCGCAGCGGGATTGTGGCCACCGTGCATTTCAAAACAACCATGATGGAGGCCACGATGAGTGCTGCTGCACCAAAATGCGGAGCGTTCTACACGTTTTTGTTGCTTAGGGGCTGCAGGGAAGCGCCTGTAGCAGGCGTTCGTTTTACCTACGAGGTGTTTGGCGGGCAGGATGCGCTGGACCAGCGCGCACTTATGGAAGCGCTGCCGCGAGCGGTGCCTCCTCGATTTCCGTTAATCACGTAATCAAAGTTTTTTGCTCTTGTGCAGCCGTGCGCGACGCGCAACGATCCCGCGCCATCGCGCCGCAACAGGCATGTGCACGTGCTGATGGTAGGCTAGCCGCGAGGCCGTGGTGATGGTGAGGTCCCAATGGTCAGCCACATGATGCACCATGTCATCCCGCCGCACCTTCATCACCGGACACGTCACCGCATGCTGCGCGATGGCGCTGTACGCTTCCGATTCGTCGACATCCGTTTTTTTACGCTCTGCCACACGCCGATTCGAAGCCGTGTGGTCGAACTTGCACAGCAGCTGGTACATGGTTACCAACCACCGCAGGTGGTCGTGATTCATGAGGTCCAGCTTTTGGATTGCCTCCTGCAGGGGTATACAGCGTGGGTACTTATAAGAACCGATGCTTTACCCCCTCCCAAGAGCGCTTCGCGTAGAAATGAACCTCATTCGTACTGTATACCCTTATTGGCGCGCAGCGCTCTTGGGAGGGGTCTGGGAAGGGCTAGCCATCCCCCAGGGAAAGCATCAGTCTTAAGAAATCTCCTGCTTTCCTATGACCGGGCCCACACTGTATAGGGGTGCGGAATGATTGCGAACCAATAACCGCGCGGTTACTATGCGACGAGTACGACGTCAACATCATGTTATTCATAGTAATATATGGTCTTAAAACGTAGCGCTTCGATGACCTCTTACACACACCTTAAGAGGGTGCGACTCGAGGGCGGTGACGGAGCAGCAGTATCTGTGTATCGACTCGGTCTGGCCCTCGGCTGCGGTAACAGTAGCGAGAATGCCATCCACGTAACCCTTTTCGCTCGTGCGACGTGCGTGAAACAGCTCTTGCTCATGCGTCTCAGGGTCCGCCACCCCCTTTTTCGCCATCACCGACAACACAGCATTGCGGAACAACGCTTGCATTTCGCAGCGCGGCTTGCGTGCGTGCGTCGTAAATAGGCAATGCGCGCGTGCGAGAACACGCGATAGTAACCGCGCGGTTACTGGGGCGATCACAGATATACGGTAACCGCGTGGTTACTAGGTCGAGCACAACGTACAGTAACCGCACGCGCCCCATGGTGATCACAAACGATGAGTAACCGCGCGGTTACTGGTGATGAGCACAAATTTCAAGTAACCGCGCGGTTACTAGCGATGAGCACAAACGTCGAGTAACCGCGCGGTTACTGGTGACTATCACAGATTTTGAGTAACCGCGCGGTGACTGGTGGTGAGCACAAATGTTGAGTAACCGCGCGGTTACTGGTGGTGAGCACAAATGTTGAGTAACCGCGCGGTTACTG
>CAIOUR010000207.1 GCA_903861575.1 uncultured beta proteobacterium | reverse complement strand
TTGTGGTCATATCCACCGGGCGGAAATGCGGGACATTGGCGGCGTCTTGTACTGCAATGACGGCGACTGGGTCGAGAGCCTGAGCGCTTTGGTGGAGCACATGGATGGACGGCTTGAGCTGGTGTACTGGCACCAGGTGGTGGGCGAGTTTGCATCTTTGCCGCCAGCGGTTGTCGCGTCCCCTGCGCTCGTGTGAGCGCTGGGCTTTAGTGATTCCCTAGGGTACGGCGACTTGGGCGCGGGCCGCCAAAAGAGCGATCAGTTCCCTGCCGCTGACATCCAAGCTGCCAGCATTCACTAGCGTCATATCTCCTGGCAGGACATGGGCTGCCCCGAGGTCTTGTGAACGCTGTACCCGCGCTTCCAGCTCGGCGCCTTTTTCGCGGCCACGGCCCAGCAGGCGCTCCCGCACTACATCGGCCGGCGCCTGAACATGCAGCACCGCCGCACCAGGCCAGTCACGCCGCAACTCGGGAACATAGGCTCTCGAGCCGTTCACCAAAACCCATTGAGCACGCTGAAGGGGCGCGAATTCTGTTTCGCGAATTCCGTACCGCAAACCGTTGGCCTCCCATTGCATGGCGAAGCCGTTGCCCAAGACCAGTTTGGAAAACTCCGCTTCGGTAAGCGGCTCGTGGCACTCGGTACCGCCGTCTTGCAGCCGGGTAATGGACCGGCGAGCGATGTGAATCGGCACCCGAAGGGCTTCGGGTGATTGCCGAGAAAGCCACGCCAACAGACTGTCTTTGCCAACTCCCGAAGGCCCCACCATGTAAATCAGGCCCTGGCTCATGGGTGCCCCAGCAGGAATCGCTGCGCTTCAAAAAAATCGCCGCCGGCTTTCGGCTCCACGAACCAGCAAATAGCGTCCAATTCCACAGGCTGGTTGA
Source organism: uncultured beta proteobacterium (assembly GCA_903861575.1). GTDB lineage: Bacteria > Pseudomonadota > Gammaproteobacteria > Burkholderiales > Burkholderiaceae_C > Allorhodoferax. The sequence continues at coordinate 20,032 of CAIOUR010000207.1, read as the reverse complement.
GGATCGGACCAAACCACTCCAAAGCGGCCCGCTCCAGCCGATGCAGCTCATCGTCCGTCAGCGCTTTGAGTGAGCCGGTCAACGTCATATGCCACTGAAATGCTTCGCCTACAAAGGGGTAGCCCCACTCCAACAGCATGGCATCTTGCAGTGGCGTTAGCGATCCGAGGCGTCGTTGGGCAATTTGCGGGTCGCTGAGCGGCTTGGCCAGCGGATGCAGTGCACGTACGCAGTCAAACGCCAAGGTCTGCAATGCCTCACATGCGGCCTGGGGTACCAGTGCCAGATAGTCGCCCATGTGCCTCAGAGTCAATGGTGGAAGCGTGAGGGTCGCTCGGCACTGGGTTAAGGTTTCAAATGCGGCGGGAATCGCCTCCGTTTCGATGCCGTTGTTCAACTCAAATGGCGCTTTCATTGTGGCGTGCCACCCATATCGGGCCGCCGCTGCTGTGGCCCTGCGCAGAAGATCCGCAGAAATGTCCCGGAAATCTGGTTGAGGCACGGCGCGTCTGGTCTGGGCACATCTCCCCAGCCATTGCGCCCCCAACTGCGCCAAGCGCGAGTGTTCAGCGGGTGCATAGTAGGCAGCGTGGCGGTGTGTCGCAGTTTCCAAAATCATGCAGGTGCAGACGGTGTGGGGTTCCTGAGTGGCGTCATGGCGATCCCGGCCCGACTCGGAATCGTCACCCAAAAGACACATTTTCTATTTAACCTTGGAGACTAGATGTACAAAATTTCAATCGCATGACACCGAACGCTCCGCCCGGTTCGGGCGTCAATGCGCTACGACGGCACTGGCTGGGCGTATTGGCTCGCGCTCCACAGGATTTTTTGGAGCGGCACTTGGGCGACCTGGCTCGGGGAGCCCACCAGTGGCTGCGTCCGGTAGAGACCGGATTGGTCATGGTCCGCGCCCGTGCGGGGGGCACCGGGCAGCGATTTAACGTGGGCGAGGCCACAGTTACCCGTTGCGCCATCCGGCCAGACCCCGCAGTGACAGGCTCACGGCAGGTCGGTGTCGGCTACGTTTTAGGGTGCTCGCATCGTCAAGCGGTTTTGGTTGCGCTGGCTGATGCACTCTTGCAGGAAAGCGATTTACACGCCCATTGGTATGAATTGCTGATTGCGCCGTTAGCCCAGATGCAGGCGCATGCATCTGCGCAGCAGCAGGCACAAACCCAGTCGACCCGGGTTGAGTTTTTCACGGTGGCTCGCGAGGTGGGTACCGATCGCGGCGAGGAGGATGCCCCATGAGCGCGCTGCTGCTCCAGGACATGCCATCAGGATTTGCCGACCCGACCGTGCAGAGCCAGCTCGTATTCCGCTGCGCGCTGGACGCCATGGCGCGTCCGGGAACGCTGGTTGCTTTGCCAGCGGCGTCTCTGGTTTCGCCAACGCCCGCTACCCATTCCGCTGCAGCGAGCGTTTTGCTGGCTTTGTTGGACCAGGATTGCACGCTTTGGCTTTCGCCTGATTTGGCCGCAGGCCCAGCCGCAGCCTGGCTGCGATTCCACACCGGTTGCCAGGTTGAGCAGGATTGCTCCAAGGCCGACTTTGTCTGGGCTGCGTCGATCGCCGAACTTCCGCCGCTGGAACGCCTGAAGCAAGGAAGCGCCGAATACCCCGACCAATCGGCGACTTGTGTGGTTGACGTCACCGCTTGGCGTGCCGCTGAAGTGTCAGAGGCCGGTGCGGTTTCATTGCGCGGCCCGGGGGTGTGCGATGTGATCACCTTGGCTGTCGATGGCATGGACGCCGGTTTTGTGCGGCAGCACCAGGCTATGCAGGAGCACGCTCCTTGTGGCGTCGATATATTTTTCTGCGTAGCTGGGGCGGTTTTGGGCTTTCCGCGCAGCACGCGTTTACTCCTTGGTACCGGGAGCAAGGCGTGTACGTAGCGGTCAAAGGCGGTGAGACTGCCATCCTCAACAGCTACCGCTTGCTCGCCCAGCAGCGCCGGGGTGACCCTGCAGTCCCCGAACTCAGCGTAGATCACATAACGCAGCAATTGCGTTTGGCCGTGGACCGGGTCATGACCGAGGGCTCGGTGTATGACCCCGAACTTGCGGCGCTGGCCATCAAGCAGAGCGCGGGCGACCTGGTGGAGGCGATTTTTCTGCTGCGCGCGTACCGCGCAACCCTGCCGCGACTGGCCTACACCGAGGCCATCGACACCGGGCGCATGGTGTTGTCGCGGAGGGTATCTGCCACCTTCAAAGACCTGCCGGGCGGCCAGTTGCTCGGGCCGACTTACGACTACACCCAACGCTTGCTGGACTTCAGTCTTTTGGCGACAGGTGCGAGCCCCGAGTCCTTAGCGCCCACGACCGAGGCCGAACTGGCACCGGCCGAGGCCACGCCGCGCGTGATCGACCTGCTCAACCACGAAGGTTTGGTGGAAGACCAAGCGGTTCCTGAAGGCGATCCCGAGCCCTTTGACCTGACCCGCCAGCCGCTGCGTTTCCCCGCCGACCGCAGCGCGCGTCTGCAAAACCTGGCCCGCGCGGACGAAGGTTTTTTGCTCGCCATGGCCTATTCCACCCAGCGCGGTTATGCCGAGAGCCATCCCTTTGTGGGCGAGATCCGCTTTGGCACAGTTGAGCTGTGCTTGGTGCCCGAAGAGCTGGGCTTTGAAATTTCTTTGGGGGACATCGCGGTGACCGAATGCCAGATGGTGAACCAGTTCAAAGGCAGCCACACCGAGCCGCCGCAGTTCACACGCGGCTACGGCCTGGCCTTTGGCCACAGCGAACGCAAGGCCATGGCCATGAGCCTGGTGGACCGTGCGCTGCGCGCGCAGGAGTTGGGCGAGGAGGTGACTGCGCCGGCGCAAATGCCCGAGTTTGTGATGTCGCACAGCGATAGCCTGGAATCCTCCGGCTTTGTGCAGCACCTGAAGCTGCCGCACTACGTCGACTTCCAGTCCGAGCTGGAACTGGTGCGCAAGATGCGCCAAGTCATGGCGCGCCAGGACAAGGGCGCCAAACCGGATGCGGAGGATGGTGCCCATGCGTGACCCGCACATCCACTTCGGCTATTTGGACGAGCGCACCAAGCGCATGATCCGCCGGGCCATTTTGAAGGCCGTCGCCATCCCCGGTTACCAGGTGCCGTTCGGCTCGCGCGAAATGCCTTTGCCGTATGGCTGGGGCACCGGTGGTATCCAGGTCACGGCGTCCATCATCGGGTCCAGCGACGTGCTCAAGGTCATTGACCAGGGTTCGGACGACACGGTCAACGCCGTCAATATCCGGCGCTTTTTCCAGCGCACCACCGGTGTCCAAGTCACCACCGACACCACGGCGGCCAGCATCATCCAGACCCGCCACCGCATCCCGGAGACGCCGCTGCACGAGGGGCAAATCCTGGTGTACCAGGTGCCCGTCCCGGAGCCCATGCAGCACCTGGAGCCGCTGGAAGTCGAGACCCGCAAGTTGCACGCGCTGCAGGAATACGGCCTGATGCACGTCAACCTGTACGAAGACCTGGCGCACTTCGGACATATAGCGACCACCTACGACTATCCCGTGCTGGTCAATGGCCGCTACATCATGGCGCCGTCGCCCATCCCCAAGTTCGATAACCCCAAAATGCACATGAACCCGGCGCTGCAGCTTTTTGGCGCAGGCCGCGAAAAACGCATTTACGCGGTGCCACCCTACACCAGTGTCGAGAGTCTGGGTTTTGAAGACCACCCGTTTGCCGTGCAGCGCTGGGACCATCCCTGTGGCATCTGCGGCGCGCGCGATAGTTTTCTGGACGAGGTCATCACCGATGACCAGGGCGGTCGTCTGTTCGTATGTTCCGACTCCGACTACTGCGCCAAAACCCAGGCTGCCAACGCAAAGGACACCCCGTGACCGCGAGCCATGCCCCTTTGCTGCGCGTGCGGGATTTGCGCTGCGCCTACGGCGCGCGGGAAGTGGTGCGTGGCATTTCGTTCGACCTGTGGCCCGGCGAGGTGCTGGCCGTGGTGGGCGAGTCTGGCTCTGGTAAGTCAACCTTGCTCAATGCGGTGGCAGCGCGCCACGCGCCAAGCGGCGGCACGGTCGAATTCGCGGTGCGGCAGGGGTCGGATGGGACGGGTGAACTGGCTGATATTTACGCCATGACCGAAGCCCAGCGCCGCCTGTTGGCCCGCACGGACTGGGGCTTCGTGCACCAACACGCGGCTGACGGTCTGCGCATGAATGTGTCGGCGGGTGCCAATGTCAGCGAACGGTTGATGGCCTTGGGGCAGCGTCACTATGGGCGCTTGCGGGAGCAGGCAGCGGACTGGTTGCAGCGGGTAGAGATTGACCCGGCGCGCATGGACGATAGGCCCGATACCTTTTCAGGCGGCATGCGCCAGCGGCTTCAAATTGCGCGCAACCTGATCACCGCGCCGCGCCTGGTCTTCATGGACGAGCCGACCTCCGGACTGGATGTGTCGGTGCAGGCGCGCTTGCTGGATATGTTGCGCATGCTGACGCGGCAGATGCAGCTTGCCGCCATCATCGTCACCCACGATCTGGCAGTGGCGCGCCTGTTGGCCCAGCGGATGGTGGTGATGCAGGGAGGCTATGCGGTCGAGTCGGGCCTGACCGACCAGGTGCTGGACGATCCGCAGCACCCTTACACCCAATTGCTGGTTTCCTCGGTGCTGCCGCCATGACCCAGACAACCCCGTTGCTGGATATGGAAGGCGTGCACAAGCGCTTTGTGCTGCACCTGCAAAACCAAACTGTGCTGGACGTCTTGCGCGATTTCAACCTACGCGTGATGCCGGGGGAATGTGTGCGTCTGAGCGGACCATCCGGTATGGGAAAAAGCACGGTGCTCAAGCTGGCGTTTGGCAATTACCAAGCGAGTGCCGGGCGGATTGCGCTGCGCGCAGCCGACGGCAAGATGGTCGACATCACCCAGGCCAGCCCCCGCGAGATTGTCCAACTGCGCGCCAGCGCGGTGGGCTATGTCAGCCAGTTTTTGCGGGTGATTCCGCGTGTCTCTGCCATCGACGTGGTGGCCGAGCCTTTGCTAGAACGCGGTGCAGACGGACACCCGTTGATGGACCCGGATGCCGCGCGTGCAGAGGCTGCGCGCTGGTTGGAGCGCCTGCGCATACCGTCCGCTTTGTGGCAGCTGCCACCGGCCACGTTTTCAGGAGGTGAGCAGCAGCGCATCAATATTGCGCGCAGCTTCATCCGCACCCGCCCGCTGCTTTTGCTGGATGAGCCGACCGCATCGTTGGATCCGCTGAACACCACCACCGTGATTGAACTCATCCACGCAGCCCGCGCGCAGGGCGTGGGCATCGTCGGCATCTTCCATGACCCGGAAGTCGCCGCCGCAGTGTCCTCGCGCAGCGTGGCCATGCAAGCGGCCACACCGTAATCCACCCACCTTCACCACAACGCAGTTATGACCTTTTTCACCAACGCCCAGCTGGTATTACCAAATGAAGTCGTACATGGCAGCGTCCAGGTGGATGACGGGCACATCCGAAGCGTTGACCCCGGCGCGAGCAGCCTGGCTGGGGGTATCGATCTAGAGGGCGATTACCTGTGGCCCGGAATGGTGGAGGTGCATACCGATAATTTTGAGCGTCACCTTATGCCACGTCCCGCCGTCCGCTGGGACGATGCGCCCGCGCTGTTGGCACATGACGCAGAGATCGCTTCCTCGGGCATCACGACGGTACTGGATGCACTGGGTGTAGGCGAGGCAGACCCCGAGAGCGTGCGCGGCAGCGAGTGGGACACGGTGTTAGCGCATATCGCCGAGTTCAGCCAGCGCGGCTTGTTGCGCGCCGAGCATTTGCTGCATGTGCGCTGCGAACTGCCCGCGCCGAATACCCAAGCCTTGTTCGCGCCTTTTATCGAGAACCCACTGGTCCGCATGATTTCGCTGATGGACCACACGCCCGGCCAGCGCCAATGGGAAAACATCGAACACGCCTGGATTTATTTCAGCGGGAAAAAAGGCTGGAGCAAGGCCAAGTTTGAGGCCCGCGTAGCCCAGGCCCGCGAAGACCAGGTGCGTTACGCGCAGCCCCATCGCGCCTATTTCACCGCCTATTGCAAGCAACATGGCATTACGCTGGCCAGCCACGATGACACGACGGTTGCGCATGTGGAAGAAGCACATGCCGAGGGTGCTACCGTGAGCGAGTTTCCAACAACTGTGCTTGCCGCACAGGCTGCGCATGCGCGCGGCATGGTCACCATCATGGGCGGACCCAATGTGGTGCGCGGAGGTTCCCATTCGGGGAATGTGTCGGCTACCGAACTGGCGCGCCTGGGCTTGATGGATATCTTGTCTTCGGATTACGTACCTGGCAGCTTGTTGTCTGCCACGCTGCGGCTGACCGAAACCGCCGGTATGAGCCTGCCCCACGCGGTCGCACTGGTGACGCACAACCCGGCGGCGTGCATCGGTTTGCATGATCGGGGTCAAATCGTCCAAGGCTTGCGTGCGGATCTGATCCAGGTGCGGATGGTCACGTTGGCGGACGGACGCCAGCAGGGTGTGGTGCGTGCTGTTTGGCGAGGTGGCATGCGGGTTGCCTAGTGACCACCGTCGTGCAATTGTCATTTTTTAGTCAAGCCACTGACACGAAGCTTTTCTAAGCTGCAAAGGTTCCTGTACCCCTGCAGGTTCGCACTTACCTTGCCATGAACACCCTTGTTATCCAAAGTCTGAGCAAACATTTTGGCCAAACCGCGGCGGTGGACGGGGTGTCGTTGACGATTGGCGCAGGCGAGTTCGTTGGCATCATTGGCCGCTCAGGAGCTGGCAAGTCCACCCTGCTGCGTCTGATTAACCGTCTCAATGAGCCCACGCAGGGCCGTGTCATGTACGACGCTACTTTGGTCACCGTGCTCACAGGGCGTGCTCTGCGCGAATGGCGTCGTGATTGCGCGATGGTTTTTCAGCAATTCAATTTGATCGGTCGCTTGGATGTCCTCACGAACGTCCTGATGGGGCGTCTGACATCGGTTCCGACCTGGCGCGCACTGCTGTCGGCCTGGAGCGAGGCTGACAAGCTAGCCGCCCTGGAAACGCTGGATCGCTTTGGGATGGCTGACTTCGCCGCCCAGCGCTGTGATCAGTTGTCGGGCGGTCAGCAGCAGCGGGTTGCCATTTGCCGCGCATTAATGCAGCAGCCGAAAATCATCCTCGCAGACGAACCTATTGCGTCTCTGGACCCGCGCAACACGCAGCTCGTAATGGACGCGTTGGCCGCAATCAACCGGGATCTGGGCATCACAGTTTTGTGCAACTTGCACTCGCTGGATATCGCACGAAGTTATTGCAACCGCTTGGTCGGTATGTCGGCGGGTCGTGTGGTGTTCGACGGCACGCCTGCAAAGCTGGATGACAGCCTAGCCCAAGAGCTGTACGGACTAGAGGCTACGCAGGCCATGTCAACGCCCCCTCAGCGGCCGCAGCTCGCCGATATTCTTGATTTCCCAGGCCGTGCCCAGGTGGCCTGACAGTTTTCGTTTATCCACTTTCACTCTCTTAGAAGGACTTCGTTATGTTGAATCGTCGCGCACTTATCGCCCTGGCCGCCACCGGCGCCCTGATGGCCTCCGCCCAAGCCCAGGACTGGAAGGCAAAGTATCCCGAACTTATTTTTGCCTCCATTCCTGCGGAGAATGCTTCCCAGGTCATGGACCGTTACGGCCCATTCGCTGACTATCTGTCGCGTGAAATTGGCGTCCCCGTCAAAATCAAAATTGCTGCTGATTACGCCGCCGTCATTGAAGGCCAGCGCGCCGAACAAATCCACATTGCGTACTACGGCCCGGCTTCTTATGCTCGCGCCCGCATGATCGGCGCAAAGATCACGCCTTTTGCGCAAGAGATCGGTAAGGGCGGTACCAAGGGCTATTACTCCGTTTTTTACGTCAAAGCCAATTCGCCTTACAAAACCATGGCAGACCTGAAAGGCAAGAATTTGGGCTTGGTTGATCCCAACTCCACCTCCGGTAACAACGTGCCCCGCCTGGCCTTGGACGGCATGAAGATCAATCCGGAAGAGTTCTTTGGCAAAGTGGTTTACACCGGCAGCCACACGAATGCCGTTGTGGCCCTCAGCCAAGGCACCGTCGATGTTGCGGCCAACGCCTGGTACTCCGACAACGACACCGAGTTGACCCGCGCCGCCGATAAAGGCCTTGTCAAGAAGGAAGACTTTCGCGTACTTTTCAAGTCCGACCAAATTGTCAATTCGCCTTTGGCTTACCTCGATAGCTTGCCCGCTGATCTGAAGAAGAAGATCGAACAGGCGGTTTTTGATGCCCCTAAAAAAGACAAAGCGGCTTTCGACAAGCTGTCGGACGGCAAGTTTGAGCCCTTTCAGCCGGTGACACACGAGGCCTACCTGCCTGTGGTGGAGCTCAACAAGTTCGTAGACAACCTGCGTAAAAAGCAATAAGCGCGCGCCGCGTGCTCAGCAGCCCTGGCGTGCGGTTTCGATCGCATCCCGGGGCTCTTTTTTCATTACCCGATGCAGCCTCTACCATCTGACTATCCCCTGGAACATCCTGCGCATGAATGGCATGCGGCCTATGTTCAGGCTGGAGTCGACAAGCGCAGGGCGCTTCGTTGGGGGCTGCTGATGTTGGTGGTGTGCGTAGCAGTCTCTGCCCGTGTAGCCGAGATTTCGCCCCTCAAACTGTGGGAGCACATCGACGCGTTGGGTAGCTATGTCTTGCGCATCCTGCATCTGGAGAGCGGGCAGTGGGTTATCGCCGATCCCCTGGAGTGGTTTTGGGGCTGGAAGAAATGGCTCAAGCTCATGCTGGAGACCGTACTCATGGCTTACGTCGGAACCGTAGCGGGTGCTCTGGCCGCGCTTTGTAGCTGTTTTTTAGCCAGCAAAAACATCACGCGCCAGGCTTGGGTTGTTTTCGGCGTGCGGCGAGCGCTGGAATTTGCCCGCACGGTGCCTGAGTTGGTGTTTGCGCTGATTTTTGTTTTGGCCTTTAGCCTGGGCCCTTTGCCGGGCATCCTCGCGCTGGCCATTCATACCGCTGGTGCTTTGGGCAAGTTGTTTGCCGAGGTGGTGGAGAACATTGATATGAAGCCGGTGGACGGGGTGGTGGCCAGCGGCGGGTCATGGTTGCATGTGGTCCGCTTTGCGGTATTGCCGCAGGTGGCTTCCAACTTCGCCAGTTACACCTTGCTACGCTTTGAGATCAATGTGCGCAGCGCAGCGGTTCTGGGCTTCGTGGGCGCGGGCGGTATCGGACAAACCCTGTTAGAAGTGATCCGCAAGTTTTATTACGCCGACATCAGCGCCATTTTGTTGCTCATCGTCCTGTGTGTGATGTTGATCGATGGCCTGACCGAGCGGGTGCGGCACCGCTTGATTGGTGGGGAGCATCTGCCATGAGCGGTAGTGCAAGCCCCGCTGCTCTGGCAATGCGCGCGCGCTTTCCAGCGGCTTTCCGTCCCTTTTACATACAGCATGGACGCGGGCTGCTCCTGTTGACGTTGGCAGTTGTTCTGTGGCTCTATGGCGTATCCGCTATGGAAGTGTCGGGCCACAGGCTACTGACTGGACTCGGCGAGCTGGGGCGTATCGCTACATTGATGTTGCCTCCCGACCCCGGTTCATTTGCTGCGGTCATGGTGTATGCCAAGGCTTTGGCCGAAACCTTGGCGATCGCCTTTTTGGGCACCTTGGGCGCGGCCATCATCGCTTTTCCTCTGGGTTTTTTGGCTGCACGTAACACCACGGTGAGTCATATCGTGCGGATCTTTGCGCGCCGAAGCTTCGATACCTTGCGCGGGGTCGATATTTTGATTTGGGCTTTGGTGTGGATCAATGTGGTCGGCTTAGGGCCGTTTGCTGGTGTGCTGGCACTCATCAGCTCGGACGTGGGTAGTTTTGGGAAGCTGTTTTCTGAGGCGATTGAGGCGGCCGACAACAAAGCGGTGGAAGGCGTGATCTCCACCGGCGGGTCTGGCACTGCGGCGCTGCGCTTTGGGATCGTGCCGCAGTTGCTGCCTGTATGGGTTAGTCAGGTCCTCTACTTCTTTGAATCGAACACCCGTAGCGCCTCCATCATCGGTATTGTTGGCGCGGGTGGTGTGGGGCTTGTGCTTTCTGAGCAGATTCGAACGTTGGAGTTCGGACAAATGTCTTTCATGATTGGCCTGATCTGGCTGACGGTGTCGCTGATCGATCTAGGCTGTTCCCGCCTGCGTTTTGCCATCATCGGCGCGCGGGCGCGGTAAATTTTTTGACTTTTAGAGGATCGACCATGTCGCTGAGCATTCCTGACATCGTGCAACTATTGAGCAGCCGCGCCACCACGTGGTACGGCCAAGAGGCGGTGAGTCAACTCGACCACGCCCTGCAATGCGCGCAATTGGCTGAAGCGGCGGGTGAGACCGATAGCACCGTCGTGGCTGCGCTGTTGCACGACCTGGGCCATATGCTGGGGCAGAACGATGTAACGGATAAGCAGGTGGAGCGCGGCGAAGAAGCCCACCCCGAAAAAGATGATCTGCACCAGTTTGTAGCCCTGCCATTTTTGCGCGGCTTGTTTCCTGACTCGGTCCTGGAGCCGATCAAGTTGCATGTGGATGCCAAACGCTATTTGTGCACGGTTGATGCCGATTACTGGGCGGGCTTGTCGCCTGCCTCCAAGCACAGTCTGGTCTTGCAAGGTGGGGCATTTGACGCGGAGCGGGTACAGGCTTTTGAAGCACTTCCTTTTTGGCAGGAGGCCGTTCGCTTGCGCGGATACGACGACCTGGCTAAGGTGCCAGGAGCGCTGACGGGCGATTTAGCGCACTTCAGTCAGACCATGTCGCGCGTCGCGCTGCCCACTCAACAGGGGTAAGCGCGTGCGCACCGGAATCACACTCACCCAACCTGGTCTTTTGTGGCGTGCGCACCTGTCGGTGGCGCTGGCTGGAGCCATGAATTTTGGCTTTCGCCTGCTGGTACCGGCCATGCCGGTCATCATGAGCGTGCTGTTGCGGGACCTGCGCTACGTCCGGCAATACCGCAGCTACGTCACGAAGTTTTCCGTTCACTTTGACGCTTTGCGCGAAGGTCCGGTGCGGCACTACCTCAGCGACGTGTTCTTGCAAGTCAAACAAGTGCCCGACACCATAGAGGGCGAGTGCGTACAGTGCGGTAACTGCTGTTTGAATAAGCGATGTGCTTTTCTGGAGCCTGTGGGCGAGGATAAATTCCAGTGCGGCATTTACCAGTCATTTTTGCGAAGTATGTCCAATTGCGGCAGTTTTCCGCTACATGCGCACGATATTGCCCGCTACCAGTGTCCGAGTTACTTTGTGGCCCCAGCGAAACCGGTGCTCTGGTTGCAAGTTGATAACCCTGATAAGCGAGGGGCAACGTAAAAGCGGCCAGCGTTACATCTGGCTTTATCATGGTGCATAAAATCGTCCAACCACTTTATGCACCCACCAAACTCCACGGCCAAGTCCGATGCCGCCAAACCTGTGGCGCTGTTAGATCGTGACCAGGGCTTGCTGGATTTCAACCTGCGCGTTTTGTCGTGGGCTGAACGCGACGATGTCCCGTTGCTGGAGCGACTGCGGTTTTTGTGCATTGTCTCGTCCAATTTGGATGAATTTTTCGAGGTGCGCGCAGAGCTGCACCTGAGTGCAGCTAAGGCGCGTGACCACGGCGGCTCTTATAGCGAGGCTAGTTTTGAAAAGCTGGCCAAACTGCTGCATGAAACGGTGGAGCGCCAATACCAGGTTTACAACCACCAGCTGCTCCCGGCCTTGGCCGCCCAGGGAATCCGGCTCTTGTCCCATGGCGAACGCGCACCAGCACAGCGGGTGTGGGTCGAGCAATATTTTGAACGCCAAGTACGCCCCATGCTGGTTCCGGTAGGCTTGGATCCATCGCACCCCTTTCCCCAGGTTGCAAACAAGTCACTCAACTTCATTGTCCGCTTAGGTGGGCACGATGCCTTTGGACGCGAGAACGAAATTGCCATCGTTCGGGTACCACGCGCGCTGCCTCGGGTGATCATGCTGCCTGAGAAACTAACAGGCGACTACAGTGGCTTTGTGTTGCTATCCAGTGTGATTCGGGCGCAAATCGAGACCCTTTTTCCTGGCCGCAAGGTATTGGAATTTTCACAGTTTCGGGTGACCCGCAATTCGGACCTGGCTGTGGATGAAAACGACGTAGACAACCTGAGAATTGCGTTGCGCGAAGGATTGGTGCACCGTAATTTCGGTCAGGCAGTACGCCTGGAGGTTTCTGCGGAATGTTCCAAAACCCTCAGTGAGTTCCTACTCAAGCAGTTCAGCTTGCCGGCCAGCGCTGCTTACCACGCCCACGGACCTGTCAATCTGGTGCGGCTCAGCCAGTTAATCGATTTGGCCGAGCGCCCTGGCTTGTGCTTCCCGGCCTACAAACCGCACCGCTGGCAGGGGCTGCGAGAGTCTTCCTCTATGTTTGCGCGTTTGCAAAAAGGCGATGTGCTGGTGCACCAGCCGTATGAACGCTTTGACTTGCTGCTCGATTTTTTACGCGAGGCTGTATATGACCCGCAGGTGCTGGCCATCAAGCAAACGATCTACCGCACCGGGTCGGATCCGAAGATGATGGACTTGCTAAGGGAGGCGGTACGGCGTGGCAAAGAGGTGATGGTGGTCGTGGAGTTGAAAGCCCGGTTTGACGAAGAGGCGAATATCAACTGGTCGGAGATGCTGGAGTCCATTGGTGCCCAGGTGGTGTATGGCGTGGTAGGTCTCAAGACCCACGCCAAGATGCTGCTGATTACGCGCCGCGAAGGGCGCACGATGCGTCGTTACGTGCACCTGTCCACCGGCAATTACAACCCACGTACAGCCCGCCTGTACACCGACATCAGCCATTTCACTGCCGACCCCGAGTTGACCCAGGACGCCGAGCAGGTTTTTTTGCATCTGGCCAGCCAAAGCAAGTTGCCACGTATGCAAAAAATGTTGGTTGCGCCCTTTTCCCTGCACAAAAATCTCGTCACAAAAATTGCTGCGCTCGGTGCCAGTGCGCGCGCGGGCAAAAGTGCTCGCATTGTTTTGAAAATGAACGCGCTCACGGATGAGCTCTTGATCCGCAGCCTCATCAAGGCGGGGCAGTCCGGAGTGCAAATCGACTTGCTGGTGCGTGGTGCCTGCATGCTGCCCGCGGGCCTGGGGGGACGCACCGACAACATCCGTGTGCGGTCGATCATCGGGCGATTTCTGGAGCATTCACGCGTTTTTTACTTTCGCGCAGGCGAGGTCGAGGAGCTGTACCTGTCCAGCGCCGACTGGATGAACCGCAACATGGTCCGCAGGGTAGAAATTTGCTGGCCAGTGACCAATCCTGCCTTGCGCCAGCGCTTGATCGATGAGTGCTTGCTAGCCTACTTGCACGATGGATTGGATGCCTGGGACATGCAATCGGACGGCAGCTATCTGCCGGTTGCCAAAGCGGCAGGCGGACATAGCGCTCAATACGCTTTGATGATGCGCTACGGCGCCTTGTCCTGACTCAAGGAGTAGCCATGGACTTGGTTTTGTGGCGGCATGCAGAGGCGGTGGAACGTGACGACAGCCTGGAGGATTTGCAGCGTGGCCTGACACCCCGGGGTGAGCGCCAGGCTGCGCGCATGGCATCCTGGCTGGATCGGCACTTACCCGAAGGCGCACGCGTGTGGGTCAGTCCGGCGCTGCGTACGCAGCAGACTGTCGTACCGCTTCAACGCAAGTTCAAGACCGTGCCATCACTGGCGCCCGATGCGGATGTGGATGCCTTGCTCAACCAGGTGCAGTGGCCCTTCGGTAAGGGCTGCCATCTGGTCGTCGGCCATCAGCCCACCTTGGGTTTGACTCTGGCGCGCTTGCTGGGCACAGGAGGCGAAGAATTTGCTGTGAAAAAGGGCGCAGTCTGGTGGCTGCGCTTGCGCGAGCGCGAGTTCGGCCCCCATACCGCCGTATTGAGTGTGCAATCGCCCGATATGTTGTAGGGACGGGCGAACCGCAACTGGCGACCTTCTTGACATGGGCGTTTCACGCGCCGCTGGTAAAAGCAGTGCATGTCTGATTCGCTTGACCGCAGCCCTCCGTTGGGTGCGGCGTTTTACCGTGTGCTGTTTGTTCAATTGTTGTCCACGCTGGCTGACAACGCTTTTCTGATCGTCGCGATCGCTCGTGTGATCGAGCTGGCTGGGGCGCCTTGGCTGATACCTATTCTCAAAGTCAGCGCCACCTTCTTTTATGTCGCACTTGCGCCATTCGTCGGTCCGGTTGCCGATGCCTTTCCAAAAGGGCGCGTAATGCTGGCTTCCAACGCTTTCAAGTGCAGTGCCATTGCGTTGATGCTGCTGGGACTTGATCCCGTATTGACTATCGGCTTAGCTGGAGTGGGGGCCGCTTTTTATGCGCCCGCCAAGTATGGTTTGGTCACCGAATTGGTGCCTGGTTCGGCCCTCGTGCGGGCCAACGGCTACTTTGAGGCAGTGACGGTGTGCGCAGTGGTGTTTGGCGTGGTGCTGGGTGGTTTTCTGGTCAGCCAGGGCATGCCGGATTTGGCCGGCTGGGGTTGGATGCCAGGTCTTAACGGTGCACCTTCGCGCTTGACAGCGGGTGTCTTGGTTGTGCTGGGCCTGCATGCCGGTGCCACGCTGCTGAGCTGGGGTTTGGCGGATAGCAGGGCCCGCTACGCACCCAGACCGTGGCATCTGGCGGACTTGTGGCGTTCTTTTTTGCAGGAGAACCGCATTCTGTGGGGTGATGCCTTGGGCGGTTTGTCGATGGCGGTTACCACCCTGCTTTGGGGTGCTGGTGCCACCCTGCAACTGGTGGTTCTGCGCTGGGCGACAGAGGCACTGACACTGCCCCTGAGCCAGGCCTCGTATTTGCAGGGTATGAGTGCCGTCGGGATTGTTGCCGGCGCTGCGATGGCCAGCCGTTGGATCGCCATGCGGCAGGCGGCACGTTTGCTGCCGATGGGTGTGGCGCTTGGCCTTTCAATCCCGATGCTCTTGTTCGTTAACACGGTGCCCACGGCTGCACTGCTGTTGGTTTGCGTGGGCGCAATGGCCGGTTTTTTTGTGGTTCCCATGAATGCCTTACTGCAGTTGCGTGGATGCACCCTGCTGACTGCGGGGCGCTCGGTAGCGGTACAGGGCTGCAATGAAAACGCCGGAATGTTGTTGATGTTGGTTATTTACGCGGCCGCAACGGCGGCGGGCATCAGCGTCTCGGCGTTGGTGCTGGGGTTTGGTGCAAGCGTCAGCGCAGCCATGGCGTTGGTCTGGTACGCAAAACGCCACCACCTCGATCTCACCCCACCGGGGGCCTGATCTCACCAATGGCTGCCGGACTTCGGTAGTCATTGAATATTCATCGAAAAGTCGCCAAGCCGTCACCGTATTTTTATACGCTCCCGCCAACCATGGACGATGACATCCTGATTGAATCCTTTGAGGGCCGCTCGCCGAGCCTGCGCATCGCCGTCGTCACTGAAACCTTTCCCCCGGAAGTCAACGGTGTGGCCATGACGCTGGGGCGCATCGTGCAGGGCCTCATCGCACGCGGCCATCTGGTGCAGGTGGTGCGGCCGCGTCAGGCGCGTGAAAGCGGTTTGGTGCGGGACGACATGGAAGAGGTCTTGGCGCGCGGTGCCGCCCTGCCCAATTACGGTGAACTGCGCTTCGGCTTGCCGGCGAAAAACCGTTTGGTCCGGCTGTGGACCGAGAAACGCCCTGATGTTGTGCATGTGGTTACCGAGGGCCCTTTGGGCTGGTCTGCTGTAGCGGCTGCCCGAAAAATGCACATCGCCGTCACCAGTTCATTCCACACCAATTTCCACAGCTATTCCAGCCACTATGGCCTCGGACTGCTCAAGCGCCCGATTGAGGGTTACCTGCGCAAACTTCATAACCGTACCATGGCCACCATGGTTCCCACGGCGGCGCTGGCCGACAGCCTGCAGCGCCGGGGTTACCAGAACCTGCGCGTCGTTTCGCGCGGTGTGGATCTGCAGCAGTTCAGCCCGGCGCGGCGCTCTGAGAGCCTGCGCGCGCAGTGGGGGCTGGCGCCGGATGACATCGCGGTGCTCCATGTGGGGCGCATCGCCAAAGAGAAAAATGTCGGACTGGTGTTGGCGGGCTTTCGCGCCATGCAGCAGACGCATCCCCGCGCCAAGTTGGTCTTTGTCGGCGACGGACCGGCGCGCCAAGCGATTCAGGATGCCTGCCCGGAGGCCATCTTTGCCGGTATGCGCCGGGGCGACGATCTGGGGACGCATTACGCCTCAGCGGATGTTTTTTTGTTTACGAGCCTGACCGAAACCTATGGAAACGTGGTGCCGGAGGCGCTGGCCAGTGGCCTCGCTGTGGTCGCGTTTGGGTATGGCGCAGCGTTGGAGCTGATCCATACCGGTGTCAACGGCATCTCGGTGGGCGGAGATCAGGACGCCGACTTTTTGGACGCGGTACAGGCTTTGGCCGCAGATTCTCAGGCGATAGCGCGCATGCGAGGTGCAGCTGTGGCCAGCGTGGCGCATCTGGCCTGGGATCGTGTCTACGACAACTTCATCGCGGTGTTGCAGCAGGCGCTGGTGGCCAATGGCCACAGCTTCACCGCATCTGCCCAACCCTTTGTCGCGCTCAGCCAGCCCCATGCATAAGCGCTTGCCCCATCTTCACCTGGCTGCCGGTGTTCAGGTTTGAGGCCAGGCAAAAGCCCGGCGGTGCCAAGACCACGATGGTGGAACCATGCTGAAACCAGCCCATTTCCTGTCCCTTGCTAAAGTGCGCGTCGCAGTCAATCGGGTTGGCTCCGTTGTAGCGCAGGTGGAACAGCACGTCAAGAAAATGCAGCCGGATGCTGGCGACCAGAATCGCTGCCACCGGCACCAGCGCAATGGTTTGGCCTGCGAAGGACCCGCTGTTCAGACGCGTGCGCAAAAACGCGCGTTCGTTCTTGCAAAACAGCTTTTCCACGCGCTTGAGCGCAATCGGGTTCACGTTCCAGGTGTCGCCCGAAAAATAGCGCACCCGCTCCACCGTGCAGTCATGCGGTGCATGAAACCGGTGGTACATGCTGGAGCTCAGGCGCAGCGTGACAAAGTAGCCGTCGCGCCAGGCGCTGGCGTCTTCCTCTTTCCCAACCAAGTCGGTCAGGGTGTACGGAAAACCTTTGGCTTGGAAAAGCTGACCCGCCTCAATACGTCCGTGCGCGCCCACAAAGGCGTCCACCGGGCTGCTCATCACCCCTGGGTCTATGTTGATCGGCCGCGCGCCCTCTTTGAGCTCGCGGGTAAAGCAGTCATGCATGCTGGTGAAGTGGCTCTTCTTGGCTTCGCTGAGGTCCAGGTCGGAGAAATACTTCCAGATGGCGATGGACGCGTCACGCACCCAAGGTTGTTCGATTTTGCTGAAACGCCCCATCAACTCGGTCAGCCATTTGCGTGGCAACCGGTTGGTCAGCAGGAAATTCAAGTCTTCCTGGTTCAGCAGATTTTTGATGGTTTGGCGGATCGTCATGGTGCGCATAGTTTTTAAATGACAGATAGAAACGGGAAATACGTATGGATGATCAACTGACAGCGAGCGCTTTGGCGCTTTACGGAGTCGGCGCGGGTGCCGCGCTGTGGACGCTTAACAAAGCCAGGGCGCGCGTGGAGTTGTCGCTGGCCAAGCACCCCGGCCTGGCCGGCCACCCGCGCACGGCGCGCCGTGTGGCGGCCCTCTTGCCGAGCTACACCTACGACGAAGAGCAGGCGTATGGTGTCGACGGTGCGCCGCCGGATGTGGTGGCGCGGCGCAGAGCAGCCTTCGCCCGTTTGGTGCAGGAGTTCCAGACCCGATACGCCAAAACCTTGCATGCCACCACGGATGTAGTGAGCGCCTTGTCGGACTTGCAGTTCATCAGCGCCTACCGAGTACCCTTCCAGTTCAAAAAGCTGGTCGGTAAGGGCCTGAAGATTGGATCTTTTGTGGCTTCGACCGAAGGCGTCACGGTGACCGATCTGGATGGCAACCGCTTTTTTGATCTCACCGGTTCGTACGGCGTGAACTTGCTGGGCAATGACTTCTACAAGCGCAGCATTGAAGAGGGCGCGGCCCTGGTGCGCGATCTGGGTCCGGTGCTGGGTGCGTACCACCCGGTCATGGCGGATAACCTGGCGCGCTTGAAGCGCATATCCGGTATGGAGGAGGTCTCTTTCCATATGTCGGGTACCGAGGCCGTGATGCAGGCGGTCCGCCTGGCGCGCTACCACAGCGGTCGCGATAAGCTGGTGCGCTTCTGCGGTTCGTACCACGGCTGGTGGGGCGACGTACAACCCGGCATCGGCAACCCCATGGCTGCGCGCGATACCTTCACGCTGTCGGAGATGGGTCAGGGAACCTTGCGCGTGCTGCGCAGCCGCACCGACATCGCCTGCGTGCTGATCAACCCCTTGCAGGCTTTGCATCCGAACGCCGCCGCGCCCAGCGATTCGAATTTGCTGGACAGCTCGCGCAAGGCGCACTTTGACCGTGCGGCCTACACCGCCTGGTTGCGCGAGCTGCGCGAAATCTGCACCGCCCGCGGCATTGCGCTCATCTTCGACGAAGTCTTTTTGGGTTTCCGCCTGGCACCCGGCGGCGCGCAGGAATACTTTGGCGTGCAGGCCGATTTGGTGACCTATGGCAAAACCCTGGGCGGTGGCCTGCCGATTGGCGTGTTGTGCGGGAAGCGGACTTGGATGCAGCGCTTCCGTGATGACTCGCCGGCGGACATTTGTTTTGCCCGCGGCACGTTCAATTCGCACCCCTACGTGATGGGGGCAATGAATGTGTTTCTGCGGGAAATTGAAACCCCCGAAAGGCAGCAGATGTATGCCGCCTTGGACACGGTATGGCCGCAGCGGGAAGCCTTGATGAACAGCCGGCTGGCCCAAGCCGGCGCCCCGATACGGGTGGCCGCCATGTCCTCGGTCTGGACCGTTTTGTACACCCAGCCGGGTTGCTACAACTGGCTGTTCCAGCACTACCTGCGGCTGGAGGGTATTGCCCTGAGCTGGGTTGGTACCGGGCGCATCATCTTCAGCCTGAACTACAGCGACGCCGACTTCGAGGAAGTGTGCGTGCGCTTTGTACGGGCCTGGGCGAGCATGCAGGCAGACGGTTGGTTCTGGACGGATCCAGCCGTGACCAACAAGCGCATCAAGCGCCGGGTGTTGCGCGAGATGTTGGCTGCCAAGTTCAGCTGATAATGGATCTTTAGACATGGAAAAGGGGCCGCATGCGGCCCCTTAGTCTTTAGTGGATACGGTCAAAGCAGCCCGCCTCAGGCGTGGCGCATGCCGTGCTCTTCTTCCATCTGTGCCAGGTTGCGAGGCTCGATCAGTTCGCCGCGCATCAGAGCCATGGGCGCCTTGTAGTACAGCTTGATGTCATGGAAGGGGTCGGTCAGGATTTTGGTCATCCAAACCAGCCCAGACATCACATCTTTGATGAAAAACAAATGGATGGTGCGGAACAGCAAGCCGCCCACGCCGACCGCCAGCCACAAGGTACCGGTGTTACGGGCAAATGATTCCAGGTTTGTATGGGGCTCCAGCCAACCCTGCAGACCGGGGTCGACCAGCAAAAGCAGCGGTGCGGCAGCCCAGATCACCATCAGTACGATCTTGCGACGCAGGTTGTAGCCCACCTTGATGTCTTCTTTGAATTCGTGCGTGGCTTCGTTGACCTGGTCATAGCCCTTGGGCTCAAAGAAAAAATGACCGGACTGGCGGCTGGTCATGGACACCAGCCAGGCGATCAAAGCGGCGATAGCAGGGTCCTTGAATAGCATTCCATACGCCACAACAAAGCTGATCGCGCTGATCAGGTGCAGACTTTGGTTGATGCGGCTGTGGTGGTAGTAGCGGTGGTCATCCCAGCGCTGAATGGCAAGTTGCTTGAAAAATTCGGTCATGCGGGTTCTCCTTCTTCCCGCAATGTAGTCACGCCGCGTTGCGGTTTCGTGACAAATACGATGACATTTTGGTGAAATCAGCGACCGATGGCGAGGTATTCAAAAC
>CAIOUR010000206.1 GCA_903861575.1 uncultured beta proteobacterium | reverse complement strand
GTCCGCATTCTTGGTCTTGACGTAGTACACCGTGGCCAGATAGCCGTTACCACCGGCGTCGTACACGGTAAAGGCCGTGCTCTTGTTGTAGGTTGCGGGGTTGGTGCGATTGAAAGCTGCGGTGATGACCGGCGCGTCAGACGGAAAGTTCAGACCCAATGAAACAGATGATGTTTGCTTGGCCTCGCCGGATGTCTTTTGCGGGATGGTCAGTACCACGCGGTCGTTGACGTTGGCGCTACCGGTCGAGTCCACTGTCGCCGCCATCAAACGCTGTCCGGCCGAGTTGACCACGTTGTACTGTTCGTTGAGCAAAAAGGATCCGTTGCGGGTATAGGTTTCTTGCAGTCCGTCCGCAGAGCGCATGGGAAAGAAGCCGTCACCGGTGATAGCCAAGTCCAAGGCGTTGGATGAGAACGAAATATTGCCCTGTCCGAATTCCTGGCTCACTTGTTTCAGAGACACACCCTGACCAACCGTACTGGAGGCTTTTTGCAGTGGCGAAGTCGCAAAAATGTCACCGAAGTCGGCACGCGAACGCTTGAAGCCGGTGGTACCCACGTTGGCAATGTTGTTCGATGTCACGCCCAACATGGCGGTGGCTGCGTTCAGACCGGTAAGCGAGGTATAGAAGGACATGGTGCGTTACTCCGTTGTGTGCGAGGAGGTATAAAAATAATTAACCGTAAATCTTGGTGACGTCAGACAACATGATGGTCTTGCCGCCTGTCACTTGCAGCGTGATGGACTTGTCCGCGTTCTGGCTGACACCCAACACGCTGACCATGGTGCTGACCGTTGGCGTGGTGTTTTTGCCCTGGACCACGGCGTTGGCGACAAAGCGGTAGTTGCCCGTTGGCAAGGCGTTACCGCTGTCGTCCTGGCCATTCCAAGAAAACAGCATGTCACCCGCGGTTTGCGGGCCTGCTGTTTGGGTGCTGACCAGATCGCCTGCAGCGTTGTAGACCTGCAAAGTGACCCCGTCTGCGCCCTGGGGCAGGCCGATGGTGGCATTGACAGTTTGGCCACTGACAAGCTGCGCGGGACCGCCGGGAACGGATACGCTTTTGCCAATGAGGTTGGCGCTTCCGGTAATCTGGTTGCTGGCCAAACTGGAGGCCAGGGCGCCCAGGCTGGTAGACATATTGGTGGTTGCTTCAAGCTGCGAGAACTGCGCCAGCTGCGCCACAAAGGCCTCGTTTTTCACGGGGTCTGTGGGATCCTGGTTATTCAACTGCGTCGTGAACAGCCGCAAGAAATCCGACTGGCCCATACCGGCTTGGCCGGTGGTTGCGGTCATCGCGGCTTGGGCAGCGCCAGCCGTGGTTTTGATGTTGGTTGGGACCTTGTTGGCCCAATCTGAGTTGGCTGCGGCTTGTGCAGTTCCGAGGGCTAATGCAGACATGGTGTGGCTTCAGGTTGGTTGGGACGGGCGAAGGACGTCAAGCTTTGATGATGTCCAGCGTGCGCATGGTGAGTTGGCGCGCGGTGTTCACCACCTCCACGTTGTTCTGGTACGAGCGGGCGGCGGCCATCATGTCGACCATCTCGCTCATCTCATTCACATTGGACATATAGACGTAGCCGTCTTTGTCTGCAGCCGGGTTGCCGGGATCCGATTGGCGGGTAATAGGCTTGGGGTCATCCACGATTTGGGTCACGCGGACGCCGCCCTTGGCGGTCTGGTCCAAGCCGCCGAGCTGGCCTTCCAATATCGTTTTAAAGACCGCGCGCTTACCGCGAAAGGCCTCTTTTTCGGTTCCGGCCACGGTGCCGCCGTTGGCCAAGTTGGATGCGGTGGCGTTCATGCGCACGGTTTGCGCATTGAGCGCAGAACCTGCGATGCCAAAAATGTTGTCTAAGGCCATTCTTATTCTCCCCGCAGCGCTTTGCGGATGCCGCTGATGCGGTTCTCCAAAATGCTCAATGTGGTTTGGTAATCGGCAGCGTATTGGCCGTACTTGGCTTGCTCAACAGGCAGTTCAACGGTATTACCGTCAAACGACGTGTTGTAAGGCACGCGATATTTCAGTCCAGTACGGGTGTCTTCCGGAGTCTGGTTGGTGTGGCCGGGCTTCGTTAGCTGCAGGTTGCTGTCTTGCGCACCCTTGAGCAATTGGCGAAAGTCCAGGTCTTGCGCCTTGAAATTGGGCGTGTCGGCGTTAGCGATGTTTTTGGCGAGGATTTCCATGCGCTGACTGCGGAAAGCCAGCGCGCGCTCGTGCACATCAAAGGTCTTGTCAATCATGTTCATCGGGAACACTCCTCAAGGCATCGCCATTTTTCGCCGGTATACCGACACTTCAGACCACGGATTGCGGCCCTTGGGAGAAATGCTGCAAATTGCATGCCACGCGAAATTTTTATGGGCTTCACTCTTAAGTTCCCGCCGCACGTGCCGAAACGATAGGGCGAAAGTGCAAGCCGGCGGCAAGAGCTTGCCGCGGGCCATGTCCGCGCGCAGCTTTAGTTGGACTGGGTTTCAGCGTACGCAACCGCACCTTGCGCGCCGCCACGCAGGCGCGCGGGCACCATGTCGCGCAGCCGTGAAGCCGCGTTTTGAAGGAGGCCGAAGCGGCTGGCTTGGCGGGTGAGGGGGTTGTCGGTGTCGCCACCGACATGCAGGTCGCGGGCTTGCGCGCCAGGAATGTTCAATGGCCGGGTCGCCGAGTTCTCAGCCCGCGACGCGGGATTGAGTACCGACAGGTACAAATCTTCCAGACCCGCCGGACCCTTGTTTTTCAACCCAACCTCATCGAAGTATTTACCGACCAGGTCGAGCTGCGAATGCACGCTCAGGTTCAGGATGGCTTTGGGGTTTTTGGCATAACCCGCAACGGCGGCGCCCCGCGCGGGGCCGTCGCAGAACTGGATGATTCCATGGCAACGCTCGTTGCTGGCGCGCGGGTTCATGCCGTCGCTTTCCATGAGGGTCATGCGCGCAAAGTCGTCGGGCAAGAAGTTGTGCTCCTTGGCTAGCCCCAAAATTTTGTCGTACACCGCCGCCCGCTCCTGCGGGGGGATAAACCCTTTGGCCACGGCACGGTC
>CAIOUR010000205.1 GCA_903861575.1 uncultured beta proteobacterium | reverse complement strand
TATTCACCCGCGCCATAAAGTCATCCGCATTGAAGTCAATGTCTTCGTTCCGGGCCGAGAGTTTGGCCGCCAGGTAGTAGCGCAGCCACTCGGGGTTCATGCCCAGGCTCAGGTACTTGAGCGGGTCCAGGCCGGTGCCGCGGCTTTTGCTCATCTTCTCGCCGTTGTTCACAGTTAAGAAGCCGTGCACAAACACTTTGTCAGGCGCTTTACGGCCGCTGAAATGCAGCATCGCGGGCCAGAACAGCGTGTGGAAAGTGACGATGTCTTTGCCGATGAAGTGGTACTGCTCCAGCCCGGGCTGTGCCATGTAAGCGGCGTAGTCTTCGCCGCGCTTAGCCAGCAGATTTTTCAGCGAGGCCAAATAGCCGACCGGCGCGTCCAGCCACACATAAAAATACTTCCCCGGCGCGTCCGGGATCTCGATGCCGAAGTAGGGCGCGTCCCGGCTGATGTCCCAGTCGCCCAGGCCTTCGCTGGTCGAGCCGTCGGGGTTGGTGCGCACGCTGAACCACTCTTTGACCTTGTTGGCGACTTCGGGTTGCAGGCGTCCGTCTTGCGTCCATTGCTGCAGAAAGTCCACACAACGCGGGTCGGACAATTTGAAAAAGAAATGCTCCGAACTTTTGAGTTCGGGGCGTACGCCCGACAGCACGGACACCGGGTCGATCAAATCGGTGGGCGCATACACCGCACCGCAGACCTCGCAGTTATCGCCATACTGGTCTTTGGCGTGACATTTAGGGCATTCGCCCTTGATGAAGCGGTCCGGCAAAAACATGTTTTTGGCCGGGTCAAAAAACTGCTCAATCGTCTTGCGCTCGATCAGCGAGCCGCCGTCGGATTCGGGAATGTCGCGCAAGTCGCGGTAAATCTGGCGGGCCAGCTCGTGGTTCTCAGGCGCATCGGTGCTGTGCCAGTTGTCAAAGCTGATGTGAAAGCCGTCCAGGTAGGGCTTGCGCCCGGCGGCGATGTCGGCCACAAACTGCTGGGGTGTCTTGCCGGCCTTCTCGGCCGCAATCATGATGGGCGCGCCGTGCGTGTCGTCGGCGCAGACAAAGTGCACCTGGTGGCCCTGCATCCGTTGAAAGCGCACCCAGATATCGGCCTGGATGTACTCCATGATGTGACCGATGTGGAAATTGCCGTTGGCGTACGGGAGCGCGGTGGTGACGAAAAGTTGGCGCACAGACATGGGAAGAAAACCCTGAGAAGGCCCGGATGGAGGGCGAGGGGGCGATTTTAGTCGGCCACTTCCGCAATCATCTCAATCTCCACACAGGCACCCATCGGGATTTGCGCCACGCCAAACGCGCTGCGGGCATGGGCTCCGCGTTCGCCAAAGACTTGGCCGATCAGCGCGCTGGCCCCGTTGGTAACGATGTGCTGCTCGGTGAAGTCGGCGGTGGAGTTGACCAGCGACATCAGTTTGACGATGCGCGTGACGCGGTTCAAATCGCCCACGGCTGCGTGCAAGGTGCCCATCAAGTCGATGGCAATGGCCCGCGCAGCGGCCGCGCCCTCTTCGGTTTGCATGTTTTTCCCGAGCTGCCCGACCCAGGGCTTGCTGTCCTTCTTGGCAATATGGCCGCTGATGAAAACCAGTTTCCCGGTTTGCACAAAAGGCACATACGCCGCAGCCGGGGTGGCGACCGGGGGCAGGGTGATGTTCAGGCTGGCGAGGGTGTCGTAAATGTTCATGGCTTGGGCTCAGTGGATTGGTAAAAAGTTGCAAAGCTGGCGCAATCGAAGCCCCGATTGTGGGGCCCCGCGTGCGCAGGCTCCTATCATGCCGCCATGGGAGGAGTACGCAGAACACTGCATGCAATGCTGCGCCACGCGCTCGTGGTCTGCGGTGGCTGGGTCGCTGGCGTGGCGCTGCAATTGCAGCAGGCGGCGCTGGCCGAGCCGGCGGTCTACGCTATGGTCGCGCTGGTGGCGTTGTCTGGTCTGTGGATCGCCCCGCGTCTGCGCATCTGGGCGCAAGTGCTGTGCCTGGCCCTGGCAATGGGCGCCCTCGGTTGGGCCAGCACCGGGTTGCGGGCTGGCTACTTTGCGCGCAGCGCCTTGTCACCCGCGTTGGAGGGCCGCGATATCCAGGTGGTGGGTGTGGTCAGTGATCTGCCCCGGCGCTCGTCAGCCGGCGTGCGCTTCCGGTTCGCCCTGGACAACGCCACCCTGGATGGGCAGTCCATCGAACTTCCCCCGCTGATCGACGTAGCCTGGTACAGCGGCCCGTCGCCCACTTTGCAAGACGGTTGGGAATTGCAGACGCAGCCTGCGGATTTGCGCGCCGGGCAGCGATGGATATTTACTTTGCGTATGAAGGCGCCGCACGGCAGCCGCAACCCGCATGGTTTTGATTACGAGCTCTGGTTGTGGGACCAGGGCGTGCAAGCCACGGGGTACGTGCGCAGCACCGCGCGCGATCCGCCGCCCCGGCTGTTGGGCGACAGCCCAGCCTATCCTGTGGCTCGCCTGCGCCAGCGGGTGCGGGAGCGTATGGATGCGCGGCTCGCGAGCGACGGGGAATCGGCCATCGGAGCCGACCGGGATTCAGGTCCCGGCGTACCGGGTTTGCTGGCGGCATTGGTGGTGGGTGACCAGGCTGCGATCGAGCGTGGTGATTGGGAGGCGTT
The DNA here is from genome assembly GCA_903861575.1 of uncultured beta proteobacterium. GTDB lineage: Bacteria > Pseudomonadota > Gammaproteobacteria > Burkholderiales > Burkholderiaceae_C > Allorhodoferax. The sequence goes on along the minus strand of CAIOUR010000205.1, from coordinate 1,355 downwards.
TCGGGCTACCGGTCTGGCGCACTTGGTCAGCATTTCCGGCGTACACATTACCATGTTTGCATGGGCTGCCGTAGCGCTCGTGGGGTGGATGTGGCGGCGCTCAGCGCGCCTGTGTCTGTGGTTTCCTGCGCCCGGAGCCGCGCTGCTAGGTGGTGTTGCGCTGGCTTGTGCGTACGCAGCATTTTCCGGCTGGGGCATTCCCGCGCAGCGAACCTGTGCCATGCTGGTTTTATTCGGCGCGGTGCGCTGGCTGGGACTGCGTTGGCCCTGGCCTATGGTGTGGTCTATCGCCGCAGCCTTCGTGGTGGCCTTGGATCCCTGGGGTTTGTTGCAAGCGGGATTCTGGTTGAGCTTTTGGGCGGTGGCGGTTTTGTTCGCCACCGATGGGGGGCGCGACCCGGGTAACAGCGGCGATAGTCCTTATTGGCGGCGGCTATGGCGCAAGCTGTGTGCCCTGGCACATGAACAGTGGGTTGTTACGCTGGCGCTGGCACCGCTGACCCTGTTCGTTTTTGGTCAGGTTTCGCTGGTGGGTTTGCTGGCGAACTTGTTTGCGGTCCCGTGGGTCACTTTGGTACTCACGCCGCTGGCCATGGCGGGCGTTATCCTGCCCCCGCTATGGGATGCCGCAGCCCTGGCCGGCCAGCTCTTTTTAGCGGGCGCGCGCTGGCTTGCTGCGTGGCCCGGCGCTGCGCTGGCGATGCCGCTTGCGCCCTGGTGGCTCCTGTTGACGGGCATGGCCGGTGCTATCGCCCTGGTGCTGCCTTGGAGCCCTGTCTTGCGCTGCGCTGGCTTGCCTCTGGTGGCGTGCATGGTGCTTTGGCATCCTCCGCGCCCGCCGCAAGGCGAATTCACGCTGCTGGCTGCGGATATCGGGCAGGGCAATGCGGTGTTGGTTCAGACCGCCCACCACGCCTTGCTGTACGACAGCGGGCCGCGCTATGGGTTGGATAGCGATGCGGGTAACCGCGTGCTCGTTCCTCTGTTACAGGCCCAGGGTGTTCGCTTGGACCGGTTGGTGCTTAGCCACCGCGACAGCGACCATACCGGCGGCGCGGCGGCAGTGCTGCGCGCGTTGCATCCCGAGCGGGTTCTGACGTCGGTAGACAACACCGAGCCGCTGTCCCGCCTGGCGCCACTGACCCGTTGCGAAGCCGGGCAACGCTGGGAATGGGATGGTGTTCAGTTTGCGTTCTTGCATCCTCAGTTTGAAGACTATCCAGTGGCGCACGGGCGTCGCGTGAAGCCCAATGCTCTGTCGTGCGTGCTGCGCGTTTCTAACGGGCGCAGTAGCCTGCTGCTGACCGGTGATATCGAGCGCGCGCAGGAGGCGGCTTTGTTGCGGCAGCCTGACG
>CAIOUR010000204.1 GCA_903861575.1 uncultured beta proteobacterium | reverse complement strand
GGCGCCAGCGTTGCAGTGCCTGAGAAGCGGGTGCCGCACTTCAAACCCGGTAAAGCCTTGCGGGAGGCCGTTGACCAGGGCCCTGCTTCATCCGCTGTTCAGGCAGAAGGCCTGCCAGTGCCATCGCACTGATCACGGTCAGATCCCCGACGTGGGGGCAAGCCACTGGCTAGAATGGGCCATGCCGGAAAAATGCCTATGACCCGCATCGCCAGTTACCTGCAATGGTGTCTTAAGGCCGTTGCCTTTTTCACTTTTTTTGCTTTTGCCCTGAACAACCAAGGTGACGGCACGGTGCACTTCTTTTTTGGCTACGCCTGGACAGCGCCTATGGTTCTTATCGTGCTGGCGGCGTTCGGAACCGGGCTTTTTGTTGGCATTTTGGGGATGGTTCCGCGCTGGTGGAGCCAGCGCCGTGCTGCGGCCCGGGCCGGTGACTCTGTCCATGAAGTGCAGGGCGAACAGAATCTACCAGGCAACGCCCGACCCCATGGACTTTGATCCGATACTGGCCCTTTTGGGCCTGCCACTGGCGTTTGTTCTCGGATGGTTGGCCTCGCGTTTTGACCTGCGCCAACTCCGGCTGGACAACCGCCAGGCACCCAAGGCCTATTTCAAGGGCTTGAACTTTTTGCTCAATGAGCAGCAGGACCAGGCCATTGATGCGTTCATTGAAGCCGTACAAAACGACCCCGACACCTCCGACCTGCATTTCGCCCTGGGTAACCTGTTTCGCAGACGCGGCGAATACGAGCGTGCGGTGCGGGTGCATCAACATTTGCTCTCGCGGGGCGACCTCACGCAAGACGATCGCCACCGCGCGCAGCATGCGTTGGCGCTGGACTACCTCAAGGCCGGTCTACTCGATCGGGCTGAAGAAGCTTTGCTCGCGTTGGAGGGCACACGTTTTGAAGCAGAGGCCCGGCTCGCGCTGCTGGCCAATTACGAACGCTCCCGCGATTGGCCGGGAGCCGCCCGGGTAGCGCACCTGCTTGAGGGCAGCGACCAGGGAAGCTTTTCAGTTCGGCGCGCCCACTACCTCTGCGAGCAGGCCGCTGACTGCCAGTCGGCAGGGGCCGCTGCACAGGCCCAAACCCTGCTGTTGGAGGCAATTGCCACAGCACCGCAGTCAGCGCGCGCCCGGATGGCGCTAGCGGAGCTGCAAACCAGCAGTGGCCAGCCACTGTTGTCCTGGGAGACGCTCTGCCAGGCTTTGGCGAATTGCCTTACTGCAGCGCCGCTGATTGCACCGGCGCTGGCGAAGGCAGCAGTGGCTGCTGACCGGCTAGCGCAAACCCTGGTGCTCTTGGAAGCCTGCTACGCCACGACGCCAACGTTAGATGTGCTGGACGCCATCGTGACTTTGCAAAGCCTGGATCCGGCGGGCCATGCAAGTGCCCGGGAGCGCTATGCGCTGCATTTAGAAAAAGAGCCCTCGCTAGTGGCTGCTACCAAATGGATTGCCGGCGAAGTACTCTCCAAAGAACAATTCCACCCGCATGTCCAGCGGGCGCTGGATCATGCGGTGAAGCCCCTCCTGCGTTACCGCTGTATGGCCTGCGGCTTTGAGGCCACGCGCTATTTCTGGCAATGTCCGGGTTGCCAGGCGTGGGACAGCTACCCCACGCGCCGCATTGAAGAACTATGAATCCTGCTATGGCTCAACGCCCCACCCCCCTACCCCCGGTATCTCGCATCGCGGCATCCCGCGTACTGATCGTCGGCGACGTGATGCTAGACCGCTACTGGTTCGGTGCGGTTGACCGCATCTCTCCTGAAGCACCGGTTCCGGTGGTACGCGTCACCCGCGAGGAAGAGCGCAGCGGAGGTGCTGCCAATGTGGCGCACAACGTAGCCGCGCTAGGCGCCCAAGCGACTCTGCTGAGCGTGGTGGGCGACGACGACTCCAGCCGACGCCTCGAAGCGCTGATGGCCACAACCGGTATCGCGACACACTTCGCACGTGACCCTGATTTGACGACCACCGTGAAGTTGCGGGTGATCGGACGCCAGCAACAACTCATCCGCCTAGATTTTGAAAACACACCCCGTACCGAGTTGCTGGCCAACCAAACCACCCGCTTAGAAGAACTGGCACCGGGCTGCGGAGCCGTTTTGTTTTCGGATTACGGCAAAGGGGGCTTGGGGCATGTAGCCGACATGATCGCGCTGGCCCGCAAGCTGCACATACCGACCTTGGTAGACCCCAAAGGTACGGACTATTCCAGCTACCGGGGCGCAAGCTTGATCACTCCCAACCGCGCTGAACTGCAACAGGTAGTAGGCCCCTGGAAGGACGAAGCCGATTTGCGCTCCAAGGCACATACGCTACGCGAGCGACTGCTATTGGATGCCATCTTGCTGACCCGCAGCGAGGAAGGCATGACGCTCTATGACGCGGCGGGCGAACTCAGTATTGGCGCGCAGGCCCGTGAAGTGTTTGACGTCACCGGTGCGGGTGATACGGTGATTGCGGCCATGGGAACGCTCATGGCCGCGGGCATGAGTCCGCGTGAGGCACTGCCCTGGGCCAATAAGTCGGGTGGCATTGTGGTGGGTAAATTCGGCACTGCTTCGGTGTCATACCAGGAGTTAGCGGCATGACGCGCATCGTCGTTACCGGCGCGGCCGGCTTCATTGGCAGCAACATCATTCAGGGTCTGAACGCGCGCGGAATCACGGACATCATTGCCGTAGACGATCTCACTCAGGGCGACAAGTTTCGTAATTTAGTAGGTCTGTCGATTGGCGATTACGTGGATGCTGCTGATTTCTACACCGCTTTTGCCCAAGGGCGTTTCGGGCAGGTCGAAGCGGTCTTCCATGAAGGCGCGTGCAGCGACACGATGGAACACAACGGCAAGTTCATGATGGCCAACAACTACGCCGTCTCGCTGCAACTATTCGAAGCCGCGCAAGCGCGCAAGACGCGCTTGTTGTATGCCTC
>CAIOUR010000203.1 GCA_903861575.1 uncultured beta proteobacterium | reverse complement strand
GCCCAAGTCGGTCAGGGCCTGGCTGGTCAGCTCATTCACATTCGTTCCGCCCGGCCCCATCTTGCGCCACCACACACCCAGCCCCACCACCACGCCGGGCCTTGCCCGCGCGCTGACCTCGGCGCGGCACAGGTAGCTTCCGCGGTCATTGAAAGCGCGCACCAACGCGCCGTCTGCGATGCCGCGCGCGGCAGCATCTAACGGGTGTATTTCGAGCACCGGACCGGGCTTCGCATGCAGGAACGCCAGGTTCACAAAGCTGGAATTGAGCGCATTGCGCCCCGGCGGTGAAATCATGGCCAGCGGGTAGCGGCCGCCGGGTGCGGGGCGCTCGTAATTGGGCAGGTAATCGGGTAGCGGATCGTGGCCGGCGGCGGCCAGGCGCGGGCTGCTGAATTCGCATTTACCTGAGGGTGTGGGGAAGCCGCCCTGCGCAAACGGCGCATCCGGCCAGGGCAGGTGCACAAAGCCGTCGCGCAGCAGCGCCTCGAAGTCCACTGTATCGCCGTAGGTCTGGCGGCACAGGCTGAGGTCGTCATCGGCAAAGCAGGGCTCAGTGAAGCCCATGCGCGCGGCGAGCAGCCGGAAGATCTCGGTATTGGGTTTCGCTTGCCCCAGCGGCGCGATGCTGGGACGGTTGAGCAGCACATCGGTGTGGCCGTAGCTGCTGTGGATGTCCCAGTGCTCCAACTGCGTAGTGGCGGGTAGCAGGTAATCGGCGTAGTCGGCGGTGTCGGTTTGAAAGTGCTCCAACACCACGGTGAAGAGGTCTTCGCGGGCAAAGCCCTGGGCCACTTTGCTGGAGTCCGGCGCAATCGCCAGCGGGTTGCAGTTGTAGACCACCACCGCGTCGATACGCGGGCCGAACTCCGGGCTGGTCGGACGCAGCAAGTCGTCGCCGATGGTGTTCATATTGATCAGCCGCTCGTGGGTGTTGGGGCTGAGGTCGGGGCGTTCCAGCAGCGCGTCGTTGCTGCTGTGCGTGCCCGAGCTGGTGAGCAAGAGCCCGCCGGCCGCATGTCGCCACGCGCCTACCAGCGCAGGCAGGCAGCACACCGCCCGCACCGCATTGGCCGCACCGCGCACCCGCTGCATGCCGTAGTTCAGCCGGATGGCCACCGGCTGCCCGGCGCGCGCGGTCTCGCCATATGCCCGAGCCAGCGCTGTGATCTGCGCGGCCTCAATACCGCAGACCGTAGCGGCGCGTTCCGGCGGCCACTCCAGGGCGCGTGCGCGCAAGTCTTCCCAGCCCAGGGTGTGTTCACGCAGGTAGTCGTGGTCCAGCCAGTCGTGGGTGATGAGCTGCTGCATCAGGCTCAGCGCCAGCGCGGCGTCGGTACCCGGCAGCAAGGCGATGTGTTCGTGGCATTTGTCGGCGGTTTCGGTGCGGCGCGGGTCAATGCACACCAGCCGTGCGCCGCGCCGTTTGGCCTCTTGGGCGTAAGCCCAGAAATGCAGGTTGCTGCCAATGGAGTTGCTGCCCCAGATCAGGATCAGCCGCGCGTCGACAAACTTCTCCACCCGCATGCCGACTTTGCCGCCCAGGGTGTACGCCAGACCTTGTCCGCCCGCTGTGGAACATACTGTGCGCTCCAATTGAGACGCGCCCAGCCGGTTGAAAAAGCGTATCGCCATCGCCTCGCCTTGCACGTAGCCCATGGTGCCCGCGTAGCTGTAGGGCAGCACGGCTTGCTGCAATCCGCGCGCGGCCAGGTCGCCCAGGCGCGCGGCAATATCGTCCAGCGCCACGTCCCAGCTCACGGGCTCAAATTGGCCCGCGCCTTTGGGGCCGACGCGGCGCATGGGTTGCAAGACGCGGTCGGGGTGGTAGGTGCGTTCGGGGTAGCGCGCCACCTTAGCGCACAGCGCGCCGCCGGTCTGCGGGTGCGCCGGGTTACCGTGGACCTTGATAGCGACGCCATCGCGCACCGTGGTGACCATGGAGCAGGTGTCAGGGCAGTCGTGTGGGCAGGCGCCGATGACTTCGTGTGTGTCGGTTGGGGTGGCGATAGGCATGGCGGCTTGTAGGGATGTTCAGACAGGGGTGACCGCGTATTTGTCGCGGGCGATGCGCAGCAGGCCGTCAAAAATCAGGTTGTCGACCAGCTCAAAAGGATGGGTGATGCTGGGAGCCATCTTCCAGGCCGCGCCGCCGGTCATCAGGCACAGCGGCTCGGCGCCGCAGCGCGCCTGCGTGTGCTGGACCATGCGTTCAATCGCCCCCGCGATGGCAAAGGTGCCGCCGCTGGTCAGCGCGTCGCTGGTGTTGGTGGGAAAGCTGCGCACTTCGCCGGTGGGCACGTGCAGGCCGGCGGTGCCGGACTCGAGCGCGCGCAGCATGATGCCGTGGCCGGGGAGGATCAGGCCGCCTAAAAAATGTCCTTGCGCGTCGAGCGCGTCCACGGTGACCGCCGTACCGACCATCACCACCACCAGCGGACGCGCAGGGCCGGCGGCGCACATGCGGTGGTAGGCCCCAATCATGGCCACCCAGCGGTCTGCGCCTAGGCGGCTGGGGTGGTCGTAGCCGTTGCGGATACCGGCCTCGGCCTCGGTGGGGACGATCCATTGCGCCGTGGTGTCCCACATCTCCATCTGGTCCCGAACCCGGCGGCGTACCGCGTCCCCGGCGACCACGCAGCCCAGCACATGCGCCGGGGCGCTGATGTGGCTCCATGCGCCGTCTGCCAGTTTGTCGATATTGGGCAAAAACTCCGCGCCTTGGGCCAGCAGCGTCGCGCCCGGAGTGGCCGCGGCGTAATGCGCCCATTTCAAGCGGGTGTTGCCGATGTCCAGGGCGAGAAAAGTCATGCGGTGCGGGTGGTTTCTTGCATTATCACCAGTGTCGGCAGCGTGTACGTGCAGGCACGTCGCGTGCGCCCTGGCTGCGGGATGCGCTACAGTGCGGTCTCGATTGACGTTTACGTTAACGTCAATCAGCGCCAAGCTTCTGCGCCGCCCTGCGTTGCCCGCGCTGCGCTCCGCCTACCTGAACACCGCTAACTGAAGCCCGACCATGACCGATTTGTCCGCTGAATTCAAAGCCCTTGCCGACTACCGCCCCCGCAACAAGGTGCGTTTTGTCACTGCCGCCAGCCTCTTTGACGGGCATGACGCAGCGATCAACATCATGCGGCGCATCTTGCAAAGCATGGGCGCGGAGGTGATTCACCTGGGCCATAACCGTTCGGTGGATGAGGTGGTGAGCGCCGCCTTGCAGGAAGACGCGCAGGGCATTGCGCTGAGCTCTTATCAGGGCGGGCATGTGGAGTATTTCAAGTACATGATGGATTTGCTGCGCGCGCGCGGGGGCGAGCAGATCCAGGTGTTTGGGGGCGGCGGCGGGGTGATCGTGCCCGGCGAAATTGCGGAGTTGCAGGCGTACGGCGTGAGCCGTATTTTCCGCCCCGAAGACGGGCAGCGCATGGGCCTGGCCGGGATGATTGGCGAGATGGTGATGCGCTGCGACCGCGACATCAGCGGCCACGCGCCGCGCAGCCTGGACGCGATCCGTGGCCACAGCGAAGCCGCCTGGCGCGCGCTGGCGCAATTGATCACCGCGCTGGAAAACCGGCAGGGCGCGGGTGAAAGCGGCGCGGTGGACGCCAGCATGCTGAAGGCGCTACGCCAAGGTGCTGCAGTGGTCAAGGTGCCGGTGCTGGGTGTGACCGGAACCGGCGGCGCGGGCAAATCGTCGTTGACCGACGAGCTGATCCGGCGTATCCGTCTCGACCAGGGCGACGCTTTGCGGGTGGCGCTGATTTCCATAGACCCGTCGCGGCGCAAAAGCGGCGGCGCTTTGCTGGGCGACCGCATCCGCATGAATGCGATCGGCCCCTGGGCCAGCGGCGCGGGCGCGCAGCGGGTCTACATGCGCAGCCTGGCCACGCGGGAGTTCGGTTCCGAGATCAGCGCGGCGCTGCCGGACGTCATCGCCGCGTGCAAGGTGGCGGGCTTTGATCTGGTGATCGTCGAGACCTCGGGCATAGGCCAAGGCGACGCGGCCATCGTGCCGCATGTCGACATTCCCATGTACGTGATGACGCCGGAGTTCGGCGCGGCCAGCCAGTTGGAAAAAATCGACATGCTGGACTTTGCGGCTTTTGTCGCCATCAACAAATTCGACCGAAAAGGCGCTGCCGACGCGCTGCGTGACGTGGCCAAGCAGGTGCAGCGCAACCGCGAAGCCTGGAGCGTGCCAACCGAGCAGATGCCGGTGTTCGGCACCATGGCCGCCCGCTTCAACGACGACGGCGTGACTGCCCTGTACCAGGCGCTTAAAGAGCGGCTGGGCGAACTCGGCGTTCCCTTTCAAGCTGGGCGTTTGCCACCGGTCGCGGTGCGCCACAGCAGCAACCAGATGCCGGTGGTGCCCGCCGCGCGTACCCGGTATCTGGCTGAAATCAGCGATACCGTGCGGGGCTACAAAGCCCGCGCCCATGCGCAGGGGCAACTGGCGCGGGAGATTCAGCAACTGCGCGCTGCCGCCGATATGTTGGAAGTGGGCAAACCCGGCAAAGCCCGTGCCGCAGAAGCCGCCCGCGATCTGGCCGCCCAGCGCGAACAACAACAAGACGGCGCAGCACGCCAACTACTGGCCAGCTGGCCCGCCTTGCGCCAGGCCTACAGCGGCACGGAATACGTGGTCACCGTGCGCGACAAAGAAATCCGCACTGCCTTGACCACCACATCGCTGAGTGGCACGGCAATCCGCAAAGTCAGCCTGCCCAATTACCACGACCAAGGCGACATCCTGCAATGGCTGATGCTGGACAACCTGCCCGGCAACTACCCCTACACAGCGGGCACGTTTGCCTTTAAGCGCGAGAACGAAGACCCTACGCGCATGTTCGCCGGTGAGGGCGATGCGTTTCGCACCAACACCCGTTTCAAGCTGCTCAGCGACGGCATGCCGGCCAAGCGCTTGTCCACCGCGTTTGATTCGGTCACGCTGTACGGCAACGATCCCGATCCGCGGCCCGATATTTACGGGAAGGTGGGCAACTCGGGCGTCAGCATTGCCACGCTGAATGACATGAAAGTCTTGTACAGCGGCTTTGATTTGTGCAGCCCCAGCACCAGCGTGAGCATGACCATCAACGGGCCCGCGCCGACGATCCTGGCCATGTTCATGAACACGGCGATCGACCAGAAGATGGATGCGCTGCGGGCGGAGCTGGGCCGCGAGCCCACTGCGCAAGAGGCCGAAGCCGCACGCGCCTGGGTTTTGCAAAACGTGCGCGGCACGGTGCAAGCCGACATCCTGAAAGAAGACCAGGGCCAGAACACCTGCATTTTTTCTACGGAGTTTTCGCTCAAAGTCATGGGCGACGTGGCGCAGTACTTTGTGGACCACCAGGTGCGCAATTTCTACAGCGTGTCCATCAGCGGTTACCACATCGCCGAGGCCGGAGCCAACCCGATCAGCCAGTTGGCTTTCACCTTGTCCAACGGCTTTACGTTTGTGGAGGCTTATTTGGCGCGCGGCATGCACATCGATGACTTTGCGCCGAACCTGAGCTTCTTCTTCAGCAACGGCATGGACCCGGAATACACCGTGATGGGCCGTGTGGCGCGCCGCATTTGGGCCGTGGCGATGAAAGAAAAATACGGCGCGAACGAGCGCAGCCAGAAACTGAAATACCACATCCAAACCAGCGGGCGCAGCCTGCATGCGCAAGAGGTGCAGTTCAACGACATCCGCACTACCCTGCAAGCGCTGATCGCGATTTACGACAACTGCAACAGCCTGCACACCAATGCGTTCGATGAGGCCATCACCACGCCCACCGAAGACAGCGTGCGTCGCGCCATGGCGATCCAGCTCATCATCAACCGCGAATGGGGCTTGGCTAAAAACGAGAACCCTTCGCAGGGCAGTTTCATCATTGAAGAGTTGACCGAACTGGTCGAAGAAGCGGTGCTGGCCGAGTTTGAAAAAATCGCCGAGCGCGGCGGTGTGCTTGGGGCCATGGAAACCGGCTACCAGCGCGGCAAGATCCAAGACGAGTCCATGCACTACGAAATGCTTAAGCACACCGGCGAGCTGCCCATCATCGGCGTCAACACCTTCCGCAACCCTCATGGCGATGCGGTACCGCAAAAGCTGGAACTCGCGCGCAGCACCGACGAAGAAAAGCAAAGCCAGCTCAACCGCCTGCACGCCTTCCAAGCCGCCCACGCTACCCAGGCCCTGCAGATGCTGGAGCGCCTGCAGCAGGCGGTGATCGCCAACGAGAATGTGTTTGAGGTGCTGATGCACGCCGTGCGCGTCTGTTCACTCGGGCAGATCACGAATGCGCTGTTTGAGGTGGGCGGGCAGTACCGGCGCAGCATGTAGCTTGCGCGCGCCCAAAGCGCCCCGCGTTCAGGTCACCAGCATCGGATACAGCGAGGCCAACAAGGCCAGCGCCATACTGATGTTGAAGATGCGCAGACGCAGCGGGTCTTGCAGAAAGCGCCGCAGTGCCGCCCCGCCGCCGGCCCAGCAAGCCACACAGGGCAGGTTGATCACGCCGAACAAGAGCGCTAGCGCCAGCACATCGTAGGGCTGCGCGCGTGCGGGCAGGTAGGTGCTCATGGCGGTCACGGCCATCACCCAGGCTTTGGGGTTCACCCACTGAAAGGCCGCAGCGCCCCACACGCCCAAGGGACGGGCTTCGCTCGCAAGCGCGTCCTCGTCCTGCGCAACCGGTGCCGCGGTCGCCGTAGCCAGCCGCCAGGCCATCCAGACCAGGTAGGCGGATCCGGCGTAGCGCAGTACGTCGTAAAGCGCAGGGTGCTCGGCCAGCAGCGTGTGCAAGCCCAACCCTACAGCGCAGAGCATGAAGGTGAAGCCGCCGCAAATCCCCAGCCAGTGCGGAACGCTGCGGCGAAAGCCGAAATTCACGCCGGAGGCCAGCATCATCATGTTGTTCGGCCCGGGGGTGATCGAGCTGACAAACGAAAACAGGCTCGCGGCAATCAGAACGTCGTGGTTCATGGCGGCGTCGGACCAGCGGCGGCTGGGCTTGCGGACGCAGCCGGTTGTGTGAAGCGCCGGCCCAGAAAAACCGTGAGGACCACAGCGAATGCAAAACCCAGGGTCAGCGTTTCAAAGCCTTCGCCCAGAATCAAAACCCCGGCCACGATGGAGATAAAGGGTTGCAGCAGTTGCACTTGGCTGACCCGCAGCGCACCGCCAATCGCCAATCCGCGAAACCAGGCAAAAAACCCGGCCCACATCGAAAAAATACCTACATACGCCAGTCCGATCCAGGCGGATAACGGGACCGGCTGCTCGGGCCAAGTCAGCAGCGCGCCAGGAATCGTCACCGGCAGTGCCATTACGCAGACCCAGCAAATAACGCGCTCCGCACCGAGGCCGGGCGTCACTTTTGCGCCATAGACGTAGCCCATGGAGGCGGCCAGTACGGCGCCCAGTAGCAAGGCGTCCGCCCATTCCAGACCCAGGCTGTGGCCTTGTGCGTTAGCACGTAGTGCGGAAAAAACCATAACCAGCCCGGCCCCGAGTGCTGCGCATAGCCAGAAGCCGAGGCG
>CAIOUR010000202.1 GCA_903861575.1 uncultured beta proteobacterium | reverse complement strand
GCTTACCTGAAAGCGTTCTCCTCGATGGAAGCCGCGTCGGAATACCGGCGGCTTGTTAAGGTCAAGCTCAACGCCTTGGGCGTAGAACCCCCCGGCGCTCCTGGGGCCGGTTGATGCCTCGCTTCGCTACGCGGTGCAGGTCACCGTTTTTTTTGCTGTTGTCAGTGGTACTGGTTGCCCTGCTTTTGGGGGCCTGCGCGGGCCCGGAAAAGCCCAAACCGGCGGCGCTCGGCGCCAACCCCGCGAGCTTGCCGGTCCGGCTGCTTTGGAGTAACCCGAAAGCGCTTGGAGAGGAGCCTCTGGATATCAAGACGGACGGATCGGACGTTTTGGTTATGACCAAAGGAGGCCAGATTGCCTCATGGAGTGCCGCCACCGGGACCGAGAACTGGCGTGTCGATGTGGGTGCCGCGATCACATCAGGCTTGGGTGGTGATGCCGCGCGTATGGCACTCGTGACCCAAGGTAATGCACTCGTATTGCTGGAGCAAGGCAAGGAAGTCTGGCGCACCAACGTTCAGGCATTGGTTTTGACGGCTCCGCTGGTTGCTGGCGGGCGGGTTTTTGTTCTAAGCGGTGATCGGATGATCAGCGCCTACGACGCGGCAACTGGGCAAAAACTATGGCAGCAGCAGCGCACCGGGGAGCCTTTGATCCTGGCGCGGGCGGGCTTCCTGTCGGCAGTAGGGGATACGCTGGTGGTGGGCTTAGGTGGGCGCGTTGCGGGTTTGAATCCGCAAAACGGCAGCACCCGATGGGAAGTTCCTTTGGCTAACGTAAGGGGAACCAACGAGGTGGAACGTCTAGCCGACATCGTTGCGGGGAGCAGTCGCCGGGGTAGCGCGGTATGCCTGCGGGCGTTCCAATCCGCGGTGGGTTGTGTGGACGGCAACAATGGACGGCTGCTGTGGAGCCGCACCGCGAACGGATACACAGGGCTCGCTGGTGACGCCGATGCGGTGTTAGGAACCGAAGCCGATGGACGTTTGCGCGCTTGGCAGCGTGTGAGCGGTGAGGTGTTGTGGAGCAGCGAGAATTTCCGTTTTCGCGGCCTGAGTGCGCCGGTGGTTTGGGGGCGTAGTATGGTTTTTGGTGACCGGGATGGCTTCGTGCATTTCTTGGACCTACACGATGGATCTCTCATGAACCGACTGATGAGCGACGACTCCGGCGTGACCTTGGGTCCTGTAGTGGCTGGAAAAAATCTGGTTCTGATCACGCAGCGCGGTGGGCTGTACGCCTACGCGGCTGATTGAAAGGCCCTTGACGATGATGCCCGTGATTGCCCTTGTCGGGCGTGCCAACGTGGGCAAATCGACTTTGTTTAACCGTTTGACCAAGTCGCGCGATGCCATCGTGGCGGACTTGGCTGGTTTAACGCGTGATCGCCACTACGGAAATGCCAAACACGGCCAGCGCGAATTCATCGTCGTGGACACTGGTGGCTTCGAGCCCGATGCAGTGAGCGGCATTTATAAGGAAATGGCGAAGCAAACACGTCAGGCCGTGGCGGAAGCGGATGCCGTGGTTTTTGTCGTTGATGCCCGCAATGGGTTGTCGGTGCAGGACCATGAAATCGCCAAGTACCTGCGGCGTTTGGGAAAAATCTGCGTACTTGTGGCCAACAAGGCTGAGGGTATGACGCAGGGGCTGCAACTTGGCGAGTTTTTTGAGCTCGGCTTGGGCGAGGTCCTACCGATTTCTGCCGCGCATGGCCAGGGGATGCGCTCTTTGTTAGATACGGTTTTCGCGTCTTTTGGTATCGATCCGGACGAAGAACCGGAGGCGGAGCCGGAAAGTGGTGCGATCCGGCTCGCAGTGGCCGGCCGTCCGAATGTCGGTAAGTCCACACTGATCAACACCTGGTTAGGGGAAGAGCGTTTGGTGGCCTTCGACCTGCCTGGAACTACGCGCGACGCCATCACGGTGCCATTTGAACGCGGCGGGCAGCGCTTTGACTTGATAGACACCGCTGGCTTACGTCGACGCGGACAGGTTTTTGAGGCGGTCGAAAAGTTCTCCGTGGTGAAGACCTTGCAGGCCATTGCCTCGGCAAACGTGGTTTTGCTCCTTATCGATGCGCAGCAGGGCGTTACCGACCAGGATGCACACATCGCTGGCTACATTTTGGAATCGGGTTGTGCCGTAGTGGTTGGGGTGAACAAATGGGATGCCGTCGATTCCTACCAGCGCGAGCTGGTCAAACGCTCACTGGAGACGCGACTGGTCTTCCTTAAATTCGCCGACGTTCACTATATTTCTGCGCAAAAGCGGCAGGGTTTGGGTCCCGTTTGGGATTCGATTGCACAGGCTTACCGCTCTGCCAACTGCAAGATGTCCACGCCTGTTCTCACGCGCTTGCTGTTGGAGGCCATTCAGTTCCAGACCCCCAAAAAGAACGGCGCTTACCGGCCCAAGCTGCGTTACGCGCATCAAGGTGGCATGAATCCCCCGATCATTGTGGTGCACGGGAACTCCCTGGAGCATGTTACCGAAACCTATAAACGTTTTTTAGAGGCGCGGTTTCGTAAGGCGTTCAACCTGACAGGTACTCCACTGCGTATACAAATGAAATCATCAGCAAATCCGTTTGCCGAATAAGACCAGCATTCCCAGGTGTTTTTGCCGGGGTATGTTATCGTTAACCCTTGTTTAATAAAACCAACACGGAACATATCGTGACCAACAAAGGCCAACTTCTGCAAGATCCCTTTCTCAATGCTCTGCGCAAAGAGCATGTCCCCGATGCTATTTACCTGGTCAACGGAATCAAGCTACAGGGG
>CAIOUR010000201.1 GCA_903861575.1 uncultured beta proteobacterium | reverse complement strand
TGATTGCGGCCGATCAGATCGATGTGGTGGCCGACTTTTTGTTTGCCTGAAGTCGCGTGCAATCCCAGGCTGTCGCCCCTGCTGATGAGGCTGCTACCACGCTGATCGCGGCGTTGGCTGCGGCCCAGCCGGAAGTGGACGGGGCGCTGGTGCGGGCCCGCGCGTTTGCCGAGCCGCTGCTGGCTGGGGCCTTGCTCGATACGGGTGAGGAAGTGCTGGCGCATGCCGATGGCGTGTCCGCCATCCTGGCGGCTATGGGTGCCTCGCCCACCATGCAGGCGGCGGCCTATTTGGTCTACACCTGCGACCACCTGAACAAGCCGCAGGAGGTGATTACCAAGGGCTTTGGTGAAGGCCTGGCGGCATTGGCTTTGGAGACGACCAAGCTGGTGCGTTTGCAGCGCATGGCGCGCATTGCCCAGAACGCCGCCAGCCATGCGCCGCAAGCGCATACCCAGGCCGCGCAGACCGAGAGCGTGCGCAAGATGCTGCTGGCTTTTTCGCGCGACCTGCGGGTGGTGATGCTGCGCCTGGCGTCGCGTTTGCAAACACTGCGCCACTTCGCCGCCAGCAAGCTGCCGGTGCCGCCCGGCTTGGCGCAGGAATCTTTGAATGTGTTTGCGCCCTTGGCCAACCGGCTGGGCATCTGGCAGGTGAAGTGGGCCGTGGAGGATCTGGCCTTCCGTTTTCTGGAGCCGCAGACGTACCACGATGTGGCTAAGCAGCTCGACGAGAAGCGGGCTGAGCGTGAGGCGGCGGTCGAGAAGCTGCGCACCGAGCTGGCGTCCGAGCTGGCCGGGCAGGGCATTGCAGCGCAGGTGCAAGGGCGGCCCAAAAACATTTACAGCATCGTCAAAAAAATGCGGGGCAAGGGCCTGCGTTTTGAGCGGGTGTATGACATCCGGGCACTGCGCATCATCGTCGCCGACGTGGCGGCCTGCTACGCGGCGCTGAGCTGGGTGCACACGCGCTTCAGCCCGATCACCGAGGAATTTGACGACTACATCGCCCGCCCCAAGCCCAACGGCTACCAGTCGCTGCACACGGTGGTGCGCGATGCGGCGGGCGGGCCGATTGAGGTGCAGATTCGTACCGAGGCGATGCACCAACACGCCGAGCACGGTGTGGCCGCGCACTGGGCCTACAAGGAGGCCGGCGTCAGAGGCTATGCGGGGGTGAGCGCGAGCAGTCCGTATGAGGCCAAGATTGCCGTGCTGCGCCAACTGCTGGCCTGGGAGCGCGATATTGCGGGTGGCGAGGCCGGGGCAGCCAGGGACATACCGGATGCGCCTGCGCTGGACGACCGTATTTATGTGCTCACGCCCGATGCGGCGGTGATCGAGCTGGTGCAGGGCGCGACGGCGGTGGACTTTGCCTACAGCGTGCACACCAACGTGGGCCACCGCTGCCGTGGCGCGCGGGTGGACGGGCACTTGGTTCCGCTGAGCACCCCGCTGCGCAACGGCCAGACGGTGGACATCATCACCGCCAAAGAAGGCGGGCCTTCGCGCGACTGGCTCAACGCCGAGCTGGGTTTTTTGAACAGCCAGCGCGCCCGCGCCAAAGTGCGGGCCTGGTTCAACGCGCAGGCCTTGACCGAGACCGTGGCCAAGGGCCGCGAGGCAGTGGAGAAACTGCTGCAGCGCGAAGGCAAAACCGCCGTGCGGCTGGACGACCTGGCCGCGCAACTGGGTTTTAACAGCGCCGACGACTTGTTTGAGGTGGTGGGCAAGGACGAATTTTCGCTACGCAATATCGAGATTGTTTTGCGCCCGCCCGAACCGGTGCAGGCGCTGGACGACACCGTGCACTTGCGCAAACCGCGCAGCCATGCGGCGGGCAAAGGCGGGGTGCTGGTGGTGGGGGTGGATTCGCTGATGACCCAACTCGCCAAGTGTTGCAAACCGGCACCACCCGATCCCATCAGCGGCTTTGTCACCCGGGGCAAAGGCGTGAGCGTGCACCGGGCCGATTGCTCCAACCTGCGCAATATGGTGGGCCGCAGCGGCGACCGGGTGATTGAAGTGCAATGGAGCGCCCCGCCTGCGTCCGGTGCCAAAGAGAGCGCCGCGGGCCAGGGTAGCCCGGTGTATCCGGTCGACATATCGGTGGAAGCGGTTGACCGACAGGGTTTGCTGCGTGACATCTCCGAGGTTTTCACCAAGGAAAAAATGAATGTGATCGGTGTGCAAACCCAGACCATCAAGTCGATTGCCTGGATGACTTTCACGGTCGAAGTGCCGGACGCCGCGCGCCTGGGGCGGGTTTTGCGCAGCGTGGGCGCGCTGGACGGAGTGCGTGCAGCTCGGCGCAGGTAGCGAAAAGTACAATGCCTGCTGCGCTTTGCGGTATTTTTACAAAGGACAGTGGCGTGGCAGGACATAGCAAATGGGCCAACATTCAGCACCGTAAAGGTCGGCAGGACGAAAAGCGGGGCAAGGTCTGGACCCGCATCATCCGCGAGATCACGGTAGCGGCCCGCGCGGCAGGCGGTGACTTGAGCATGAACCCGCGCCTGCGCCTCGCAGTGGAGCGGGCCAAGGCGGCCAATATGCCCGCCGATCGCATCAAGTACAACATCGACAAGGCCACCGGCAACCAGGAAGGCGTGAGCTACGAAGAAATCCGCTACGAAGGCTACGGCATCGGCGGCGCGGCCATCATCATTGACACCATGACCGACAACCGGGTGCGCACCGTGGCCGAAGTGCGCCACGCGCTGAGCAAACACGGCGGCAATATGGGCGCGGAAGGTTCGGTGGCGTTTCAGTTCCAGCATTGCGGGCAGCTCATTTTTGCCCCGGGAACCAGCGAAGACCGCGTGATGGAAGTCGCGCTCGAAGCCGGTGCCGAAGATGTGGTCACCCATGACGATGGCGTGATCGAGGTGCTGACCGCTGCGGGCGATTTCGAGGCGGTGAAGAATGCCCTGCAAGCCGCCGGTCTGGTGGCGGAAGAGTCCGCGATCACGATGCGCGCGCAAAACACCATTGAGCTCGAAGGCGAGGATGCCGTGCGGATGCAAAAGCTGCTGGATGTACTGGAAGACCTGGACGATACGCAAGAAATCTTCCACAACGCCGCCCTATGAAAGTTCTGGTCATCGGCGGCGGTGGCCGTGAGCATGCGCTGGCCTGGAAGCTGGCGCAGTCGTCCAAAGTGCAAACCGTTTTTGTGGCGCCGGGCAATGGCGGCACCGCAGCCGACAAGCGTCTGCGAAACCTGCCGATTACGGATATCGCTGAACTTTGTGCCTGGGCCGTGAAAGAAAAAATCGGCCTGACCGTGGTCGGCCCTGAGGTGCCTCTTGCAGCAGGCGTGGTCGATACCTTCCGCGCAGCGGGTTCGCGCATCTTCGGGCCGACGCAGGCGGCAGCGCAGTTGGAGAGTTCCAAAGCTTTCTCTAAAGCTTTTATGCAGCGCCACGCGATTCCGACCGCAGCGTTTGCCACATTCAGTGAGGCCGCTGCGGCGCACGCTTATGTGGATGCGCAGGGCGCGCCGATTGTGGTGAAGGCCGACGGTCTGGCCGCTGGTAAAGGCGTGGTGGTGGCCGAAACCCTTGCGCAGGCGCACGATGCGATTGATTTCATGCTGGGCGACAGCGGCCCGTCGGCATCCGCAGGTGAGGGCCAGGCCCGCGTGGTCATCGAGGAATTTTTGCAGGGCGAGGAAGCCAGTTTCATCGTCATCTGCGACGGCAAGCATGTGCTGCCGCTGGCCACCAGCCAGGACCACAAGCGCCTGCGCGACGGCGACCAGGGCCCTAACACCGGCGGCATGGGCGCGTATTCGCCAGCTCCCGTGGTCACACCAGCGGTGCACGCCCGCGCCATGCGCGAGGTGATATTGCCCACGGTGCGCGGCATGGAGCAGGACGGCATTCCGTTTTCCGGGTTCCTGTATGCCGGTTTGATGGTGGACGCGCAGGGCGGCGTGAAGACGCTGGAATTCAACTGCCGCATGGGTGACCCCGAGACCCAGCCCATCATGATGCGGCTCAAGACCGATTTGCTCGATGTGTTGTTCGCCGCGAGTGAGCCCGGCGGGCTGGACCCGGAGCTGACGCTGCAATGGGACCGGCGCACGGCGTTAGGCGTGGTCATGGCGGCGCACGGTTACCCGGAGCAGGTGCGCAAGGGCGACGCGATTCACGGGATTGCGCCCGAAGAAGAGGGCGGGGTGGTCTTTCATGCCGGCACGGCGCTGCAGGATGGTGTGTTGCGAACCAGCGGCGGGCGGGTGCTGTGCGTGACTGCGCTGGCGGATACCGTGAAAGCCGCTCAACAGCGCGCTTACCGCATGGCTGCCGCGATCGCATTCGATGGCGCTCAGATGCGCCATGACATCGGCCACCGCGCCATCAAAGCCTGATGGCGGTTTGCGCATGAGCACGCAGCCGGCGCCGCCACGGCATATCGGTGTGTTCGGTGGCTCTTTTGATCCACCACATCGCGGCCACACCGCGCTGACCCTGGCCGCACTTGCGCATCTCAATTTGGACCTCCTGCTGGTGGTGCCGACCGGCACGGCCTGGCACAAAAGCCGCCCGCTCAGTGCTGCGCAACACCGTCTGGCGATGTGTGCATGGGCCTTCGGAGATATGCCGCGCGCGCGGGTCGACGATTGCGAAATCCGGCGCGGCGGACCGAGTTACACCGTGGACACCTTGGAAGCGCTGCACCAGGCCTATCCGGGTGCAGAATTTTTCTTGCTGATGGGCCAAGACCAGGCGCAGCGCCTGGAAACTTGGAGCCGCGCCGATACGCTGCCGCAGCTGGCCACCCTGTGCGTGGCCGCCCGCGCCGGGTCCGAGGACCAGTTGCCCGAGCACGTGCTGCCAGTGCCTATGCCCCTGATGGATGTCAGCTCCTCAGCGGTCCGCGCGGCGGTCGCTGCGAAAGGCGATACCAGCGCCCTGCTTGCCCCCGCCGTAGCGCGTTATATTGCCCAGCACCGGCTTTACGCCACCATTTCGTCCAATGAGACCCCAGATTGATGACTACCAAGAAGACTCCCGCACCCACCTCCAGCGTATCCGGCGCAAAGAAGGACGTTCAAAAACTGCAGCGCGCCGTCGTCGATGGCCTGGAGGATGTGAAGGCGCAAGACATCCAGGTCTTTGATACCGAAGTGCTGTCGTCCTTGTTTGAGCGGGTGGTGGTGGCCTCCGGCACCTCGAACCGGCAGACCAAAGCCTTGGCGTCCAGCGTGGTGGACGCCGTGCGTAAGGCCGGCTTCCCCAAGCCGCGCATCGAGGGCGAAGGGAATGGGGAATGGATCATCGTGGACTGTGGCCAGGTGGTGGTGCATGTGATGCAGCCCATATTCCGCAGCTATTACCGGCTGGAAGAGCTGTGGGGCGAGAAGCCCGTGCGTCTCAAACTCGGCGCTGAAAAACCCGGCCTGGTGAAGGCAGAAGTCGCAGCGGTTCCCAAGCCGGCTGGCAAGGTGCCGCCTACGCCATCTTTGCGTCGCTCCAGTGCCGCCAAGGCGGGTGTGGCTGAAGCATTCCCATCCAAGGCGGCGCTGAAAAAAGCGGCTGCCCAAACCGCGGCAAAGAAGGCACCGGCCAAGAAGGCCGCAAAGTCTGCTGCGAAACCCGCAGCTGCGCGAACCGCGAAGGTGCCCGTCGTGGTCGTGAACGCGCCGGCTAAGAAGGTGGCCCGCAAGGCGGCGCCTGCCAAGACGGCAGTTAGCAAGTCGGCGGCGCCGCGCAAGTCCCTGGCGGTTAAGGCGCCGGTTCGCAAGCCAGCTGCTACCAAAGCTGCGCCCCGCAAGGCCTAGCCCGCTGTGCTGCTGCGCATTGTGGCGGTAGGGCAAAGGGTGCCCGATTGGGCGCAGACCGCCTGGGACGATTACGCCAAACGCTTTCCCCCGGAGATCCGCGTCGAACTGAAGGCCGTGAAAACCGAGCCGCGCGGTTCCAAAACGTTGGAGACTTTGTACGCCGCCGAGCGCGCGCGCATCGAGGCGGCGATACCCAAAGGCGCGCGCACCGTAGCGCTGGACGAACGCGGCGAGGCAATGGGCACCCAGGCCCTGGCTCGGCGCCTGACTTCGTGGCAGGAGCAGGGGGACGTCGCGCTGCTGATCGGCGGCCCTGACGGGCTGGACCCGGCTCTGCGTGAGGCCGCGCATGAGCGCATACGCCTGTCCGACTTGACGCTGCCGCACGCTTTTGTCCGCGTTCTGCTGATCGAGCAGTTGTACCGGGCATGGTCGATCAACGCTAAGCACCCGTACCACCGCGAATGAGTGACTTGAACCCACCCATGGTGTACCTCGCCTCGCAAAGCCCGCGGCGCAGCCAGTTGCTGGAGCAGCTTGGCGTGCGCCACAACCTCTTGTTGCCGTCGTCTGACGAAGACGCGGAGGCGCTCGAAGCGGTGCTGCCCCGCGAAGCGCCTGCCGACTATGTGAAGCGTGTGACACGTTTAAAGCTGGAAGCGGCGATGCGCCGGCGGCTAATGCGCGGTTTGCCTGATGCGCCGATCTTGTGCGCAGACACCACGGTGGCGCTGGGGCGATCAATTCTGGGTAAACCGCGCGATACGGTGGATGCCGTGCGCATGCTGGGGCGTTTGTCCGGACGCAACCACCGGGTGCTGACCGCCGTGGCGGTGGGGCAGGGCGCGCGCGTGGTGCAGGTGTTGTCGGTATCGCAGGTGCGTTTTGGTCCCATGAGCGCGGCGGACATTGAAAGTTATGTTGCCAGCGGCGAGCCTATGGGGAAGGCCGGGGCCTATGCGGTGCAGGGCTTGGCAGCGGCGTATATTGCGCGCATCAGCGGGAGTTACTCTGGCATCATGGGACTGCCGCTGCATGAGACCGCGCAGGCGCTGCGGCAGTTTGGCTGAACCCTATGCTCCAAGACATTCTGATCAATTGGTCCCCGCAGGAGACACGCGTTGCCGTGGTGGAAAACGGTGCCTTGCAGGAATTGCATGTTGAGCGTACCTTGGAGCGTGGCCTCGTGGGCAATGTGTATTTGGGCAAGGTGCAGCGTGTATTGCCTGGTATGCAGTCCGCGTTCATTGATATCGGAATGGAGCGGGCGGCGTTTTTGCATGTGGCCGATGTCTGGCATCCACCCGTGGAGGGTGAGACCATTAGCGCAGCGCGCAGCGCGCAAGGGCAGATTCCGATTGAGCGGCAGGTTTTCGAGGGTCAGAGCCTGATGGTGCAGGTTTTGAAGGACCCGATGGGAAGCAAGGGTGCGCGCCTGTCGACGCAAATCAGCATTGCCGGGCGCATGTTGGTCTTTCTGCCGCAGGACGACCATATCGGCGTGTCGCAAAAAATTCCACTGGAACAGCGCGAGCACCTCCGCACAAGGATGCAGGCATTGGCTGGCGGCGAGGGCGGCGGCTTTATTCTGCGCACTAACGCCGAGGATGCGAGCGACGCAGAGTTGGCTGATGACATTGCCTACTTACGCAAAGCCTGGACACGGATCAAGATGGCCAGCATGCGCCTTCCCCCATCCAGCCTGTTGCACCAGGATTTAAGTTTGATGCAGCGGGTTCTGCGCGATCTGGTGGGCGAGACTACGCAGGTGATCCGGGTAGATTCCGGTGAACAGTGCGAAGCGCTCAAGGCTTTCGGCTTGGAGTTCATGCCTGCAGCTGCTGCGAAGTTGCAGCGCTACAAGGGCGAGCGACCGATATTTGATTTGTTTGGCATCGATGAGGACATCGCCCGGGCGCTGGCGCGGCGGGTGGATTTGAAGTCCGGCGGCTACCTGGTTATTGACCAGACCGAGGCGCTGACGACGATTGACGTGAACACCGGCGGTTTTGTGGGTGCGCGCAATTTCGATGACACGATTTTCAAGACCAACTTAGAGGCAGCCCACGCGATTGCCCGCCAATTGCGGCTGCGCAATTTGGGTGGCATTGTTATTGCGGACTTCATCGACATGGTGCGCGAAGACCACCGCGCGCAGGTGCTGGACGCTTTGCGCCAGCAACTACAGCGCGACCGGGTCAAGACGACGCTCGGTGGTTTTTCGCAGCTGGGTTTAGTGGAGATGACGCGCAAGCGCACCCGCGAATCGCTGGCCCATATGCTGTGTGAGCCGTGTGCTGAGTGCCAGGGCAAGGGCAAAGTCAAAACCGTGCGTACCGTGGCCTACGATATTTTTCGTGAAATCCTGCGCGAGGCCCGGCAGTTCAATCCGCGCGAGTTCCGCATCGTCGCCTCACCCAAAGTGATTGAGCTTTTTTTGGACGAGGAGCGTCAGCACCTTGAAGGTCTGAGTAGCTTTATTGGGAAACCGATTTCCTTGCAAAGTGAGGCCGGTGTGGCGCAGGAAAAGTACGATATTGTGTTGTTGTGAGGCGCTCTTGCAACGACTTCGCATTGCATTTTTGACCAAGAACTTCGATACTAAGGGCGGAGGCGCCGAAAGGTATGCAGTGGCATTGGCCGAACAACTGTGTGAACAGCATGATGTTCATATTTTTTCGCAAACGGTGGGCACTGTGCTTCCCAAGCTGCATTACCACCGGGTTGCTTGGGCTTTGAGACGTCCCCGTTGGATCAACCAACTACTGTTCGCCTGTGCAACGTGGCTTCTAACGCGGCAAGGCTACGACGTGGTGCATTCGCATGAAAATCTCTGGCATGGTCAGGTGCAGACCTTGCATGTCTTGCCAATGCGATACACCTTGCTGCGCGAAAAAGCCGGTCCGAAGCGGCTTTGGGCGCTGCTCGGTATTGCGAGTAGTCCTCGTTTATTGGCGCACCTGGGGTTGGAGCGTTCTCGGTTTCAAGCTGATGGGCGTGCTTATGTCGCCGTTTCTGAAACTTTGCGCGCGATCGTTGCCCAGACTTTCAAGGGTTCTGATCGTGCGATGCATGTGATTCCGCCCGGCATCGCGGCTGTTGCGGGCGCTGCGTCCGCTCAGGAGCGCCTGGCTGCGCGTGCAGCGCTGGGTTTGCCCGCGCAAGGGCGGTGTTTGCTCCTGATCGGAAATGATTTGCGAAAAAAGGGGTTGGGGTGCGTGATCGAGGCCTTAGCCGTGCTGTCTGATCCGTCTGTTTTCGTTGCGGTCGTCGGGCATGCTGGGCAACGTGCGGTTTGGGACGGTATGGCCCGAGCGCTGGGGGTAGCGTCGCAGTTGTACTTTTTGGGCGCGCGGGAGGATGTCGCCGTTGCGTACACAGCCGCAGATATTCTGGTTCATCCCACCCTGGAAGACACCTATGCGATGGTGGTGCTAGAGGCTCTGTCGCATGCCTTGCCGGTGATCGTCAGTCAATCAGCGTATTGCGGTATTTCCGCAGAATTGACCCATGGTGTAAACGCATGGTTGTTGCAAGATCCTCATGACGCACACGCCCTTGCGCAGGCGATGGGTCAGCTCCACGAATCAGCCGATTTGCGACAGCGACTGGGAGAGAACGGTGTTGCATTTGCGGCCCTGCGTACTTGGGGCCGCGTTGCGCAGAGACACGAGAGCTTGTATGCCGGGCTGAGGGGAATTTCAGCATGAGCTGCGTGCGCATTCCGATTCTGATGTACCACCAGATTGACGTAGCACCCCCCAAGGGCACTCCGCTGCGGGGCTTGGTGGTGAGCCCAGGCACTTTTTCCCGGCACATGTGGCTGATGTACTTTTTGGGTTACCAAGGTTTGTCCATGGGTGCATTGATGCCGTATTTGAGAGGGGAGAAGCAGGGGAAAGTCTTCGGTATTACTTTTGACGATGGGTACCAGAACAATTTCCATCATGCGCTTCCAGTGTTGCGCCGGCTCCGGTTCAGCTCCACCTGTTACGCCGTGGCAGCCCGCGTCGGACAATCCAATATCTGGGATCTTGATCAGGGTATCGGACAGGTTCCACTGATGGACAAGGCGCAATTACAAGCCTGGATCGACGCGGGTCAGGAAGTTGGCTCGCACACCAGCCACCACGTGGATTTGACCGCTTGCGATCCGCAAAATCTGGTCCTGGAGGTTGACGGGTCACGCCGTCTGCTGGAGGCTATGGTACGTCAGCCAGGCGGCGTGCAGCATTTTTGCTATCCGTATGGGCGACTCCACGCAGCCAGCTTAGACCGAACGGCCCAAGCAGCCTATGCCAGTGCAACCACGACCCAGCGGGGCCGGGTCCAGGTTCCCATCCGAGGGGGGGCACTCACGCTGCCCCGCGTGCTCGTGAGCCGGTCCACCACTTGGGTGCACTTGCTCTTGAAGTGCTTTACGGATTACGAGGACCGCCGAGGCTCGCAGATTTAAGCGTATGTCCTGTGTTCATCGCATGGTTTCAGGCCTGCCGCCAGGCACAGAGCCAGCGTGACACATAGGTAGTCCCCGATCAGCGCGTCATACAGTGCGCAGTTGAACAGGCAGGCAATGACGGTTGCGAGAAGGGCGGATTGGGTCGCTCGACGCGATGCAGTTTCCATGCGCAGGCTCAGTTGGAAGATGGAGGCCAAAATTCCAAGCAGTATCGCGATGCCCCCCAAGCCCAGTTCTACCCCCCAAAGCAGGAATTCTTGGTGGGGATTGCCGTCCGTCGGATTTTCATTCGGGCGTCCGGCTGCTTTTTGGATGGAGTCGTATTGGTGCCCCCAGCTACCGGCACCTGTTCCTGTTAACGGATGCTCACGAATGCTGACGAGCGCAGAGCGCCAAGCTTCCAAGCGAAAGCCAATGGACGTAGGACTCGCGTCTCCGTGCATGTAAGCACGCGCCTCCGCCCAAGAGGCTTCAAAGCGGTCATGTACCGGATTGGAAAAAACCAAAAAACCCATGGTGAGAACTATCGGCGCACAGAGGGCAGCAATGCGCAGTCGGGAAGGTATCAGTGAGAGCGTCCACAAGGAAATCATCGCGAGCCCGACAAGTTGACCAGTACGACCGGGAAGTAAAAAAAATGTACATCCCAGCGCAGCCAAGCACGCGGGGCTGACGCAGTAACGCTGCCAACCAATTGCCACAAAGGCTTGCTGATGCCACAGTATTGCCGCGAATAAGCTGGCCATGATGGATTGATCCAGATAGCTGGAAAACGTGGCAAAGTTATTTCCAGAGTTTCCAATGTCGGCGGTTTGCCATGGAATATGTATTCCCGCAAACAGGGCCCACGAAGATGCCAGAACACACAGTTGTCCCAATGCATAGCAACGTAAGGCCCAATACGCTTCGTCTTTGGTTTTGACCATGAAATAAATCAGCGGAATGAGCAGCAATGTGCTGTGGCGGCTTACAGACTTCCACATCAAAGCATCAGAGGCTTGCGTCCACAAACTGCTCGCCAGGATCGCCAACAGACCAAGGTAGACCCACGTATTTACGGGCAGTCGCTTGACACGCCAACCCAGGGGTCGGGGGTTGCAGCCCGAAAAAACGGCGATTCCCGTCAGTAGCAAAAGGATCTTGGACGCGCTGATAAAGCCCATGGGCAACGACACCGAGACCGCCAATGCCCCAACGGACATCCGACGCAGCACCCCAAGCCACTTGGATTCCAAAGCGTCTCCGTCCATCATGCGACAGGAGGTTTGCCAGACGGCGCATCCCAGCGCGCGCCTTGCTGGATTTCATAGGCCTTCAGATACCGGTAAAAGGTTCCCTCAAAATTTCCCAGTGCTATCACAAATCCGGGCCAACCATCCAGAAAACCCGCTTTAAAGACGTAGTGCTTCACAAACGCCCACACGCCGTGCGCAAGCGCGCCACCCATGCTCACTTTTTTGTGAGCGATTTTTTGCGCACCCAGTGTGGAGTAGCGGTTCGCTTTGTGCAGCAATTCCCCCATATCTTTAAACGGGAATTGCCAGATAGCGTTTTGAAGAGTACCCAATGGACGCTGCGTGTTCAGCACAAAACCTTCGTGCACGGGTTGCGCGTCATAGCGCAGAGCGCCTTGGCGAAACAGTTGCGGCTGGCGAAAGTTAGGGTACCAGCCGGAGTGCCGGATCCAGCGGCCCATAAAAAAATTACGCCGTGGCACCCAGTAGGCATCTGCTGCGTCGGGTTGCTGTGTGATCGCGCGAATCTCTGCCGCCACCTCCGGGGTGCAGCGTTCGTCTGCATCCAGGCTGAATATCCAGGGGTGCGTGCAAGCATCAAGGGCGTGGTTGCGCAAATCACCAAACCCGGTGAACGTGACCTGGACCACCCGTGCGCCCAGACTGGCGGCAATTTCTGCGGTACCGTCCGTGCTCCATGAGTCGACCACGATGACCTCGTCTGCCCATAACGCACTCTCGACAGTGGCGCGCACCTTTTCAGCTTCGTTGTAAGCAATGATGTAGACCGATACGAGCGACATGGGTGTTAGGATGAAAATCCCGGTAAGTCTATTCCAACATGCCCGCTAAGCCTTTGATTTCCGTCGTTCTGACCACTTACAACCGCAGCGATGCTCTGGCGGTGGTTTTACGGGCTTTGCAGCGGCAGACCGATAGGGACTTTGAAGTAGTGATCGCCGATGATGGATCGCAAACGGCGCACCGCTCTCATATCCAGGCAGTGGCGCAGGGGTGCAGCTTTGCGGTGGCACATGTCTGGCACCCGGATGTGGGATTTACTGTGGCGCGCGCCCGCAATCTCGGGGTGGCTCAGACCCGCGGCGCTTATTTGATTTTGTTGGATGGCGATTGCGTGCCGGACGTTGACTTCATCGCGCAGCACCGGCGCTTGATGCAAAGCGGCTTTTTGGTGAACGGAAGCCGGTGCCTGTTGTCGAAGCGGTTTACCCAGCGGGTGTTGGAGGGTTCCGTCGATGTCGTCGGGAGGTCGTGGGTTTATTGGTTGCAGCAGTGGCGATTAGGGCATGCCAGTAAAATCGCTCCGTTATTGAGAGTGCCGAAT
>CAIOUR010000200.1 GCA_903861575.1 uncultured beta proteobacterium | reverse complement strand
GGACCCGGCGGCCCCGATTGACGCGCCGCTGTGCCTGCACCGTCCCCATGTGGTGTGGGACTGGGTGGACTACAACGGCCACATGAGCGAGTCCTGCTACCTGCTGGTGTTTGGCGACAACTCGGACGCCTTCTTCCGTTACATCGGCATCGACGAGTCCTACCGCGACCAGGGCGGTCACTCGCTGTACACCGCGCAAACCCATATCCACTACGTCAAAGAAGTCGCACAAGGCGAGCCGCTACGCCTGACTTTGCAGTTGCTGGACCTCGACCCCCGGCGCATCCACCTGATCCACAGCATGCACCACGCAGGCAGCGGCGACTTGTTGTGCACCGGCGAGCAAATGCTGGTCCATGTGGACATGGCCAAAGGCCGGGCCGCCGCCATGCCCGACTTTTTGTACGCCCGCCTGCAAGCCATATTGCAAGCGCATTCCGCGCTCCCGGTTCCACCCCAAGTCGGCCGCCCCATGGGCATCCGCCGCGCTTCGTGATTTTTTGATAGGCCAATCATGCATTTCCAACTCAGCAGCGAACAGACCATGATCGTCGACACGGTGCGCGCCTTCGTCGAGAAAGAGCTGTACCCATTCGAAGACGAGGTCGAGCGCACCGACGCCATCCCGCCCGAACTGGCGAAGTCCATCCAAGCCAAGGCCATCGAAGTCGGCTTGTACGCCGCCAATATGCCGGCTGAGCTGGGCGGCGGCGGGCTGGACAACTTCACATTGGCTTTGATGGAGCGCGAACTCGGGCGCGCGTCCTACGGGCTGCAAATGCTGATTGCCCGCCCCAGCAACATCCTGCGGGCCTGCGAGGGCGCGCAGATTGACGAATATTTGATTCCCACCATCCGGGGCGAGCGCCACGACTGCCTGGCCATGACCGAACCCAACGCCGGTTCCGACGTTCGCGGCATGCAAACCCGGGCCACGCGCGACGGTTCGGGTGAGAACGCCGACTACCTGATCAACGGTACCAAGCACTTCATCAGCCACGCCGACATGAGCGACTTTGTGGTGCTGTTTGCCGCCACCGGCGTCGAAGAAACCAGCCACGGACCGAAGAAAAAAATCACCGGCTTTCTGGTGGACCTCGATTCGCCCGGCCTGACCGTGCGCCGGGGCCCGGCCTGCGTGTCGCACCGCGGCTACCACCAGTGCGAATTGTTTTTCACCGATTGCCGGGTGCCTGCTTACAAACGCCTTGGCGAGGAAGGCAAGGGTTTTGATTTGATGGGCCAATGGCTGGGCGCGACGCGGCTGACAGTCGCCGCCACCAGCGTGGGGCGCGGCCAGCGGGTGATGGAGATGGCCACCGAATGGGCTGCCACGCGCAAGCAGTTCGGCCAACCCATCGGCAAATTCCAGGGCACCGGCTTCAAACTCGCCGACATGGCGACCGAGCTGGCGGCGGCTGAATTACTGACGCTGCAAGCCGCCTGGAAATGCGACCAGGGCACCATGAGCGATTCGGACGCCGCCATGGCTAAGCTTTTCGCATCGGAAGCGCTGGCGCGTGTCACCGACAACGCATTGCAAATTTTCGGTGGCATGGGCCTCATGAACCAGCTGCCGATCGAGCGTTTCTGGCGCGACGCGCGGGTGGAACGGATCTGGGACGGCACCAGTGAAATCCAGCGCCACATCATCTCGCGCGCCATGCTGCGCGTCCACGGAGGATGAGCGCAGCCGCTGAGGCACAAGCTGCAACCCAGCGCTTGCGCCGCCTGTTTTCGCCACGCCACATGGCGGTCTTCGGCGGGGCATCAGCGGCCGAGGCGATTCGCCAATGCCGCGCACTGGGCTTTGCCGGGCAGATCTGGCCTGTCCACCCGACCCGCACCGAAGTCGAAGGTCTCCCCTGTTTTCCAGAAGTGGCCGCGCTGCCCGAAGCGCCTGACGCCAGCTTTGTCGCCTTGCCGGCGGCCGCTACGGTGGAGGTGGTACGGGCGCTGGCTGCGCGTGGCGCGGGCGGCGCGATTTGCTACGCATCCGGCTTTGCCGAGGTAGGCGGCGCGGGCGTGGCCCTGCAGCAGGAACTGGTGGCAGCGGCGGGCGGCATGGCGCTGGTCGGACCCAACTGCTACGGCATGCTGAATTACCTGGACGGCGTGGCGCTGTGGCCGGACCAGCACGGCGGACAGCGGGTGGCGCGCGGCGTGGCCATCGTCACGCAAAGCGGCAACATCGGCCTGAACCTGACCATGCAACGGCGTGGCCTGCCGCTGGCCTACTTGATTACGGTTGGCAACAAGGCCGGTGACAGCATGGAAGCCATCGTGCAGGCGCTGCTGGCCGACCCACGCGTCAGCGCCATCGGCTTGCACATTGAAGGCCTGGACAACGTAGCCGCCTTCAGCGCCGTGGCCCTGCAGGCGCTGGCGAAGGGCGTGCCGCTGGTGGCGCTCAAGGCCGGCTCCTCGGCGCTGGGGGCGCAAACCGCCATGAGCCACACCAGCTCGCTGGCCGGACCCGATGCCTTGTACGACGCGCTGTTTGCGCGCTGCGGCGTGGCGCGGGTGCGCGAGCCCGCAGAGATGCTGGAGACGCTGAAGTTTCTGCATGTGCACGGCCCGCTGGCCGGGCGGCGCATCATCAGCGCGAGCTGCTCAGGCGGCGAGGCCTCGCTCATGGCGGACCTGGCGCAGGCCCGTGGTTTGGACATGCCAGCCCTGCCCTCTGCCGCCTACCAGCGCATGCACGCGGTACTGGGTGACAAGGTCACGGTTGCCAACCCGCTCGACTACCACACGTATATCTGGGGCGACCGCGCTGCCCTCGCCGAATGCTTTGCGGGGCTGATGGACTGCCACTTTGATGCGCACATCCTGGTACTGGACTACCCCCGCCTGGACCGTTGCAGCGCGGACAGCTGGGGCGCGGCAGTGGATGCTTTTGCCGACGCGGCCATGCAAGCCGGGCCAGGCGGCGGCGCGACCGTGGTCGCCACATTGCCCGAAGATTTGCCCGAAGAGATCGCCCACGCATTGCTGGCACGCGGCGTGGCGCCGATGCAGGGCCTGGCCGATTGCATCGCTGCCATCGGCCACGCCGCGGATATGGGCGCGGCCCGCGCGCGACTGGCCCGGACCACGCCGCTGGCCGCGCTGGTGCCGCAGCCTGGCGCGGGGCCGTTGCGCACCCTAGACGAGGCTGCGGGCAAAGCCACACTCGCGGCATTCGGCTTGCCGGTTCCACGCGGCCGCGTGGTTGCGGCAAACGACGTGCTGGCCTTCGCCACAGAATTGGGTTTCCCGGTCGTGCTCAAAGCGGTGTCGGAACAACTGGCGCACAAAACCGAAGCCGGGGGCGTGGCCCTGAATCTGCGCGACGCGACGGCGCTGTCCGAAGCACTGGCCCGCATGGCCCATTTGTCGGAGCGCTTTCTGGTGGAAGAAATGGCCCGCGACGTGGTGTTGGAGCTGATTGTGGGCGTGCAACGCGACGCGCAGTTCGGGCTGACGCTCACCTTGGGCGCGGGCGGAATCCTGGTGGAGCTGCTGCAAGATGCCGCCACGCTGTTGTTTCCGGTGGCGCGACAGGACGTTCTGGCTGCGTTGCAATCGCTCAAGGTCTGGCCGCTGCTCACCGGCTTTCGCGGCAAAGCGGCGGGCGACGTGGACGCGCTGCTGGATGCGGTGATGGCCGTGGCCGGCTACGCGCAATCGCATGCAGCG
>CAIOUR010000199.1 GCA_903861575.1 uncultured beta proteobacterium | reverse complement strand
GCGCGTGGTGGTCTATCGCATCGGCTTGCGCAGCGGCCTTTTTTCAAAACCCGCGCTGAGCCCGGCGCAGTGGACGGCCGCTGCCGCTTTGCTCCACGACCGCATGACCGAGAGCGCCTTGCCCAGCCTGGACGCGGCGCATGCTTTGTTCACTCCGTTGCAGGCCGCGCCCATGGAACATGTGGATGTGCTGGGGGGCGGGCGCGCAGCGCTGGAGCAGGCCAACACCCGCTTTGGCCTGGCGCTGGCGGACGATGAGATGGACTATTTGGTGGACGCCTTCACCGGCTTGCAGCGCAACCCCACCGATGTCGAGTTGATGATGTTTGCCCAGGCCAACAGCGAACACTGCCGCCACAAAATTTTCAACGCCCACTTCCGTATTGATGGCCAGGACCAGCCGCACAGCCTGTTCGGCATGATCCGCCACACGCACCAGACCCATCCGCAGCACATGCTGGTGGCGTATTCCGACAACGCCTCGGTGATGGAAGGCGCGCAGGTTGAGCGTTTTGCCGCCGTGGCGGCAGCACCCGGCGGCGCGGTGGTCTCGCCACGCTACACGGCGCAGGCGGTAACCCAGCACATTTTGATGAAGGTGGAAACCCACAACCACCCCACCGCCATCTCGCCTTTCCCCGGTGCATCCACCGGCGCGGGCGGCGAAATTCGGGACGAGGGCGCGACGGGGCGCGGCTCCAAGCCCAAGGCGGCGCTCACCGGTTTCAGCGTCTCGCGCCTGTGGCCCCAAGCGGGGGCGGCGTTTGGCAAACCGGCGCATATCGCCAGCGCGCTGGACATCATGACCGACGGCCCGCTGGGTGGCGCGGCGTTCAATAACGAGTTCGGCCGTCCCAATCTGCTGGGCTACTTCCGTGAATACGAGCAGGCAGCAGTGAGCGACGTCGACACCGTGCAGCGCGGCTACCACAAGCCCATCATGATTGCCGGCGGCCTGGGTGTGATTGACGCCGGCCAGACCCACAAAATCGCATTTCCCGCCGGCAGCCTGCTGGTGCAACTCGGTGGCCCCGGCATGCGCATCGGCATGGGCGGCAGCGCGGCCAGTTCCATGGCCACTGGAACCAACGCGGCGGATCTGGACTTTGACTCGGTCCAGCGCGGCAACCCCGAAATCCAGCGCCGCGCGCAGGAAGTCATCAACCAGTGCTGGCTGCATGGCGACAAGAACCCCATATTGGCGATCCACGACGTCGGTGCAGGCGGCCTGTCCAACGCGTTTCCGGAATTGACCAACGACGCCGGGCGCGGCGCCCGTTTTGATTTGCGCGCCGTGCCACTCGAAGAAACCGGCATGGCACCCAAAGAAATCTGGTGCAACGAGAGCCAGGAACGTTACGTCCTGGCCATCAGCCCCGACGCGCTGCCCGGCTTTGAGGCTCTGTGCGCGCGGGAGCGCTGCCCTTTCGCCGTGGTCGGCGTGGCCACCGAGCAGCGCGATTTGTTGCTCGCGGATGCGCAAGGTGACGCACCGGTCAACATGCCTATGAACGTGCTGTTGGGCAAGCCGCCCAAAATGCAGCGCGACGTGCGCAGCCTGCCTCGCAGTTTTCCGCCCTTGCAATACGGCGGCCTGAGCTTGCAAGACGCAGTGCTGCGCGTGCTGGCCCATCCCACGGTGGCGTCCAAACGCTTTTTGATCACCATTGGCGACCGCACCGTGGGCGGCCTGACCCACCGCGACCAGATGGTGGGCCCCTGGCAAGTCCCGGTGGCTGATTGCGCGGTGACGCTGGCCGATTACCAGGGCTTTGCCGGTGAGGCCATGGCCATGGGCGAGCGCACTCCCTTGGCCACCTTGAACGCCCCCGCCTCGGGCCGCATGGCTGTGGCCGAGGCCATTACGAATTTGCTGGCCGCGCCTTTGGAGTTGTCGCGCGTCAAGCTCTCAGCTAACTGGATGGCTGCTTGCGGCGAGCCCGGCGAAGACGCTGCGTTGTATGCCACCGTGCAGGCCGTGGGCCTGGAGCTCTGCCCCGCGCTGGGCATCTCGATTCCCGTGGGTAAAGATTCGCTCTCCATGCGCACACATTGGACGGACCCGCAGTCGGCTGCAGCCAAAAAAGTCAGCGCCCCCGTCTCCCTCATCGTCAGCGCGTTTGTCAGCCTCGCGGACGTGCGCGGCACGCTCACGCCGCAACTCGACCGCGATGTGGACAGCGCGCTGCTGCTC
>CAIOUR010000198.1 GCA_903861575.1 uncultured beta proteobacterium | reverse complement strand
GTTTGGGGATGAAGACACAACGCCGGTGATTTACTACGCACGACTCCCCTTCTTTGGCACACAGGCTGTTTCAAACATCGTTTTTGGTGGCCAAGGCGTTTCGCTGGCGCTGGATAAAAAGCTTAAGCCGTACGCCAATTTTGGCTACCAACCCACTGTAATTGGTTTACCAAACTCCCTCAGCGGAGACTATCAATGGACAGGTAATGGTCTGACAGTGAACTCAAGGTACTGGCCTGGTGATGTACTTGTTGGAATGGCCAGTTGGGCAAATCCTAACGCGTATGCGCTTGGACTGGTTTCATTGGAAAAAGTTTTTCGCAATGAATCCGGCGTCGATCGCCGTCAAGGCGGCGCATTCGTCAAAATCGACGGATTCAGTCCCAACTCTGATGGAACCAACTGGGACCCGAAGCAGCGCGTAGGTTTTTCAAAAGGTTACCCCTTGCAATTCAATACGGTTGCGTTAATTAACTCAGCGACCAAAGATTTCGGACAGATCAATGTAGTGAATGCATTGATTGTTGCACTGAAAGACCCTGGATACGACCTCACCGGTGTTGCCTATCTAGACAGGTCGCTGTCGGGCAAAAACAATTGGGCGAAATACACCCGCTCAATAAACGCATACGCGCCGTTGTCGCTGAACAAGTGACGTGGTGGCGGAGATGGATTATTAGATTTCCTGAAGCCAAGCCGTTGTAAAGAAAAATACTATGGTCAATAATGTTTTCTTTGATTCTGAAAATGGAAGCAGCTATCAATGGGTTGCCGCCCAAGGGATAACTTGGGCTCAAGCGGAAAGCCTTGCACAGTCGAGTATGCTAAACGGGCGGCACGGGTATCTTGCAACGATTACAACAGCAAGAGAACTGAACTTTATTGACCAGGTGGTTTTCGCTTCAGGC
This sequence comes from uncultured beta proteobacterium, assembly GCA_903861575.1. Classification (GTDB taxonomy): domain Bacteria; phylum Pseudomonadota; class Gammaproteobacteria; order Burkholderiales; family Burkholderiaceae_C; genus Allorhodoferax. The sequence continues at coordinate 927 of CAIOUR010000198.1, read as the reverse complement.
CGCCCAGACAATACCTATATCGGGGGATCGGATGCCCTAGAAGAGGGAGTATGGCGTTGGGTAACGGGACCAGAAGGTGCTGCAAACGGCGGGCTTGGAACTGTGTTTTTCAACAAGGGAAGCTACGTTGGGGAGAAGGCGGCAGACTGGCAGCCACTCGGCGGTGGCTACACCGCTGGCAGTGACTATCTCTACATTTACTCATGGTGGCAACCGCTCTTCAACCCTACCATCGACTCCATCGGATCACCTGGCGCGGGTGGACCAGCTGGATATTTGATCGAGTGGAGCAATGCAAACCAATCTCCCACCGGCAGTGTCACAGTTAGCGGTACAGCCAAGTTTGGCCAAACCCTCACAGCAAGCAACACCCTCGCCGACGCCGACGGCCTGGGCGCCATCAGTTATCAGTGGACGTCCGATGGCGCAGCTATCTCGGGAGCAACGGGGGCAAGCCTGACGGTAGGCCAAGCGCAGCTTGGCAAAGCGATTGCAGTAACGGCCAGCTACACCGACGGCTTCGGCACCTTTGAGGCCGTGTCCAGTGCGTCGATCACCGTTGAACAAGTCTTGGTCAACGTGGCTGTTTCCCAAGCCCAAGTCATGGAGGGCGGTGACTTGGTTTACACCTTCACCCGCACGGGTGATCTCAGCACTGCGCTGACGGTCAACCTGGGCGTGAGCGGCACAGCCACCGCGGCTGATTACACAAGCACCTTGGCACTGAGCGGGTCTGGCTTGCCCACGGTGCAGTGGACTCGACTGGTCGGTGGTACGGACAACGACTTTGGCCAGTCAGTCGCGACCGGCGCGGATGGCTCGGTTTACGTTGCGGGGTACACCAACAGCGGCTCCATCGACGGCCAGACCGGCAATGGTGACTGGGACGGTTTTGTGACCAAATACTCAGCCGACGGTACCAAGGCG
>CAIOUR010000197.1 GCA_903861575.1 uncultured beta proteobacterium | reverse complement strand
CCCGGTAACGGCGACGTATTCATCAGGCGGTGGCGCCGGTGTATTTACGACTACGTTTAGCGGTACCGTGCCATCATATGTGCAAGGATGGCTCGCGACCGGTACCAACATGGGCATTGGCGGCATCGTAACGGGAGGCACAGGAAGCACGACAGTGAACTTCTCCATTCAAAATGCCGGTACTCCATCGGGAACGATCACGTTCAGCCATCCAACCAATCGACCGCTTCCGACGACAGCCACGTATTCATCCGGCACCGGCACCTCGATCGTGATGACCGGCAATACCGCAGACTATATCACCGGCTGGTATGTAGTCGGCACGAACATCGCAAACGGCACCACCATCACCGCCGGCGCGGGCACCGCGACCATCACTCTTTCAACTTCAACATCGGGCACACCAACAGGCGCGATCACGTTCTATCCGCCAAGCATGGCCAACTCGATGTATTACGGAGCATCCGGTGCACCGACCATGGCTGCAACTGGACTCTTGGGCGTCGGCAACCCAATGCAACTCGTCGCGCAAAACACCACCTATGCGACGGTGATGACGCCTCTTACTGCGATCACTGCCGCGGCGGCAGGTACCTCGAAGTTTGTTATCGCACGTCGCGATATGATCGGGCAGCAGTACCAGCAGCAAACGATGACCTACCTCTCCGGAGTCGCACTCGGCACACAGTCGGCAGCGGCGTTTGTCGATACGAACGCATTCTGGGCGACTGCGACTGGCTCGGGTGGCTCGGCGGGGACCTATGCATTCACGCTTTCTGCTGCAGGTTCTCCTCTGCATACCGGCTGGTATGTGTCGGGGACCAACATCCCTCTCGGTGCGAAAGTGGTTTCGGGAGCGGGGACAACATCGATTACCACCGACTTGCCGCTTACCGGTACCGTCTCAGGAACGATTACGTTTACGGCATGGTCCGCCAACGGCATGACCAACAGACGCATTCGCGTGCTTTCTTCCACCGGTGTGAACCAGGAGGTGGCAATCACTTCTTGTACTCCTTCGACCGGCACGCTTGCGGCAACGATCACGGCGGCCGGCTCCGGCACCTCGTCATATACCATCATGCCGACCATCGTTCCCGGCGCGGGCACGTGCCTTCAATGGCAGGCAAATTCTTCCGTGGCCGCCAAGCGTGGACGCTGGCTCATCCGCGTGCGCGGCGGTAACATTGCCGGATTCGACAAGCTCGATATCACGACTGATCAGCTGGTGACACTGTATGCCGTTCCAAGCTTCGAAGTTCTCAACACCGGCTCGCAATATGCATACGATCAGCTCGACAGACTCTACTTCACGAAAGACGTCACGCAGCGTATGTACTACCTCGATCTCTTGACGAACATAATCCACGGCGCGGGCCTCATTCCGTATACGGCAGGTACCGCGGGTATTGGCAACAAGATGGAGATATTTATCACTACCGACGGTCTGAAATACCTGTGGGTGAACAGACAGTTGCAACCAGATTGCTTTAGACAGCTACTCTTCTACTAATAATGAAGTAATCCTATGGACATACCTTATCTCATAAGCCTACTGCAGAACAAGATCAATTATCTCAATAACGCGCGCTCGTCGGCTGCCGCGGTGGGTGATGTCAGTGGTGTCTCATCCATCGACCAGGATATACTCACGACGCAGAACACACTCGCGCAGTTGGAGCTTTTGCAACAGATGAATCAAGCGGCGTCCAACGCAGGGACCACGACGTCGGAGATTGTATCGATTGGATTGTATTCACTACAAAACACCGTGCAAGGTCCGAACGCGGGAGCGATTATCAATGGCTACGATATT
>CAIOUR010000196.1 GCA_903861575.1 uncultured beta proteobacterium | reverse complement strand
TGGATTTGATCAAGACAGCGGTGCAGGACGGTGAGTTGGATGCTGCGATGGAAACAGCGTCTGGACGAGTGCGAGCAGGCTTTGCCAAATAGCGTGTGGAGCCCCTGGCATGCGGGTTCGCTTCCCGCAACCATCGCCAAATACGCGGAGTTGCGGGGGCGGCTTTATCTACCTTCGAATAGCAGTGGAGCAAGGATGGCAGGCATCATGGAGATACCCTTGAAAAAGTTTTACACGGTTGAAGCGACGCACACAATCGCAAAACGCACACACCACTTTGGGGTGGCGCTAAAAACCTCTTGTAAAACGGGAAAAAGTTTCGACAGCATCTACACTTTTAATCCGTTTGTCGTGGGTTCGACCCCCGCACGTCCCACCAACATCATCATGGAAAAGCCACAGTGTTCGCACTGTGGCTTTTTTTTTGGGGTCTCAGGTCAGATCAGCCTCTTCAACCTTTTGCAGCAGTTCGCGCAGTGCTTTGGCACTGACTGCTGCTTTGGCGTCCCGAATCGCGTCTTGCAAGACCTCGCGAATGTCATCCGGTTGGACCAATTCCATATCCCAAGTGGGGAACACACGCTCGCGGACTTCCTCGTTGACGGCCAACTCGACCACGGTATTGTGGCGACCGTCCTGCCGGATGTTGTGCATCAGTTTCACCACATCCGCTTTGGGTCCCTCCAGCCATTGAAAAAATATGTCGCTTCCAAACACCAGTAGCCCCGTGATGCCATGGGCCGAGTTGTAACGGCGAGCGGTCGCGACAATGGCTTGTACGTCCGCTTGGGTTGTACCAGCGGAGATTCGGCTGCAATACACCACGTTGTGTAGCAGGGTGGCGGACCCTTCGCGCGGCTCGTCGTACAGGTTTGCATTCATGGCGTAGGGGCTCGGACGGTTGCGGGTGCGTCCATTATTGGCGATAAAGCCGCCTCAAGGGCATCTAGCGCGCTCAAATCCCGTTCAATTCGACGCCATATTCCAGCGCAACGTCCATTAGCGCATCGATTTGACCGTGCGCATAGGTCGTCAAAAAGTACACATCAAACCGTTGTGATTCCAAGCGGTGCAGCAGGCAGGGAATGTGGTGGTGACCGGTCAATTGAAAGCGCCCTGTGGGGAAGGCCGCAGGGCGGAAGTCCAGCGCGTAAAGCTTTGCCAGCGCGTCAACCGCTTTCTCGCCCTGGACTTGAACCCGGATGCGGGCATGGCTCAGGTCCAGAACGGAACCGATCTGCGCCGGGATATGGGCCCGCAGCTCGCGTACCCGATCCGGTGCGGCTTTTGCACCGATCAGCATAAATTCCAGCGGGCCACTGCGAAGCAGTAGCCCCGCCTCACATACGGCGGCCTCGCCGGTATGCGACGGAGGCGTGCAGCCCAGCGCACCTTGCACCGCCTGGGTCAGTGCCTCGATACCGTTGGCCCAGGTGCTAAGCAGCGTGACGCTTTGCAGGCGCTGCGCCGTGATGTGGACTTGCACCAAACCGTTATGGGTCGGGTGCACGATGTGCCTAGAGCGGATATTGGTGGCGTCAGACACGGTAGCGCGCTCCTTGCGGGTCGATGAAGCAGGGTTCCACCACACGAAGGCGGTATTGGCGGCCGGTGGCTGGCGAAGCGGCAATCACCTCTTCGCCGATGTGCGCGGTACCGCCTTGCAACAGGCCCAACGCAATCGCTTTGCCCACCGTCTTGCTGAAGGTGGTGGAGGTCACATGGCCGCGCCCGTGGCCTTGAATAGCGTCGCTGGCAAAAAACAATATCGCCCCGTTGCTCGGCGGCTCCCGCTCGTCCACCGCCTCGAGACCGACCAGCGTGGGCCGGTCAGCGCGCGCCAGATGCGTACTGTTCCGCAAGGCGCCTCCCCAAAAACCTTTGGTCTTGCTGGCCATGCGACCCGCGCCCAGGTCGTCCAGCGTGGTGCGGCCGTCCATTTCAGACCCGACCACGTGGCCTTTTTCGATTCGCAGAGAGCCCAGTGCCTCCAGACCATACGGCCGCATCTGCCACGGCTTTCCGCTGGCTAGCAAGTGCTCCCAAACGCGCAAGCCGTCGTGCGTGGGCGTGAAGATTTCAAACGCCAGCTCGCCCGAGAAGGTCAGCCGCAGGATGCGCAAGGCCACGCCTTCCAGCACGCCGCTGCCGTGTGTATCCAGAAGCCCCATGAAGGGCAGGGCGGTATCGCCCAGATCCAGGTGCGGGAATGCCGCTTGCAGCGCATCACGCGCGCGCGGCCCGGCCACACTCATGGCTGCCCATTGGTCGGTGACCGAGGCGACCGTGACGCGCAGTTCCGGCCACACGACTTGCAGCAAAAATTCCAGATGGCTCATCACCTTGGCAGCCTGCGCCGTCGTGGTGGTCATGAAAAACTGCGTCTCGCTGATCCGGGTGGTCGTGCCGTCGTCCAGCACGATGCCATCTTCGCGCAACATGAATCCGTAGCGGGCTTTGCCTACGGCCAGCTTGGAAAAACCATTGACGTAGACGCGGTCTAAAAACTCGGCTGCGTCCGGCCCTTGCACATCAATCTTGCCCAGCGTCGATGTGTCTGCAATGCCCACGCTCTCGCGCACAAAATCCATCTCGGCTTTGTAGGC
>CAIOUR010000195.1 GCA_903861575.1 uncultured beta proteobacterium | reverse complement strand
GTACCTTTCTGACCTTTCCGACCACGAGAATGCCGCCAGAGTTCTGGCAGGCATCGAGAAGCGTCCGGAAAACCTGCGCGGAGTGGCAAGCGTGGCGTTCCAGCGGTTCAAGACGGCAATGGCAAGGCCGGAATCGGAAGGCACTGTTGAGGCTGTGGAGCCGGTTTCCGAGCCTGCCCGCGTAAAGGAGATGGATGAGGCGATTGCGGAGGTAGGTGAAGCGCCAGAAACAGCGCGCGCTATCCCCGAGCAAGCCCCCGAGGTGTCCGGTACATCCTGGCGCGACGTGCGCCTGGACCCAGACAAGGCTTTCAGCATCCGTGAGGAAACGGCCTACAAGACCGAACAGGACTTCTTGAACGACTACCGGGACAACGGGAACCACGACGCCAACGAGACGGCGGAAGAGTTCTTGAAGCGCCGATTCTGCGGGGGGTTTAAGTAATGGACCTGTCAAAGAAGAACGTCATGGTCGTGGATCATGGACTATTTTGCGAATTTGCATCCGTGCTTGCCCGCACATTCGGCAAGGTGTGGTACTGCCCGTTCCATACCGACAGCTACCCGTCGCAACTCCATGGAGGAATCGGGACCGGAATTGACGGCCTGACCGTGGTACAGTCACCGTTCGATATTCCGGCCAGCAAAATTGACCTGTGGTGCTTCACTGATGTTGGATTCGGAAGCATGCAGCGTCACCTTGTCGATACCGGGGCGACCGTGTTCGGTTCAAGGATGGGAGAAGAACTTGAACTTGAGCGCGGAGCCGTCAAGGATATGATGAAGAATATGGGGTTGCCGGTGAACCCGTGGCGCAGGATCGTCGGAATTGCCAACTTGCGCGCCTGGCTGAAAGAGAATGAGCGCCAGCACGTCAAGACCGAGCATTGGCGCGGGGACTGCGAATCATTCTTCTCCGAGAACTACAGGACATCTGAAACCCGCGTTGACGAGCTTGAACACAAGCTGGGAGCATTCAAGTACATCGCGGAGTTCATTGTTGAGGATGACTTGCCAGACTGCGTGGAAGCCGGGACGGACTGCATTACGGTTGACGGACAGTTTCCGGAGGAAACATTCTGCGGAATCGAGATCAAGGATGCGGCCTTTGCAGGGGCGATGATGGACTGGAAGAAGATCCCCGAACCCGTGACAAGGATCAACACGGCGCTTGCTCCGATCCTTAAACGCTACCAGTACCGCGGGCCTATGTCGACAGAAGTGCGCATTGACAAGAAGAAGAACCCATACTGCATCGACCTGACTTGCAGACTTCCTTCTCCCCCGAATGAGATTTACCAAGAGTTGTACGTCAACCTTGCCGAGAAGGTTTGGGAAGCAGCGCACGGCAACATGACGCCAACCAAGACGCTCGCCAAGTTCGGCTGCCAGGTGATGATGCGCAGCAAGGGGGCATGGGCTGACAAGAACTGGGTGCCATTCGATATCAAGCCAAAACACCGAAAGAACGTCAAGTTGCTGTACCCGGCCAAGATCGACGGACGTTTCTACTGCATTCCGCAAGGCGAGGAGTCTGACATTGTTGGCAGCGTCATCGGGTGGGGAGACACGTTAGAGGCAGCACGCAAGATGGTGAAGGAAGTTGCTGACGACATTTCAGCCATCAGCATTAAGATCCCGGTTGACGTTCTTGATGAAGCCGAAGGCGAGTTGAAGAAGTCAGAAGACATGGGAATGAATCTGGTTTAAGGAGCGTGATTTATGGCTATCGACTGCCCAAACAAGGGACATGCTGATTGGAAGCGACTGGTTGAATCATTGAAGAAGGATCACGGCGACAAGGCCGAGGACATGGCCGAGGTTGCCTTCCACCGGGCCGGTGAGATTCCAACACCAGAGCGGGCGCGTGAGTTGCTTGGGAACCGCGCAGGCGTGATGGCGAAGGCGCGACAGGTCGTGCGCGAGTTCTCGCAAGAAGCATGGGATGGATTGAAGAAGGCATGGTATCCAGAGGGAAGGTCTACGGTAGCCGAACAGACGGCAACATGGATGCGTGAACAGATTGGCAGGTACGGAATTGCCAAGGAACGCTCCTTGCGCACGCTTGACGCGAATATCCGAAAGATGCACGAACAGGACTCAGCGTTCGCAAGGTCAATGGACCGCATGGCGGCAATCGGCAAGACGGCAGCGGACGTATTCTTTCGAGGTCAATCCGACTTTTCAAACAAGGCGTTCATGCAGTGGATGGATACAGGGGAAGCGCCAAAAGGATGGAAGCCAACGGCAGAGCATGAAGCCATCGCAAACGTGATCCGTGACATGGACGCGCAGAAGGTGAAGGCCATCCAAGACCTTGGCACAGGAAAGCTGGAACATGTACGAGAGTCATACAGATCGGAAGAGCACACGTCTG
>CAIOUR010000194.1 GCA_903861575.1 uncultured beta proteobacterium | reverse complement strand
TTCACCTATGCTTTTGTGAATATGGGCATGGTAAGCGGCATTCTTCCCGTGGTGGGTGTTCCCTTGCCGTTCATCAGCTACGGAGGGACCGCCATGGTCACACTGGGGCTGGCAATGGGGATGCTGATGTCCGTCTCGCACGCAAGGCGACTGGTTCAATCCTGACACACCCGTCAAACGCACCCCTACAATGGCTCGATGATTGCACGCGAACCCACTCTCGAACGTTTGGCTACGGCCAAGTCCCTGCTACTGACCCCTTTCGGTTTAGACGAATCACACCTCTGGCGGGTTCTGGCCGACATCAAAGCCCATCACGTCGATGAGGCAGATTTGTATTTTCAGTACACCCGTTCTGAAGGTTGGAGCTTAGAGGAGGGCATCGTCAAAACTGGCAGCTTCAGCATCGACCAGGGCGTTGGTGTGCGTGCAGTCAGCGGCGAAAAAACTGCGTTCGCTTACTCGGATGACATTTCCGAAGTGTCGTTGCTGGATGCCGCCCACACGGTGCGCTCCATAGGATTGGCGCGCAGCAGCGCCCGCAGCAAAGTCAGCGTCGCCAAAATTGCCCGCAGTCGCACCTTGTACGGCCCGACCGATCCCATATCGACACTGGACAGCACGACCAAGGTTGCCCTCCTCGGTAAGGTGGAGACGTTGGCCCGCGCCAAAGACCCGCGTGTGGTGCAGGTGATGGCTGGTTTGGCTATGGAGTACGACGTGGTGATGGTGGCACGCGCCGATGGCGTGCTCGCCGCCGATGTGCGTCCCCTCGTGCGTTTATCCGTCACCGTTATTGCTGAACAAAAAGGCCGCCGCGAAAGCGGTTCCTCCGGCGGCGGCGGCCACTTTGGTCTGGCCTATTTTGACGATGCCATGATTTCCCAATACGTCGATCAGGCAGTTGGTGCAGCGCTCACCAACCTGCAAGCACGTCCGGCCCCCGCTGGCGAAATGACCGTGGTACTCGGCCCGGGCTGGCCCGGCATCCTTCTGCACGAAGCCATCGGCCACGGTTTGGAGGGTGACTTCAACCGCAAAGGCTCCAGCGCCTTCAGCGGGCGCATCGGCCAACGGGTCGCCGCCAAAGGCGTCACGGTTCTGGACGATGGCACGATTGCAGACCGGCGGGGCTCCCTTAACGTGGACGACGAAGGCAACACCAGCGCGCGCAATGTCCTCATCGAGGACGGTATTCTCAAAGGCTACATCCAGGACGCCATGAACGCGCGTCTCATGGGTGTGGCGCCTACAGGCAACGGACGGCGCGAGAGCTACGCCCACCTGCCGATGCCGCGCATGACCAACACCTACATGCTCGGTGGAAAAATGGACCCCAAAGAGATTGTGGCCAGCATCAAAAAGGGCTTGTATGCCACGAACTTCGGCGGTGGCCAAGTGGACATCACATCGGGCAAATTTGTGTTCTCGGCCAGCGAAGCCTTCTGGGTCGAAAACGGGAAGATCCAATACCCGGTTAAGGGTGCCACGCTCGTGGGCAGCGGCCCGGAGTGCCTCAAACGCGTCAGCATGATTGGCAACGATATGTGCCTGGACAGCGGCGTGGGAACCTGCGGCAAAGAGGGCCAAAGCGTGCCGGTAGGTGTGGGTCAGCCCACACTGCGTATTGACGGCTTGACGGTCGGCGGGACCGCCTAGGTCTGTTGCGGCAAGCGCGTCGCCAGCACCTTGTCGATGCGACGACCATCGAGGTCAACGACCTCAAAGCGCCAAGCTTGGCAATCTATGCACTCGCCAACCCCAGGCAAACGACCGCTCACCGACATTAACAACCCGGCCAAGGTGTTGTAACGGCCGCGCTCTTCATCCGGCAATTCATCTAAATCCAGTCGGGATTTAAGTTCATCGAGTGGCATCAGGCCATCGAGTAGCCAGGAACCATCGACGCGCTGTGTGGCCCAGGCGTCTATGCTATTGCCGTCGTTGTGCAACTCGCCGGTAATCGCCTCCAGCAGGTCACGCGGCGTGAGCAGGCCTTGCACCACGCCGTATTCATCGACCACAAAAACTAGGCGGCTGGCCTGTTTGCGAAATTGCTCGAGCAGCTCCATGCCGCTGAGCGTCTCGGGTACAAAAACGGCCGGACTGATGTGTGGGGACATGGGCGCGTCGGGCTGGTCCCGCAAATCCAGCAGCCGTGCGACGCTGATGACCCCCATGACGTCATCTAGCGAGCCCCGGCAAACCGGGTAATGAGAATGGCCGCCGCTGCCGCCCTGGGCGCTGGCCTGCGCCAAGCTGTCGCCCACGTTGCATTCCGCGTCGAGCCAGGCCACATCGGTGCGCGGCGTCATCAGCGAGGTCAGTGGCCGCTCGTCGAGGCGGAATACGTTTTGCACCATCTGGTGCTCATGCTCCTCAATGACACCGGCGTCCACGCCCTCCTCTAGGCTGGCACTGATTTCTTCTTCGGTTACGTGGCGGGCGGCGTTGACGTCGATACGCAAAACCCGCAGGGTGTAGGCGGTGGTACCCGACAAGAGCTTGACAAATGGCTTGGCGGCAGTAGCAAGCCAGAGCATGGGACGTGCCACCCAGCGCGCCACTGACTCCGGGTGCAACTGACCGATGCGCTTAGGCACCAGTTCGCCGAAAATAATCGTGGTGAACGTGATGGTCGTGACGACGATCGCCGTAGCTGAAATGGCCGCAGCACTCTGGTGCACGCCCCAGCGCTCCAACCACAACGCCACGCCGTCGCTAAAAGCGGCTTCGCCCACGATTCCGTTGAGCACGCCGATCGAGGTGATGCCCACCTGCACCGTGCTTAAAAACTGGTTGGGTTGCCCCAGCAAAACCAGCGCCGCCTGCGCTCCCTTATCCCCTGCCTCGGCCATCGCCGCCAAGCGGGCTTTGCGGCTCGCGGCCAGGGCCAACTCCGACATGGCGAAAACTCCATTGAGCAAAGTCAGAAAAACAATCAGCAAAAATTCCATCGCGGGGCCACGACAATAAACACCATGGCACTTTACTTGATTGGCGACGTACAGGGCTGCAACGCCGCGCTGGGGCGTTTGTTGGAGCGCATTGATTTTTCACCATCGCGCGATACGGTCTGCTTTGTCGGCGATCTGGTCAACCGCGGACCGGACTCACTGGGGGTTCTGCAACGCTTGATGGCGCTGGGAGATGCAGTGCGCTGCGTTCTGGGTAACCATGACTTGCACTTACTGGCAGTCGCACACGGCATCAGGGCACCGCACAGCGGTGACACGCTGGACGCAATTTTGAACAGCCCGCAGCGGGACGGCCTGCTGACCTGGGTACGCGCGCAGCCGCTGGCGCGGATGGAGTCACCGTACGGCAAAGACCTGTTGCTGGTGCACGCCGGGATATTGCCCGCCTGGAGCGCAGAAAAAACCCTGGCACTGGCGGGCGAAGTTGAAGCCGTCCTGCGCAGCGACGGCGTACACGCCTATCTGCAAACCATGTACGGCAATGTGCCGGCAAGGTGGTCAGATGACTTACGGGGTGCGGACCGTTTGCGTGTTGTGGTGAATGCGCTCACGCGCTTGCGCTACTGCAGCGCGGAAGGTGTCATGGAATTTGCCAGCAAAGAGACACAAGCTCCCGCGGGATACCTGCCCTGGTTTGAAGTGCCCGGGCGCGCCAGCGCTGACACAACGATTGCGTTTGGCCATTGGGCCGCGCTGGGGTGGACTGCGCGAAACAATGTGTGGTGCCTGGACACGGGCTGCGTCTGGGGTCGCAGCTTGAGCGCGCTGCGCATCGATGGCGTGGATGCCAGCGGTGCATTCACCACCA
>CAIOUR010000193.1 GCA_903861575.1 uncultured beta proteobacterium | reverse complement strand
CAAATGATCGAGATTGCGATGCGCTGGGACAAGGCCATTCGAATCGGAGTCAATTGGGGCAGCCTGGATCAGGAGTTGTTAGCCCGCTTAATGGACGAGAACAGCCAGCGTGCGGTTCCATGGGATGCCAAACAAGTGATGTACGAAGCGCTGTTGAACTCGGCGATTGGCTCGGCGCAACTGGCGGAGTCGCTGGGCATGGCCGCAAGTCAGATTATTTTGTCCTGCAAGATGAGTGCGGTGCAGGACTTGATTGCCGTCTACCGGGAACTGGCGAAGCGTTCGAACTATCCCTTGCATTTGGGCCTGACCGAAGCGGGAATGGGTACCAAGGGCACGGTGGCCTCTACCGCCGCATTGGCGGTGCTGTTGCAAGAAGGCATTGGCGACACCATCCGGGTGTCACTGACGCCGGCGCCCAATGAGGCGCGGACACAGGAAGTGGTGGTGGCATCCGAAATACTGCAGTCGCTGGGCTTGCGCAGCTTTGTTCCCAGCGTGACAGCGTGCCCGGGTTGCGGTCGTACCACCAGCACCACCTTTCAGGAATTGACGCAGCAAATCGACAACTTTTTGCGGGAAAAGATGCCGGTGTGGCGCACAACGTATCCCGGCGTGGAGTCGCTCAAGGTCGCGGTGATGGGCTGCATCGTCAACGGCCCCGGCGAAAGCAAGCACGCGGACATTGGCATCAGCCTGCCCGGAACCGGTGAAGCGCCAGCCGCGCCCGTTTTCATCGATGGTGAGAAGCGCATGACCCTGCGCGGCAGCGCGATTGCCTCCGAGTTCCAGGCCGTTGTCGAAAACTACATTCAAAACCGCTTCGGCCCCCAGGGCCAAGCCCGGACATCCAACACTGCACTGCATGACTAACCCTGCGACCCCGCCAAAGGCAGAGAAGCTCTCTGCCATCAAAGGCATGAACGATATCCTGCCGCCTGATTCGGCGCGCTGGGAGGCTCTGGAGGACACGGTCCGCCGCCTGATGCGTGCCTATGCCTACGAGAACATCCGCACGCCCATCGTGGAGCACACCGCCTTGTTTGTCCGTGGCCTGGGTGAAGTCACTGACATTGTCGAAAAAGAGATGTATTCCTTTGAAGACAAGCTCAACGGCGACAAGCTCACCATGCGCCCGGAGAACACCGCCGGGGTGGTGCGCGCTGCGATTGAACACTCCTTGCTTTACAACGGTGGCAAGCGCCTGTATTACATGGGTCCGATGTTCCGCCACGAGCGGCCCCAGCGTGGGCGCTACCGTCAGTTTCATCAGATCGGCGCCGAGGCACTGGGTTTCGGCGGTCCGGAGTTGGACGCCGAGGTCATCCTCATGGCCCACGCTTTGTGCCAGCGCCTGGGAATCACCGACATTGAATTACAAATCAACAGCCTGGGACAGCCCCACGAGCGCAATGCCCATCGCAGCGCCCTGATTGCACACTTTGAGGCGCACCATGACGTGCTGGACCCGGAGGCGCAGCGCCGCCTGCACCTCAACCCGCTGCGTTTGCTCGATAGCAAGAACCCTGCGATGCAAGAGGTGATTGGTGCTGCGCCCAAGCTGATTGAATTTTTGGGTGAGGCGTCCAAAGCCCACCTGGCGGCGGTTTTGGAGATCCTCGACGCCAATGGAGTCGCCCACACGTTGAACCACCGGTTGGTGCGGGGCCTGGACTACTACAACCTGACCGTTTTCGAGTTCGTCACCACGCGCCTGGGTTCCCAGGGTACGGTTTGCGCAGGCGGTCGGTACGACTACCTGATGGAGCAGGTCGGCGGGAAGCCAGCGCCCGCTGTAGGCTGGGCGATGGGTATGGAGCGGGTACTCGAATTAATAGGCGAACAGGCCTTGGTCACTGCGCCGTTGGACGTATACGCCTTGGTCACCGATGTGGCCGATTTCCCGCGTGTGCACCAGTGTCTGCAGCAGTTACGCCAGTGCGGTCTTTCCGTGCAAATGCAGGCTGTAGCGGATGGCGCGCTGCCGGGTATCAAATCACAGTTCAAACGCGCCGATGCATCGGGGGCCCGCTACGCATTGATTTTTGGCTCTGACGAGATGGCTGATCGCGTTGTTACCGTCAAGGCCTTGCGTGATGCGTCGGTGGCGCAGGTCCGCCGGCCGTTAGATGCCGTGGCTCAGTGGGCGTACAGCCTACAATCCGCTGATTAACTTTTAGGCTTCCATGGCAACCAACCTCAACCTCGAAGAACAAGATCAGCTTGATGCACTCAAGCATTTTTGGAGCCGTTTTGGTGGCGTGATCAGCGCGGTTTTGCTGGTAGTCCTGCTCGCGCTTGCCGGTTGGAACGGCTATCGCTACTGGCAGGCGCGCCAAGCGGCGCAGGCCTCTGCCATGTTCGATGAAGTGGAGCGCGCTGCGGGTACATCGGATCTGGTCTTGGCTCAGCGGGCGTTTGACGATATGAAGCAGCGCTATGCCACGACGAGTTACACGCCGCAAGCTGGTTTACTGGTGGCCAAATTGGCAATCGAGGGTGGTAAAGATGATGCCCCGGCAGTGGCCAGCGCCGCTTTGCAGTGGGTCGCAGATAACGCGTCCGATGAGGGTTATCGGTCTGTAGCGGCTTTGCGGCTTGCGGCATTGATGGTGGATGCCCAGCGTTACGAAGACGCGAAAAAGGTGCTGGAGGCTGTGCGTGCCGATGCGTTTTTGGGATTGGCGCAAGACCGGTTAGGCGACCTTTATGCGATGCAGAACCAGCAAGCCGAGGCTAAAGCGGCTTACCTGAAAGCGTTCTCCTCGATGGAAGCCGCGTCGGAATACCGGCGGCTTGTTAAGGTCAAGCTCAACGCCTTGGGCGTAGAACCCCCCGGCGCTCCTGGGGCCGGTTGATGCCTCGCTTCGCTACGCGGTGCAGGT
>CAIOUR010000192.1 GCA_903861575.1 uncultured beta proteobacterium | reverse complement strand
GTATTTCAGGCGGGTGGTGATTTCTTCCAGCAGGAGCTTCAAGGTTTTGGTTTCGGCCTCGGACTTGGCGGCACTCGGCGTGGGGGCGGGCGCGTCAACGCCGAGCGCCGCACCATCCGCCTGTAACAAGTCAAAAAACCGCCGCAAGCGGTCCAAGGGCATCAGCATCATGTCGTGCAAGCACAGACCAGGCAGGCTTTCCAATTGCGCGCGACTCCACTGGACGCCTTGGGGCAGAAAGCGTTGGGCGGGGGGCAACACCGCGTCGGCCTGCGCTGCAGTGCCGATGCGCCACAGCAGGCTCTCGGTCTTCAAGCGTGCGCCGCCGCAGGTACCGCACGGCGTGTAGCTGCGGTACTTGGACAGCAGCACGCGGATGTGCATCTTGTAGGCCTTGGTCTCCAGGTATTCAAAGAAGCGGTCGATGCCGTACCACTGCTGGTTCCACTTGCCGGTCCAACCCGGCGCGCCTTTGATCACCCATTCCTGCTGCGCGGGCGTGAGCTTGTACCAGGGCGTGTCGCGCGGAATACCGGCGGCCTCGGCGTGGCGCATCAAGTCGTCCTGGCATTCTTTCCACGCGGGGGTTTGTATGGTTTTGATCGCACCGGCGCGCAGCGTGAGCTTGTCGTTCGGAATTACCAGCCCGTAATCCACCCCCACCACCCGCCCGAAGCCACGGCAGACCTCGCACGCACCCACTGCCGAATTGAAGGAAAACATGGACGCAATCGGTTCCTGGTAGCGCAGATCGCTCGCCGGGCAATGCAGCCCGGTCGAAAAACGCCAGGCCGGCACATCGGGCGAATTGGGGTCAGATTCCGATTGTTTTTCGGCGGATTCAGCGACCGGGTACACGGTCAAGCGACCGCCACCGCGCTTGAGCGCAATTTCCAGGGCTTCGAGCACGCGGGGGCGCTCGGCGCTGGCCAGGCGGAAGCGGTCGGCCACCACATCAAGCAGCTTGCGTTCGCCGCTGACCCGCTCGCCGTGCACGCGGGTGAATCCGCTGGCGCTCAGCCACTGCGTGAGCTCTTCGGCGCTGGTGGCGGCTGGCAATTCCACGGGAAAGGTAACCACCACGCGCGGGTCGTTAGCCGCCTCGGCGCGGCGCAGCAGCTCGGCGTAAATCGAGTCCGGCGTGTCGTGCTGCACCGGCAAAGCCGTGGCCCTGTCAAACAAATGGCCGGCGCGGGAGAAGAGCAGCTTGAGGTGGTCGTTCAGCTCCGTCATGGTGCCGACCGTGGAACGGCTGGAGCGCACCGGGTTGGTCTGGTCAATGGCGATGGCCGGGGGCACGCCGTCCACCCGGTCAACGGCGGGCTTGTCCATACGGTCCAGAAACTGGCGGGCATAGGCGGAGAACGTTTCCACGTAGCGGCGCTGGCCTTCTGCGTACAGCGTGTCAAACACCAGGCTGGATTTGCCCGAACCGCTGGGACCGGTGACGACCGTCAACTCGCCGGTGCGGATGTCGAGATCCAGGTTCTTGAGGTTGTGCTGCCGTGCGCCGCGGATGCGGATCGTGCCGTGGGACATAAAGGGGTGCTCAAACGTGGGGGACAGGCATTCTAGGCAAGCGCCGTGTCAGCAAGCGGCTCAGTCGTCGGCGTAAATGTCCACGTCTTTGGTTTCACGGATGAACAAGGTGCCGATCACCACGGTGACGCCGGCCACGATGATGGGATACCACAAGCCGTTGTACATATTGCCGGTCTGCGCCACGATGGCAAAGGCGGTGGTCGGCAACAGGCCGCCGAACCATCCGTTACCGATGTGGTAGGGCAAGCTCATGGAGGTGTAGCGGATGCGGGTGGGAAACATCTCCACCAGCATGGCCGCAATCGGGCCATACACCATGGCAACCAAAAAAACCAGGTAAGTCAGGATGATGACCACGGTGACTTTGTCGAATTTGGCCATGTCGGCTTTGGCGGGGTAGCCGGCGGCCCGCAGTGCGGCGTTGAGCTTGCCGGTGAGCGTTGCGTCCTTCGCAGTCTTTTCACCGCTGAGCGCTTTGAAGTTGATCGCCGCCGCAGCGATGGCATTGGCATCTTTGGGCTCTGCCGCGGTCAGATCATCCAGCTTGCTCTGCGCCGCCGCTTTGGCTGCAGCAATGTCCTCAGCGGTGATGGCGGTAGTCAATTGGGTCTGACCAATCGTGATGACAGCAGCCAATCCCGGCGCGCCAACAATATTGTCATAGCTCACCGATGCGGAAGCCAGCTTTTGCTTGGCGATGTCGCACGATGACGTGAACTTTTTGGTATCCGTTGGATTGAACTGGAACGAGCATTCCGTCGGGTCGGCAGTGACCGTTACCTGGGCACTTGACTGCGCCGCAGCCAAGTCCGGATTAGCCGCCTTCGTGAGCGCAGTGAACACGGGAAAGTATGTACATGCAGCGAGCGCGCAGCCCATCAAGATAATGGTTTTGCGGCCGATGCGGTCGGACAAAGCTCCAAACACAATGAAGAACGGTGAGCCGATTACCAAAGAAATTGCCACCATGATGTTGGCTGTTGATGGATCGACCTTCAGCGCCTTTGTCAGAAAGAACAAGGCGTAAAACTGGCCGGTGTACCAAACCACAGCCTGCCCGGCGGTTAAACCCAACAAGGCCAACACCACCACCTTGAGATTTTTCCATTGACCGAAAGATTCACGAATCGGGGCCTTGGATGTCTTGCCCGCAGCCTTCATCCTGGCAAATGCTGGGGACTCATTCATGCTCAGGCGGATATAGACGGATACGCACAAGAGAAAAATCGACAGTAAGAAGGGAATGCGCCAGCCCCAATCGGTAAACGCTTCTTCACCTATCGCGGTGCGCACACCCAAAATCACAATCAAGGATAAGAAAAGCCCCAGGGTCGCCGTAGTCTGGATCCATGCGGTGTAGGCGCCAAGCTGGCCGTGGGGCGCGTGCTCCGCCACATAGGTTGCAGCGCCGCCGTATTCACCACCCAGTGCAAGGCCCTGCAGCATACGAAGGGCAATCAAAATAACTGGGGCAGCCACACCTATCGCGGCGTATGAAGGCAGCACGCCGACAATGCAGGTCGACAAACCCATAATCAATATGGTGACCAGAAAGGTGTATTTGCGGCCAATCATGTCGCCCAACCGGCCGAATACCAAAGCGCCGAAAGGTCGCACGATGAAGCCGGCAGCAAATGCGAGCAACGCGAAGATGAAGGCCGAACCTTCGTCCAAGCTACCGAAAAATTGCTTGGCAATGATGGCGGCCAGTGCGCCGTACAAATAGAAGTCGTACCACTCAAATACCGTGCCCAACGAAGAAGCAAAGATAACTTTTTTGTTCAAAATCGACATCTGTCGATCGGCAACTGCTTCCATGGACTGCTCCGCGCCTGTATCCATGGCTCTACTTCCGAAGGAAGGCCTACGGCGACTTGCGGCGGGCAATACCGTACGGTATGTCGGCTGCGGCCTGCCATTGCGCCGTATCCAGCGATGGATCATGCTCCAGGTAGGCACGCAGCATGGGCAAAGCGTCCACGCCCCAGAAGATGCGGTCATCCACTTCATACGAGGGCACGCCAAACACCCCGGCTGCTATCGCCTCTTGCGTGTGCTGTGTCAGCAGCTCTCTGGCGGCTGGCGCATCCATGTACAGAGGGCGCGCTGCTTGCAAAACGTCCGCCAAAGCCGCCGTGCGTTCCAGGTCAGCTGCATCGGCTCCACCCACCCACACATGGCGGAAGATGGTTTCGCAGACATAGCGGTTGGGCTCACCCGCCCGGTCGGTGGCCACGGCCAGGCGCAGGAGCGGCAAGGGGTTGAAGGGATGCATGGCCGGCATCGCAAACGGGATGCCTTTGCTGCGCGCCAGCCACTGCGTCTGCCGATACACCCATTCGCGTTTTCCGGGTAACTCGGCTGGCCCCAGTTGTCCGGTGTGTTGCAGCAAGCCACCAAAAAACACCGGCTTGTAACGCATCGCATACGACAAACCAGCCAGCGCCTTGGGCATCTCCTCGAACGCCAAATAGGCATATGGAGAAATGAAATCCAGGTAGAAGGTGATTGTTTTCACGCAGCTGGCTCCTTCAATCGCTCAGCGATACGACCCCACACTGCGCGCTTGTCGTCGTCACTGCTGTTGGCCCACGCGCCGATCTCATCCAGGGTTCGCATACAGCCCACGCACCAGCGCGTACTCGGGTCGATCTTGCACACGGAAATACACGGTGAAGGCGGCGCATACCGCGCTTGCATGGCGTCGCCTACGCGGGCGGCCAGCAGGTGTTTGTAGCGGTCTGCAACAGGAACGGAGCGGCGCATATCAGGCAGTCCTTTGGCGCTTCGCCAGCAAAGCGGTAGCGGACCGCGACAAGGTGGGGCGATTCAAAAAATGGCTGATGTACGCGCCCGCGTCCACTAAGGCTTCGAGGTCAATCCCGGTCTCGATGCCCATGCCGTGCAACATATAGACGACATCTTCCGTGGCCACATTGCCGGTTGCGCCTTTGGCGTAGGGGCAACCGCCCAAACCCGCGACGGATGTATCGAAATGCCACACGCCCATCTCCAAAGCGGCCAGCGTGTTGGCCAGTGCCTGCCCGTAGGTATCGTGGAAATGGCCGATCACCGCGTCGAAATGGAAGTGCGTGAGCGCTGCTTCCATCGCCGCCTGCACCGTGCGCGGCGTTCCCACACCAATGGTGTCAGCCACCCCCACTTGTTGTACGCCAATCTCGCGCATCAGGCCTGCCACCAAGGCCACGCGCGCGGGCGCTACCGCACCTTCGTATGGGCATCCCACGGCGCACGAGATCGCTCCGCGCACCACCACGCCCGCCGCCAAAGCCGCCGCTACCACGGGACGGAAGCGCTCGATGCTCTCGGCAATCGAGCAATTGATGTTCTTTTGGCTGAAGGCTTCGCTAGCCGCGCCAAAGACGACCACGGTATCGGCCCGGGCCGCCAGCGCGGCTTCCAGGCCCTGCATATTGGGCACCAGGGCGGCGTAGCGCACACCGCCTTTGCGGGCGATACCGCGCATCACCTCGGCGTTATCCGCCATCTGCGGCACCCACTTGGGACTGACAAAGCTGGTGACCTCTATGTCCTTCAGGCCCGCCGCTTGCAAGCGCTGCACCAACTCGATCTTGACGGCGGCGGGAACGGGCTGCTTTTCGTTTTGCAGGCCATCGCGCGGGCCGACGTCGGTGATGTGGACGAATGGGGGAAGTGCCATGAGAATTCAGTATCCGCGAAGCAGATCGACCACCCCGGCAATCGCTTCACCCCGCTCCAGCGCCCGCAGCTTGCCGCTGATCTGCGCCACGGTCTCCTGGAACAAGGTGCGCGCCGCGGTGTGCGGGGTGATGGTGATGCGGGCATCGCTCCAAAAGGGATGATCGGCAGGCAGAGGCTCCTGGCGGAACACGTCGAGCACGGCGGCGGCAAGCTGCCCGCCATCCAGCAAGGGCTGCAGGTCCTCCTCCACCAGATGCCGGCCACGCGCGACGTTGATCAGCAGCGCACCGGGCTGCAGCTGCGACAAGGTGGCACGGTTCAAAATATTCTCGGTCTCGGCAGTCAGCGGCAGCATGTTGACCAGCACGCGGGTACTTTGCAAAAAGGGCGTAAACCCCGCGCTGCCGCTGAAGCATTCCACACCCGCAATCTGTTTGGCACTGCGGCTCCAACCCCGCACGGGGAAGCCAAATACCCCGACGGCCCGCGCCACCCGCTCGCCCAGTGCGCCCAAGCCCATCACGCCGACCGGGAACTGCCCACGCGGCAAAGGCTCGCGGTAAGTCCATTGCCGCTGCGCCATATCGCGCTCATACGCGGCAAATTCGCGGAAATGCCGGATCAGTGCATGGCACACGTATTCGGCCATTTGGTCGGCCATGCCGGCGTCATTGAGCCGCACCACCAGCGTGTTGGGCGAGAGGTGCGGGCCCATCAGGGCATCCACACCCGCACCCATGTTAAAGAGCGCGCGAAGTTGCGGTTGCTCTGCAAAAAATTGCTTCGGTGGTTGCCAGACGATGGCATAGCGCGCGGGCGGCGCGCCGGCTTGCCACTGCGTGATGGTGGCCTCTGGCAGTGCGGCGCGCAGACCGGGCAGCCATTCATCCGCATTGGTATCAGCGCAGCAAAAAGTAATGTCCATGGTGGGGGATTGTCTACGCCGCAGCAGAGGCGGGTTCGGCTGGGTCCAGCCGTATGAGCGCAGCGCCTTGCGCCACCTGCTCGCCACCCGCGTACAACAGCTCAGCCACCACGCCTGCGAATGGCGCGCGAATGCTGTGTTCCATCTTCATGGCGTCCATCAATGCCAGGGTTTGACCGGCAACAACCTGCTCGCCCACGCGCACCAGTATCTGCAAGACCTTGCCCGGCATGGGGGCGTGCAGGCCGCCGTGCGCGACCTCAGCCTGGTATTGCGCGCGCAGATCGGCGGGACGGATGCTGCCAGCACCTTTTGGCGTGAACACATACGCCACGCCGTCCATCCAATCCACATCGGCGCGCCATTCCTGTGGTCCCCACCGGATGTGCAGTCCAAACGGTGCTTCGCCGCGCTCCACCTGCAAGATGTGGACCTTATCCTCCATCTGCAAAAAGTACGTCCCATCGTGTGCATAGCGCAGCGTGCTTGCCAGCGCGGCATCCGCGTGTATCCAATCGAAGCGGCGCAGGGTTTCGCCGTGCGATTGCCAACCGTCGCGACGACTGAAAGGATCTGCCGATTCCAACGCGCGTTCATCCAGCAACAGCTGCGCCACTGCGCTCGCCATCGCCCTGTGTGCGCCCAAGGCGTCCTGCCCAAAAAGTCCCGCAGCCTCGCGCGTGATCAGTGCCGTGTCCAGCGCGGCGCTCGCGAACGCAGGCGTAGCAATCACATGGCGCAAAAACTGCACGTTGGTGGCGATGTCCGCAACGTGTGTCTGGGCCAGCGCCGCATCCATGCGCGCCAGCGCTTCGGCGCGGGTATGGCCGTGGACGATCAGCTTGGCAAGCATGGGGTCATAAAAAGGGCTGATGCTGTCGCCCGCTACCACGCCGCTGTCCATGCGAACCGCGCCTGGCGTGAAGCGGGTGCAATCCGGCGTCCGGAACACCGCCAAGGGCCCAACGGCAGGCAGAAAGTTTTTCTCCGGGTCCTCGGCGCAAATGCGCGCCTCGATCGCATGGCCGTTGATCTGCAACTGGTCCTGGCGCAAAGGAAGCGGCTCGCCGCAGGCCACGCGCAACTGCCACTCAACCAAGTCGAGTCCGGTAATCGCCTCGGTCACCGGGTGCTCGACTTGCAGGCGCGTGTTCATTTCCATGAAAAAGAACTGCATGGATTCCGGCTGGTGGTAGCCGCGTTGCTCTACGATGAACTCGACCGTCCCCGCGCCCACATAGCCCACAGCACGCGCCGCCGCCACCGCCGCTGCGCCCATCTGCACGCGCAGGGTTTCGGTCATGCCGGGGGCGGGCGCTTCTTCCAGCACCTTCTGGTGGCGGCGCTGCACCGAGCAATCGCGCTCAAACACATGCACATAGTTACCGTGGCTGTCGCCGAAGACCTGGACCTCAATGTGGCGCGGACGCTGCACGTATTTTTCGATCAGCACCGCGCCGTTACCAAAGCTGCTCACCGCCTCGCGCTGGCAGCTGGCAAGTGCGTCGGCGAAGTCGCCTGCTTTTTCAACGATACGCATACCCTTACCGCCGCCGCCCGCGCTCGCCTTGATCAGAACCGGGTAGCCCATGCGGTCCGCCTCGTACTGCAAGAGCGCGGCGTCTTGTTTTTCACCGTGGTAACCCGGCACCAGCGGCACACCGGCGCGCGCCATCAAAGCCTTGGCCTGCGCCTTCAAACCCATGGCGCGCATCGCATGAGGAGGCGGGCCGATGAACACCAAGCCCGCATCCACACAGGCTTGCGCAAAGTCGGCGTTCTCGCTCAAAAAGCCATAGCCCGGATGCACCGCCTGCGCGCCGCTGGCCTTTGCGGCAGCGATGATCGCGTCGCCACGCAAATAGCTGTCTGCAGCGGCAGATCCGCCGATGTGCACTGCCGCGTCACACTGCCTTACATGCAGCGCCCGTGCGTCCGCATCCGAATACACCGCCACCGTGCGAATACCCATGCGCCGCGCCGTGGACGCAACCCGGCAGGCTATTTCGCCACGGTTGGCGATGAGGATGGTGGTGAACATGGGCAAGGTATGAAATGAAAAATAGCGTGACCTTAGCGGATAGCAGTTGAATCCCGTCAGGGCTTCCACACCACATCGCCGTCGACGGCGTACAGCAGGCAGGTGTTTCCGTTGTTACGTTGGCAGTTGCCCAAGGCCCGGCCTGCTGCGTAGTCACCGTGGGCGAAACCAAAGCCGCCCTTCGTGCTCACCGCGAAGGCGCGCGGTACTGCCATGTCCAAAAACTTGGCATAGGCCGCCTTACCCGCGCTACCCACCGGAACCCGGCTTGCATCCGCAATTTCTGCAAAGCCGCTGGGCGGCGGTGCCATCACGATGGCCGGGCGGTCAAAACCCAGGTCTTGCAGAAACCGGTCCACCACCGGCAGCCAATGGTCCATGTCCTCGTTCAAGCCGTTATGGCCGTTTTCGCCAGATGGGCCGAAGGCGGCAAATTGCGCCTGCGCGCCGCCCCGGGTCCATGCCTGATGCCAGTCTTTGGGGATATCAGGCCCCCAGTATTTGTCGTTTTGCCAGTACATCCAGAGCATAGGCACTTTGGCCTTCTTAGCGATGTCACCCCAGTAGCGACTCGTCGCGCCGGGGTTGCACGGGCGCCCCGGATTGACATCCGGGTTACCGCCTGTGCCCCCGGAAAAATTGATGCCGCCCAACAAGCCATCGGGCGCCCGGCCCACCGTCGCCACCGAGGTCAGCCCGCCCACGGATTGGCCGGCGACCAGCCAGCGGCTGGCATCGACATAGGGCAGGGTTTTGGCGAATTCCACCGTGGCCAGTACCTGCTGGGAGGCCGCTATCGACATCGGCTCGATGTTTGTGCAGGCGCTGTTTTCGGGGTCAAAGTCGCCATAGGTTTCCCAGTAGCCAATGCGATTGGGCACCATCACCACAAAGCCCTTGGCGACCAGGTAGCGCGCAGCTGCCTCGGGCCGGTAACGGCCCTGCTGCGCGCGCTTGCTGGCCGGTGCGCGTCCGTGGTTAAAGACCACCAACGGGAAAGGCCCGTCGCCCTCTGGGCGGTAGATGGTGATGGGCACCGGCTTGGTGGCCTCCCGCCCGTACAGGTCTTTCACAGTGGCTTGAATGCGAACGACTTCTTCCTGCAGGTCTTTGGCCAGCACTTCCGCAGCTGGCGGGGCAGCAGGTGCGACATCCAGCGCGAATACCGAGGTACTGGCTAACCAGACAACTGCCAACGCTTTCGCAAGATACCGCTTCACCATTTGTTACTCCCCTTTTTTTCCGCTTTTCGCCGCTACATCCTGAACACACCAAATGTCGTCGAAACCGATGGCGCGTTGCACGCCGCGCTCAAACCCAAGGCCAGCACCCGGCGCGTGTCGGCCGGGTCGATGATGCCGTCGTCCCACAAGCGGGCGCTGGCGTAGTAAGGATG
This sequence comes from uncultured beta proteobacterium, assembly GCA_903861575.1. GTDB lineage: Bacteria > Pseudomonadota > Gammaproteobacteria > Burkholderiales > Burkholderiaceae_C > Allorhodoferax. Next base: position 3,241 of record CAIOUR010000192.1, on the reverse strand, counting down.
GCCTTGCGCTTCGTATTGGGTCTGGATAGGCGCTTTGAATGCGGCTTCTTCTTCGGCGCTCCAGCTGCCGCCTTTGGCTTCCAGGCCGTCGCGCTTGACCGTGGCCAACACGCTGGCGGCCTGCTCGCCGCCCATGACGCTGATGCGCGCGTTGGGCCACATCCACAAAAAGCGCGGGTTGAAAGCGCGCCCGCACATGCCGTAATTACCCGCACCAAAACTGCCGCCGATGATGACGGTGAATTTGGGCACCTGCGCGCAGGCCACGGCGGTCACCATCTTGGCCCCGTGCCGGGCAATGCCCTCGTTTTCCACCTTGCGCCCGACCATGAAGCCGGTGATGTTCTGCAAAAACACCAGCGGGATCTGGCGCTGGCAGCACAGCTCAATAAAGTGCGCGCCCTTTTGCGCCGACTCGCTGAACAAAATGCCGTTGTTGGCGATGATGCCCACCGGCATGCCTTCAATGTGCGCAAAGCCGCAGACCAGCGTCGCGCCAAAACGTGGTTTGAACTCGTGCAATTCCGAACCATCCACGATGCGGGCAATCACCTCGCGCACATCAAAAGGCTTGCGGGTATCGGCCGGTATCACGCCGTACACACCGTCCGGTGCATACAGCGGCGGCACGGGCTTGCGGACGGCGGTGGAAGGCTTGTGCCGGTTCAGGTGCGCCACCGCGTCGCGGGCTAAGGCCAGCGCGTGCGCGTCGTCCTCGGCCAGGTGGTCGGCTACGCCGGACAGACGGGTGTGCACATCGCCGCCGCCCAAGTCTTCGGCGCTCACCACTTCGCCAGTAGCGGCCTTCACCAGGGGCGGGCCACCCAGAAAAATCGTGCCTTGGTTTTTGACGATGATGGTCTCGTCACTCATGGCCGGCACATACGCGCCGCCCGCCGTGCAACTGCCCATAACCACGGCGATCTGCGCAATGCCTTGCGCGCTCATAGTAGCTTGGTTGTAAAAGATGCGGCCAAAGTGATCGCGGTCGGGAAAAACCTCGTCCTGGCTGGGCAGGTGCGCGCCGCCGGAGTCGACCAGGTAGATGCAGGGCAGGTGGTTTTGCGCCGCGATCTCTTGCGCGCGCAGGTGCTTTTTCACCGTCATCGGGTAGTAGGTGCCGCCTTTCACGGTGGCGTCGTTGCACACCACCATGCAGTCCACCCCGCTGACCCGCCCCACCCCGGCGATCAGGCCCGCGCCGGGCGCGTCGTTGTTGTAAAGGTTCAGCGCGGCCAGGGGCGCGAGCTCTAAAAAAGGCGTGCCCGGATCGAGCAGCGCCTGCACCCGCGCACGCGGCAACAGCTTGCCCCGCGCCAGATGCTTGTCGCGCGCCGCCTGCCCGCCACCCTGGGCCACCTCGGCGCAACGGGCCCGCAAGTCGTCCACCAGCGCACGCATGGCGGCGGCGTTGGCTCCGAATTCGGCTGAGCGGGGGTCGAGCTGGGTTTTCAAAGCAGGCATAGAAATTTCCTTGAAAAGACGGCTGCTTACGCCGGACTACAGCGCATCACCATCCAGATAAATCCAGCGTCCGCCACTGCGCACAAAGCGGCTGCGCTCATGTACGCGCACGGCGCGGCCATCCACACGGTAGCGGGCCACGAACTCCACCTCGGCGCTGTCCGGGCCGGTGCTGCGGGTGGCACGCACTTCCAGCCCCAGCCATTTCGCGCCGGGCTGGATGGCGAAGTCGGGCGGGTAATTGGCCGCGTCCCAGGTGGCGCGGATGTAGTCGGCGCGCTCCAGCACAAAGGCGCTGTAGCGCGAGCGCATCAGGCTTTGCGCATCGGGGGCGGGGGTGGTTTCATACGCTTCGATAAAGCGGCCGCAGCAAGCGGCGTAGGCCAGTGGCTTTTTGGACGCGCCGATTTGGCCGCAGGGGCAGGCATACGACGAGCCCATCGCGCTCAACCTAAGGCCCGCTGAATCAACATCTTCTGCACGTCGCTAGTCCCCTCATAAATCTGGCACACGCGCACATCGCGGTAAATGCGCTCCAGGGGGAAGTCGTTCACGTAGCCGTAGCCACCCAAGGTTTGGATAGCGGCGCTGCAGACTTTTTCGGCCATTTCGCTGGCGAACAGCTTGGCCATGGCGGCCTCTTTCAGGCAGGGGCGGCCGGCGTCGCGCAGGGCGGCGGCGTGCCAGGTGAGTTGGCGCGCGGCCTCTAGCTGCGTGGCGCAATCGGCCAACCTAAAGCCCACCGCCTGGTGGTTGAAGATGGGCTGGCCAAAACTCTGCCGGTCTTTGGCGTAGGCGACGGCCACGTCGAGTGCGCTGCGCGCCATGCCCAGGCTTTGCGCGGCGATGCCGATGCGCCCGCCCTCCAAGCCGCCCAGCGCGATGGCGTAGCCCTCGCCTTCGTGGCCGATCAGGTTCTCGGCGGGGATGCGACAGTTGTCAAAGTTGATTTGCGCCGTGTCGCTGGAATGCTGGCCCAGCTTGTCTTCCAGCCGCGCCACCACATAGCCCGGTGCCTTGGTGGGTACCAGAAACGCGCTCATGCCTTTTTTGCCTGCGCCTTTGTCAGTCACCGCAACCACGATGGCCACGTCGCCGTTTTGGCCGCTGGTGATGAACTGCTTGACGCCGTTGATCACATACGCGTCGCCGTCTTTGACGGCTGTGGTGCGCAGGCTGGACGCATCCGAGCCTGCCTGCGGCTCGGTCAGGCAAAACGCGCCCAACATCTCGCCTTGCGCCAGCGACGTGAGCCACTGCTTTTTCTGGGCCGCGCTGCCGTAGCGCAGCAAGATGGCGTTGACCGGGCAGTTGGTCACGCTGATCACCGTGCTGGTGCCGCCGTCGCCCGCAGCAATCTCCTCGATCACCAGCGCCAGCGCCAGGTAATCCAGCCCCGCGCCGCCCCATTCCTCGGGCACGCAAACGCCATACGCCCCCAGCGCGGCCAGGCCTCGCAAGGCCTCGCGGGGAAAGGTTTTCTCGCGGTCCCAACGGGCCGCGTGGGGCCACAACTCGGTCTGCGCAAAGCCACGCAGGGCGTCGCGGATGGCTTCGTGGTCGGGGGTGAGGAGCATGGGGAATCACACCAATTCCAAAGCCACCGCCGTACCTTCACCCCCGCCAATACACAAGGTCGCCAGACCGCGCTTCAAGCCACGGGCCTTGAGCGCATGAATCAGCGTGACCATGATGCGTGCGCCGGACGCGCCGATGGGGTGGCCCAGGGCGCATGCGCCGCCGTTGACGTTGAGGACTTCGTGCGCCACGCCCAGCT
>CAIOUR010000191.1 GCA_903861575.1 uncultured beta proteobacterium | reverse complement strand
TCGCCGTCGTTGACCACGAAGGACGAGTCTTTGACAGCCACAAAGTCGCCGAAGGCTTTGCGCAGTTGTTGAACGCGGATATCGGCCATGGTGTTACTCAGGAAACTTGGAAACCACCATGAACATCACCGTGCCACCGAGCATGGTGAGGAATGACCAGGTGTACAAAAACAGCGCAAACGGTTGCAGCAGCATGAACAGCCCCAGACCGATCACGCAGCAGGCCACCAGCTCCATGGTGTTGCGGCGCAGCCAGCGCGGCCAGTTGCTGTGGGACGCAGCGGAGGTCTGGGCGGTAGGGGCGGAGGACTCGGTGTAGGCCATGGCTGTTCCCTTATTTGCGCACCGCGCCGAACGTGATGCCACGCAGCAAATGCTTGCGCAAGAGCACGGTGAAGACCAGTATCGGCACCAGGAACAGCGTGGTGCCGGCCGCGACAGCCGGCCAGTCCATGCCGCCTTCGCCGATGATGATGGGAATAAAGGGCGGCGCGGTTTGCGCTTCACCCGAGGTCAGCAAGACCGCGAACGCGTATTCATTCCACGCGAAGATCAGGCAAAAGATGGCGGTGGCCACGATCCCGGTTACAGCCTGTGGCAGCACCACTTTGCGAAAGGCCTGCAAACGGGTGTAGCCGTCCACCATGGCGGCTTCCTCGTACTCACGCGGAATCTCGTCGATAAAGCCTTTGAGCAACCAGACCGAGAGCGACACATTGACCGCGCTGTACAACAAAATCATCCCGAGCCGCGTGTCGGATAAGCCGAGTTCGCGGTACATCAGGTAGATGGGGATCGCCACCGCAATCGGCGGCATCATGCGCGTGGACAAAATGAAGAACAGCAAATCGTCTTTGAGCGGCACTTTGAAACGCGAGAACGCATAGGCCGCCATCACGCCAAAGCCCACCGACAAAATCGTGGAACCGAACGCAATGATCAGCGAGTTGGCAAAGCGTGGCGCGTAGTTGGAAGGGCCGGCTACGGCCATGTGCTGCTCGCGTGCAATCTGTTCGCAACGCCCTTGCGCGGGCGGCAGGCTGGCCAGGTATTCGTCGGTCTGGCGCGAGCGGGTGGTGAACAGGTTGCAGTAGCCCTCTACCGAGGGGCTGAAGACGATTTTGGGCGGGTAGCTGATCGAGTCGGCGGGGGTTTTGAAGCCGGTCATGATGATCCACACCAGCGGGATCATGGTGACCAGGGCGTAGAACACGACCACCACAGCGGCAAACCATTGGCTGCCGGAGGAGGGGTCGACCACCGAATGGGCGGTGCTGATACCTTTGCGCATGCGGAAGTCCCTAGCGGTTTTTGATGTGGTTGAGGGCTTTGACGTAAATGTTGGCCAGCCCGAATACCGCGACAAACAAAATAATGGCAAAGGCCGAGGAATAACCGGTGCGCCATTTCTCAAATGCCTCGCGCTTGAGGGTGATCGATGCGACTTCGGTGGTGGAGCCCGGTCCGCCCGATGTCAGCAGATTGACCATGTCAAACATCTTGAAGTTTTCAATGCCCCGGAACAAAACCGCCAGCATGATGAAAGGCAAAACCATGGGCAGCGTGATGGACCAGAACTGCCGCCATTTAGAGGCGCGGTCCACCTCAGCGGCCTCGTAGATGTAGTCGGGAATCGAGCGCAGGCCGGCCAGGCAGATCAGCATGACGTAGGGCGTCCACATCCACACGTCGACGATCACAATGGCCCAAGGCGCCAGAGGCACTTCACCCAGCATGGAAAACGACGAGGGGGAGGCTCCGCTGATGAAGGAGGCGATGACGTTGAACAGCCCCGTTTGAGGCTGGTACAAAAAGGCCCAGAAGTTGCCCACCACGGCGGGCG
>CAIOUR010000190.1 GCA_903861575.1 uncultured beta proteobacterium | reverse complement strand
GTAACCATCGGCGTTGTAGAAGTACTGCGTCAGCGCGCCATCGGCACCGGCGCGTACTTTGGCGGCAAATGCCTGTGCGTCGTCCCGCGCACTGGCAGCCTGCGGATGGACCTCCGGATAAGCAGCGACATCGATGCGAAAGTGCGACCCGGTTTCTGCACGGATAAAAGCCACCAGATCGGCGGCGCAGCGGAATTCACCGCCCTGGTAGCCCGCAGGCAAATCACCCCGCAAGGCCACCAAGCGGCGCACGCCCATGGTGCGCAGTTCCTGCAATTGCGCGCGCACCGAAGCGCGGGTGGCGTTGATGCAGGTGAAATGCGCAGCGGCTTCACGGCCTTCGGTCAGGATGTCGGCCACGGTGGCAAAGGTCCCGGCCTGCGTAGTACCCCCTGCGCCGTAAGTGACGGAGCAGAACGCGGGGTGCAGCGGATACAAGGCCTGGCGGGTCAGGGCGAGTGTGGCAGCGGCTTGCGCCGTTTTCGGGGGAAAGAATTCCAGACTAACTGGAATCCGGGTGTTTGAAGACATGGTGTGCTCATCATGATCAAGGGTCAGGCGACCGGCTTGCGGGCGCAGATAAAGAACTCGTGGTTACCGTCGCCACCTTGAAGGGGAGAGTCGAACCACGCGGTGACCGTCAGGTCCAGAGCGGCGCAGGCATCACGCACGCGCTGCTCGACAAAAACATAGTGCGTCGCGTCCTTCACGATGCCGCCCTTACCCACCTGGCCCGGCTGCAATTCGAATTGCGGCTTGACCAGACTGAGCAAAGTACCCCCGGGCTTGAGCAGCGGTATGAGCGCTGGCAACACCAGGGTTTGCGAGATGAAGGACAGGTCGACCACGACCAGATCAAATTCGGTTGCGTACGGCGCATCGGCAGGCGGACCATCAGGAGCGTCCTGCTCGAACAAGCCTTCTTCGCTGGTGCTCGCGGCGAAAGCCTGGAGCAAGTCGTCGGCTTGCAGGTTACGGGCGTTGATGTTCTCGGCACAAAGCACGCGCGGATCGGTGCGCAGTTGCGGGTGGAGTTGGGCCGTGCCCACATCCACACCGCTCACCATCGCCGCCCCGTGTTGCAACAGGCAATCGGTGAACCCGCCGGTGGACTGGCCCACGTCCAGGCAGTGCATGCCCGTCACGTCCAGCGCCACCGCCTGCAACGCATACTCCAGCTTCAAACCACCGCGCGACACATAGCGTGCCTGCGCATCGTTCAAGAGCCGGATCTGCGCCGCATCGGGCACCTCATCGCCGTTTTTAGCGACGCGCTTCCACGCCTCGCCCTGCAACCACTCGACCCCGTCTGCAATCAGCCTTTGCGCCTGCGACCGCGTGCTCGCCATGTTCCGGCGAACCAGCAGTTGGTCAATACGCATGCCTCATAGGTCTCTGGTCGGTGCTTTAGTAGCGGTAGGCGTCGGCCTTGTAAGGCCCGGCCTTGCTCACGCCGATGTACGCGGCTTGCTCGTCCGTCAGTTCGGACAGCATGGCGCCGACCTTCTTCAGGTGCAGGCGCGCCACTTTTTCATCCAGGTGCTTGGGCAACACATAAACCTTGCCGGCCTTGTAGTCCTTGGATTTGCTGAACAGCTCGATCTGCGCAATGGTCTGGTTGGCAAAGCTCGACGACATCACAAAGCTGGGGTGGCCGGTGCCGCAACCCAGATTCACCAAGCGGCCTTTGGCCAGCAGGATGATGCGCTTGGCGGGCTTTTTGCCACGGGCCGGGAAGGTCACGTGGTCGACTTGCGGTTTGATCTCTTCCCACTTGCACTTCGCCAGCGAAGCCACGTCGATCTCGTTGTCAAAGTGGCCGATGTTGCAGACGATAGCCTCGTCTTTCATCGCGTCCATGTGCTTGTAGGTGATCACGTTTTTGTTGCCGGTGGCCGACACAAAAATGTCAGCTTTGTCTGCGGCGTATTCCAT
>CAIOUR010000189.1 GCA_903861575.1 uncultured beta proteobacterium | reverse complement strand
TGGTCACCTGCGCGCTGGTCATCGTGGCGGGCACGTCCATGTCCAGCGGCATGTGGGGCAGCCTGCCCTGGCCGCGCCGCCTGGAAGCAGCGGCTAAATAAAGGGCAGGGCCTGGGTGACCGCGCCCTGCAAGCCAATCGGTGTGACCACTTGCACGCGATGCCCGGCCTGCACGACTTCGCGCTGGACCTGGGCAATGCCGATGGTGCATTGCAAAGCCGGTGAAAACACCACCGCTGACATGGTGCCGACCTGACGGCCATCCAGCAAAACGGGCGCACGCTCAATCAGCGGCCAATCCGACGGGGCCTGCCCGTCCAGGCGCAAGCCGACCATCAGGCGTGCCGGACCTTGGGCAGCAATTTTTTGCAAGGCCGCTTTGCCGATGTAATCAACCGCGCAGTTGACATCGACAAACTTCGCCATATTGGCCTCAAACGGATTGGTGTCAGCCGTGGTGTCGCCACCCCAAGACAACAGCCCGCTTTCCACGCGCTCGATATGGTTGGGCGCGCCCGGACCGATATCAAATTCCTGCCCCGCCGCTTTGACCAGGTCCCACAATTCGCTGCCCCGACTGCCGTCGCGCAAAAACAGCTCGAAGCCGCCTTGCTTGCTCCAGCCCGAGCGGCACAAGACCATCGGAATGCCATGCAAATCGGTCTCGATGCAACCGAAGTATTTGATGGCGCGCACATGCTCGCCAAATAACTTGACGGCCAGCGCCTCGGCCTTGGGGCCTTGGATCGCAAGAGGCGAGACGTCGGGCTCGCAAACCTCGGCATTGAATCCACGCTCGGCAGCGACCGCGCGCACCCACATCAGCATGTCGCTGTCAGCCAGCGAAAACCAGTAGCGATCGGAGAGCTTGAGCAGCACCGGATCGTTGAGTAGGCGCCCGCTGTGGTCGCACATGGCCACGTATTTGCCTTGGCCGACTTGCATGGTGCTGAGGTCGCGCGCACTCAGGGCCTGCACCAGCGCGTGTGCGTCGGGGCCGCTGACTTCGACCTGGCGCTCCACCGCCACATCCCACATCGCCACGCCATGCATCAGGCGCTGGTATTCGGCCGACAAATGGCCGAAAGACAGCGGCATGAGCATCTTGTTGTAGACCGTGAAATGGCTGACCCCGTCGCGCACCGTGGCAGCATAAAAAGGCGAGCGCCGGATGCGCGGGCTGATGGTGAGCTGGACGATGCCGGAGTCGGCGGAGGTGGTGGCGTCGGTCATAAAACGAAGGACTAAAAAGGATCAAAGAGGCCAATCTACCGCAAAGCCCGGTTCAACAGTGCGGCCAGTCGCACGCTGGCAAGCCACAGTCGTTGCTCCACGATGGGGCTGTAAGCGTCGATATAGTCCTGCCCGACCGCACCAGCTGGGTAAAACCCAGGCTTTCTTGCAATGCGGCAGGACTCCTCGGCAGCCGCACGCAGGCTCAAACTTCCCGGTGCAGACGGCCAGAATTGGCGGGCCAGACGCGCAGCCAGGGTCGGCGCGTCCTCGCCCATGTGGTGAATCAGTCCTGAATCCCACAGCGAATGCAAATTGCTCCAGCGCGACAAAAACTGCAACTGGTAGCGGTTACCGCCTCGGTCTTCGGCCAGTCCAGCATGCAGCGGCTGGTGCAGGTCCGCAACCAGGTGAACCACCCACTTGAGTGCGAGCAAACGCTCGGACGGCGGGGCCCGCGAAGCCAATACCCGCAGCTGCTCGTCCAACACTGCCACGATGCACTGGCCATCCGGACAATCACGCGCAGGCCGGTAGTTGCAGTCGCCCACGGGCATATTGACGTAATGCCAAGGCGCAGTTTCCGGGCTGCGGTGTTCGTCGGCCCAAGTGGCGACTTCAGCCAACGTGGTGCCCGGCTCCAGGGACATAAGTTCCTGCACGTGCGCCAAGGCCTCCGGTGTAAGCTGGGCGCGGGCCGCCATGGCCACGGTCTGGTGGCCCACGGGGCCCCAAGCTTGCGCAGGGCCCGCAAGCACGGCAGCCGCAAAGCACAAGGCCAGCGCTGCGCTATGAATAAATGCAAATCGGTTCAACACGGGGATGGTGGGTGGCAAGCTCTGAGTGTCACCGATGCCGCCCAGCTCAGTACACTTCGACGCACAGCCCAACCCGCCGCTTCGGCTGGTTTGCTTTCCTGGAGAAATTTCCCATGGCCCACGCCACATTCCAATGGCAAGACCCTTTTTTGCTGGACGCCCAGCTCAGCGACGATGAGCGCATGGTGCGCGACGCTGCTGCCGCCTACTGCCAGGACAAACTGCTGCCACGCGTCACGCAGGCCTTTCGCAGTGAAACCACCGACCCGGCCATATTCCGTGAAATGGGTGAACTCGGGCTGCTTGGCCCGACTATTCCGGAAGCATATGGTGGCCCCGCGCTGAATTACGTGGCCTACGGCCTGATTGCACGCGAAGTGGAGCGCGTGGACAGCGGCTACCGCTCCATGATGAGCGTGCAAAGCTCGCTGGTAATGCTGCCGATTTTTGAATTCGGCACCGAAGCGCAGCGCCAGAAATACCTGCCGCAACTCGCCACCGGCCAGACCATCGGCTGCTTTGGCCTGACCGAGCCCAACCACGGATCGGACCCGCAAAGCATGGTGACGCGCGCGCACAAAGTCCCGGGTGGCTACAAACTGAGCGGCTCCAAAATGTGGATCAGCAACAGCCCGATTGCGGACGTGTTTGTGGTCTGGGCCAAGGAGGTCACCGAGGGCGGTACGGTCGGTCCGATTCGCGGCTTCATCCTGGAAAAAGGCATGCAGGGCTTAAACGCCCCGGCCATCCACGGCAAGGTGGGTTTACGCGCCAGCATCACCGGCGAGATCGTGATGGACGGCGTGTTCTGCCCCGAAGAAAACGCCTTCCCGGAAGTGCGCGGCCTCAAAGGTCCGTTCACCTGCTTGAACAGCGCCCGTTACGGCATCGCATGGGGTGCCTTGGGTGCGGCTGAAGACTGCTGGCACCGCGCGCGCCAGTACACGCTGGATCGCCAACAGTTTGGCCGTCCGCTGGCCGCCAACCAGCTCATTCAGAAGAAACTCGCCGACATGCAAACCGAAATCTCGCTGGGCCTGCAAGGCTGCTTGCGTCTGGGCCGCATGAAAGACGAGGGTACGGCGAGCGTGGAGGTAACCTCCATCTTGAAGCGCAACTCCTGCGGCAAAGCGCTGGATATTGCCCGCATGGCGCGCGACATGATGGGGGGCAACGGCATCAGCGACGAATACGGCGTAGCCCGCCATCTGGTGAACCTGGAAGTGGTCAACACCTACGAAGGCACGCACGATATCCACGCCCTGATCTTGGGCCGGGCGATGACCGGCATCGCGGCTTTCGCAGGGTAAATAGCTGCGGACGCGGCGCCTAGCCGTTGATCCGCAACTCGCGGATACGTTCCTCGAAATAGCCGCCCACGGTGTAGCGCTCCGAGAGCACCACCTCTTTGCACGGGTGCAAAAACAGCGGCAGCGAGACACGTGACTTGCGCGCCGCCTCGCCCACCGGGTTGAGCACGCGGTGCACCGTGGACGGAAAGTAGCGGCCCGACGCCTCCTCCAGCATGTCGCCGATATTGACGATGAGCAGACCAAATTCGCAGGGTACGTCGTGCCAGCCGCCATCGGTACCCAACACCTGCAAGCCCGGCTCGGTGGCAGCGGGCAGGATGGTCAGCAAATTGATATCACCATGCGGCGCGGCGCGCATGGCGCCCGGCTCCTCGTGGCGGGTGAGCGGCGGGTAATGCAGCACGCGCAGCAGGGTGTGCTCGCTGCCTTCCAGCATGGCGGGCAAAGGCTGCGAATACCGTGCCCGCACCTCCTGCGGCGAGCCGTCTTGCACCCACTGCAACAGGGTGCTGGCAAGCTGCTTGCCGTGCGCGTAGTAGCGCAAGGCGGCGTCACTGACCTGCGCCGGGTACTGGCCCCAGGGGTAGATGTGAAAAAACTCTTTGACGTCTTTTTTGCTGTGGTTCTTGGCGGTCTCCGACACGGCGGTAGAGAAGTAACCGTCATGCGTTTCCGGCTTGAAGGGATAGTCGTACTTCGCTGGGCTGTGAAAAAAATCCAACCATTCGGCGTAGATACCATCCACCAGCGACTGGTCCAGCGGGTGGTTTTTCAGCACTGCAAAACCCGTGTGGTGCAGGCTGTCGACAAAGGCGCGCGGCGCATCTACGTCCAGAAAGTCAACAATGGGAAGATGCGGTGCGGGCATGGCAGTGCAGTTCGCTACGGCCGCAGCCAATCACCGAGCATGGTGCGGGTGAATACATCAGCCGCACCGGTGTGGTCGACCTCCATGCACACGGAGGTGACCGGCGTCTGCGGATCCCAACCGGTTTGGGGGTAGGGAATCGTCTTGCGCCGCAGCACGGTCTGCCCCTGCGCCAAGCCGTCCTTTACCACGCGCACGCGGCCGTGCTCCAAACTGAACAGTTCCGGGTTGGTCAGGTAAATAAAAGCCAGCACATCATGGCCGAAGCAGCCGTGGATGGCCGCCACATGGGGGTACAAACCGCTGTAAAACCCGGCGTAAAAATTGACGGCATGCAGCAAGGTATCGGTGGCGGCGTGCTGGTGGTGCGCAGCGATACGCGCAAACAAACTGACCGGCAAAATGAGCCGGTGCGTCACGTCCAGCCCGACCATGGTGATGGTCCAGCCGGCGTTGAACACAATATCAGCGGCGTGCGGATCGTTCCAGACATTGGCTTCGGCCACCGGCGACACATTGCCCGGCTCCAGCACCGTTCCACCCATCACGATGACCTCTTGCACCAGTTGCGGCAACTGCGGCTCCAGCAGCAGCGCCGCCGCCAGATTGCCCAAAGGCCCCACCGCCACCAGCGTGATCTCGCCGGGATGGGCGCGCGCCATGTCCACGATGAACTGCGCCGAGGGGCGCGGGTCCAGCACCAGCGCATGCGGCGCGCGCGTTGACAAATTCCCCAGGCCGTCAGCGCCATGGATGTGTGCCGGTGGCGCTTCGCCGGGTTTGACCCAGGGCCGCGCCGCGCCACGGGTGACGGGCACCGCACGAGCGGCCAGCGCGCTCAGGTACAGGGCGTTGGTGGCGGCCTGCTCCACCGTCACATTGCCGAAGGTGGTGGTGATGCCGATGATGTAGATACCCGGATGCGCCAGCGCGTAGTACAGAGCCATGGCGTCATCGACGCCGGGGTCGGTGTCATAAATGACTTTGCGGGTTGTAGGCTGGCTCATGGCTGGGGGTGCTGGTGCAAAAAACGGTCGACTTCAGAGACATGGGGCACGCTGGACTGCGCCCCCCTGCGGGTGCAAGCCAGAGCAGCGGCTGCACTGGCGCGGCGCAGCGCCGCTGCCATGTCAGCGCCTGCGCTCCACGCGGCGAGCAGCGCGCCACAGAAAGTGTCGCCCGCGCCGGTGCTGTCCACTACGTCCACTTGCAACGCGGCTTGTTCATGCATCTGGCCGTGGTGGCGCGCAATGCAGCCTCGCGCGCCCAGCGTCACCACCACCGTGGCAGATGACAACATGGCCATGCGCGCAGCCGTATCGCCCACAGGGCCGGTCAGCGCGGCGAGTTCGCCCTCATTCACGATCAAGACATCCACGACATCAAGCAAAGTTTGCGGCAAGGCGCGCGCAGGTGCGGCGTTGAGCACCACCGTCACGCCAGCCGCGTGTGCGGCTTGCGCATAGGCCTGCACCGTGTCCAAAGGAATCTCCAGTTGCATCAGCAGATGGCTGAAGCCCACCAGTGGCGGCAGATGCTCCGGGCGCAGGCTGCTGTTCGCACCGGGCGCGACGGTGATCGCGTTCTCGCCCGCTTCGGAGACGCAGATGAACGCAGTCCCGGTGGGCTGGTTGTGAGGGCGCACCGCATGCAATTGAACCTGCGCACCGGCCAGCGACGCCTCCAGCGGCGCGGCAAACGTATCGGTCCCCAGACCGGTCAAAAAATGGGTCACTGCCCCGCCCGCCCGGGCGCAGGCCACGGCCTGATTCGCACCTTTGCCGCCGGGAAATGTCTGAAAGTCCTGACCCAACACCGTCTCGCCCGGCGCGGGAATGTGGTGTGCCCGCACCACAAAGTCCAGATTGGAAGAACCGGCGATGAGAATCATGGGAATAGTCTGCGATGAAACATGCCACTGCGCCGGCAAGACGGCCTTAACCGCCCAAAAGCTCCCAGCGCTCCAGCGCCGCCATCAACTCTGCATCGATATCGGCTGCGCGCTGGGTGCGCTGCATGGCCAGCGCGTTGTCGCGGGCGTACAGGCTGCCGTCGGCGAGTTCGGTATGGATGGCCGCTTGTTCGGCTTCCAGGGCGGCGATGTGCGCGGGCAATGCTTCAAGCTCGCGCTGTTCTTTGTAGCTGAGCTTGCGGGTTTTGGCTGCGGGTGCCACGGGCGTTGGGGTTGTCGTTGGTGGTGCGGCCAGAGCTTTGATGGCTTCGCTGCGTTCGTAGTGAAACGCTTGCGCGCCCTTTTGGCCTTTAGCCTGGGCGAT
>CAIOUR010000188.1 GCA_903861575.1 uncultured beta proteobacterium | reverse complement strand
GCATCATGTTCAAACAGCGTGAGGATGTCGCCGCGCTGACCCTTGCCATGGCCGGGGATGTGCTCGTCCCACCGGAACCCGCTGCATGAGTCTGGGTGACGCGCGAACCGGCAAGTTCGCGGGCAACCTCGCCGCTTTCGGACGCACCTTGCGCCGTGCCGGTGTGCCGGTGGATAGCTCCCGCATCGCCTTGTCAGCGCAGGCCGCCACGGAAGTGGGCCTGCACAACCGCGATGACGTCAGCGCCGCGCTGGAGGCGGTGCTGGTCAGTCGCGAACAGGACCGCACGGTTTTCCGCGAATTGTTTGATGCATTTTTCCGCGATCCCAATATGGCCCATAAGCTGCTGGCGCAAATGCTGCCCAGCGCGCAAGGCAAAGCGGAGCCCAGCAAGCGCCGCCCTCGCGTGCGCGAGGCCCTGTCGCCGCAAACCCAACTGGGTCACCAGGCCAAACCCACCGGCGAGGACCAGAAAGTGGACTTCGATGCGGCCATGACCGCCAGCGATGTCCGGCGGCTGCGCCACGCGGATTTCAACGCGCTGTCTGCCACCGAGTACCAGCTGGTGGAGCGCCTGGCGCGGGATATTGCTTTGCCCTTGCCGCAGGTGCCCAGTCGCCGCATGCGTACAGGGGGGCGGGGAGCGCAGCTGCACTGGCCCGGCATGGTGCGGGAGTCCGTCCGTTTGGGCGGCGAGATGCTGCACTTGCCCAGGCGCCAGCGCTGCGCCCAGGCTCTGCCATTGCTGGTGCTGGTAGACGTCTCGGGGTCCATGGAACGCTATGCGCGCTTGCTGTTGGCGTTTTTGCACGCTGCGACCCGGCAGCACAAGCGGCGCGACGTGTTTGCTTTTGGCACACAGTTGACGGATTTGACCGGCGCGTTCAGGCTGGGCGACACCGACGCGATGCTGGACCACGCCAATGCGCTGATCGAAGATTTTGCCGGCGGGACGCAACTTGGTCAGTCTTTGGAAAGCTTGCGCAGGCACCATGCGCGCAAGCTGGTCGGGCGGAGGACCCTGGTTTTGATCGTCACCGATGGCCTGGATACCGGGGAGCCGCAGGCGCTAGCGCAGGAGCTGGCCTGGCTCAAACTGCACACCAGGCGGATTTTGTGGCTCAACCCGCTTTTGCGCTTTGAGGGCTACGCACCGCTGGCGCAGGGCGCGCAGGCCTTAAACCGCGTAGCCCACGGCATGGTGGCGATCCATAACCTGACGAAGCTGGAAGACCTGGCCCACAGCCTGGCGCAACTGATGCGGCGCTAGGCGGGACAGCACGTGAACCGATACCGAAAGGATTGACAATGGAAATGCAAGGCAGCCGCGAATTGGCCATCACCCAACAACAAGCCTGGGAAGCGCTCAACGACCCCGAGGTGCTCAAGCAGTGCATTCCCGGCTGCGAAAAAGTGGAGTCCACCGGACCGGATAGCTATGCCATTGGCATGGCCCTGAAAATCGGACCGGTGTCGGCCAAATTCACTGGAAAAATTGCGCTCTCCGACATCAATCCGCCGCAAAGTTACACCATCAGCTTTGAGGGGCAGGGCGGTCCGGCAGGCCATGGCAAGGGAAGCGCCAAGGTGCAGCTCACGCCCAAGGGCAGTGGCCATACCCTGAGTTATTCGGTACAAGCCTCGGTTGGCGGCAAGGTGGCCCAACTCGGGCAGCGACTCATCGACGGGGCGGCCAAATCATTGGCAGAAGATTTCTTCAAACGATTTGATGCCGCTATGCAAGCCAAATATCCTCAAGCTTATGCGTCTGCGGTCGATTCACAGGCAACGCCTGCACCGACGCCTGTTGCCAGCTCTGGATCTGTGATCTGGTGGCTTGCCGGCGCGGCAGTTATTTTGCTTGGGGTCTTCTTGCTCCGATAAACCTGCGCATGGTGCACAGGGTCCGGTGGCACCACGGCCGGGGCGTAACTTGGAGATCACATCATGCGCCGATGGATACTGCTGAGCTTGTTTGCCGCCATGCCGGTCTGGGCCGACTGGTCCTTCGTTGCCAAAACCGACACCTTCAATCTTTACGGCGAGACCAACACCCGTAAAAAGATCGGCAACGTCGTGCACATGTGGTTCATGGCCGACTACAAGGCGACCCAGTCCGTTCGCCTGCCGCCGCCTTTGTTGTGGACCAACTACCAGTCCTTGCGGGAGCTCAAAGAGTTTGACTGCGCCAGCCGCCAACATCGCTCGGTTAAGTCAGTCCTGTTCGTCGATCATCTCGCCAAGGGCGAGGTGATTTACTCCTTTGAGTCCGCTGGTGCGTTTGCTCCTGTCGCTGCGGCCCCACTCGATGACGCGCAGTTTCGCTTTGCCTGCAGGTAGAGGCGAAAACCATTCGGAAAAGCACGCATGGTGCCGTGGTGCCAAGCGAGGTTCAGATGACGTGGGATTCGCGAAGGCTGCTGATCTCGGCGCTCGAGTAACCCAACTGCACCAGCACTTCTTCGGTGTGCTCTCCCAGTAGCGGCGAACGCTTGACCTCGGTGAGGCTGTCCGACATCTTGATCGGGTTGCCTACTGTGAGGTACTTGCCCCGTTCGGGGTGGTCTACCTCGACTACGGTGCCAGTTGCGCGCAGTGAAGGCTCTTCTGCGATTTCCTTCATTGACAAAATCGGTCCGCAAGGAATGTCGAATTTGTTCAGGATGTCCATGGCTTCGAACTTGGTCTTGGTGATGGTCCATTCCTCGATGCGCGCGAAAATCTTTTTCAGGTGCGGCAGACGTTTGGGCAGCGTCGCATAGTCGGGGTGGGTGATCCAGTCTTCCTGGCCAATCACCTTGCATACCGCCGGCCACACGGCTGCCTGGGTGATGAAATAAATATAGGCATTGGGATCGGTCTCCCAGCCTTTGCATTTCAAAATAGAGCCGGGTTGTCCGCCGCCAGATGCGTTGCCCGCACGCGGTACCGTATCGCCAAAGGGCGTGTCGGAGGATTGCGGGTATTCGTTCATTGCGCCGGTTCGCTCCAGCCTCTGCTGGTCGCGCAGCTTGACGCGGCACAGGTTGAGCACGGCGTCCTGCATGGGGGCTAGCACTTTTTGTCCGCGTCCGCTGCTGTTGCGCTGGTAGAGCGCCGCCACGATGCCTAAAGCAAGGTGCAGACCCGTGCCCGAGTCGCCGATTTGCGCGCTAGTCACCAGAGGCGGGCCATCGTCAAAACCGGTGGTTGAGGCTGCGCCCCCCGCGCACTGTGCTACGTTTTCATAGACCTTGCAGTTTTCGTATTTGCCCGGGCCGAAGCCCTTGACCGAGGCGACGATCATGCGTGGATTGAGCTCCTGGATGCGCTCCCACGTGAAGCCCATGCGGTCCAGCGCGCCAGGCGCAAAGTTTTCTACCAGCACGTCGCAGGTCTTGATCAGCCTGTCCAGCACTTCCTTGCCTTTGGGGTCTTTGGTGTTGACCGTGATCGAGCGTTTGTTGTGGTTCAGCATGGTGAAGTACAGGCTGTCCACACCGGGAATGTCACGCAATTGGCCACGTGTGGCGTCACCTTCGCCCGCTTTTTCAACTTTGATCACGTCAGCGCCAAACCACGCTAGCAGCTGCGTGCAGGTCGGGCCGGATTGGACATGGGTGAAGTCAAGAATGCGGACGCCGTCTAATGCCTTGCTCATAGGTTACTTTCTTCACGATCTGCGGACGCAGCATCGTACTGTGTTCACATAGGTCCCGTCCCTCTCGCAAAGCCAACGAGGGGTTGCGGCACCGAGTCCCTTCAGGTGCCGCCGACGTAGGGGTTGTGCTGGCGCTCGTGGCCAAAAGTGCTCTCCGGTCCGTGGCCGGGTATGAACACGGTTGCGTCGCCCATGGGCCACAGCCGCTGCACGATGCTGGACAGCAGATCGGCGTGGTTGCCGCGCGGAAAGTCGGTGCGGCCAATGCTTCCTGCAAACAGTACATCGCCTACAAAGGCGCGACCGATTTCGGGGGAATAAAACACCACATGGCCCGGTGTGTGTCCAGGGCAGTGGCGCACCTGCAGCACGTGTTCGCCCAAGCTGACCGTATCGCCGTCAAACAGCCAGCGTGTGGGCACAAAGGGCCGGGCCGGGGGAAAGCCGTAGCTGGCAGCGGCCTGCGGCAGGCCGTCGATCCAGAACTGGTCATCCGGGTGGGGTCCGCTGATGGGCAGCTGCAGCCGCTGCGCCAGCTCCGCTGTGGCCGCCGCATGGTCCACATGGCCGTGGGTGATCCAGATTTGCTCCAGCGTCACGCCCAGCTTGTCCGTCGCCTCAAGCAGCAGATCCAGATCGCCGCCCGGGTCGATGATGGCCGCGCGGTGGCTGATGTCGCACCAGACGATGGAGCAGTTCTGTTGAAAAGGCGTGACGGGGATGGTTTGGTAGCGCAGCATAGGTATGTGAGTTTCCCATAAGCCGCTGAGATGGGCTCGGCGGGGCGAGGCCCTAAAACAGGGCATAGTTCGGGGATGTCTGTCGCTCGCGTGCCATCGTCCCCCCTCTACCCCACCGTCCAAGACTTTGCCCGCATCGGCGGGCTGGAGGCCTTGTGCCGGGGTTGCACCTTGTCGGTGTTTCCGCTGGTGATGTACCGGGCCTGGGGGAGTGCGCAGCTGGTCTCACAGATTTATTTCGCTATCGGTGTGGTGTCGCTGCTGACCGCGCTGACCGTGCCGGCGCTGACACGGCGGTTTGCGCGGCGGCGGATTTATCTGTTCGCCACTGCGCTGTACGTGGTAGCGGCGTTGGCTGGCATGGTGGGCGGCTTATGGGTCAATGCGGCGCTGCTGTGCGCGGTGATGGCGGCTGCCATGTCGTTTGTGTGCTTTAACGCCTACGTGCTGGACCATATTGACAAGGCTGATTTCAGCAAGCTGGAGACGCTGCGCCTGTTTTACGGTGGCACCGGCTGGGTGGTGGGCCCGGCGCTGGGCGTGTGGTTGCTGTCGGTTTGGTCCGGTGCGCCCTTCGTGCTGCTGGCCTGTGCAGCCACGGCCATGGGCGTGTTGATCTGGCGCACGCCTTTGGGCGAAGGTAAATTCAAGGCAACCGCGCCCGTGGTGGTGGGGAGCGCACCGCGACGCGCGCATCCGCTGGCTATCGTGCGGCGGTTTTTTGCGCAACCGCGGATGGTCACCGGCTGGCTGATACCGGCCATACGCTCCTGCGCCTGGTGGCTGTACTTTGTGTACGTGGGTATTTTTGCGGTGGAGAACGGCCTGGGCGAGCAGGTGGGCGGGATGGCCAGTTCGATTGCCAATATGGGCTTATTTTTGGCGCCGCTCATGCTGCGCTGGATGCGCAGTCGCTCGGTGCGCGCGGCCATCCGTGCGGGCTGTTTGGGTGGCAGCGTCTGCTTCTTTTTTGCCACGCTGGCCGCGCCCTGGCCGTGGGTAACGGTGGCGGCCTTGATTACAGGGACTGTTTTTTTGGTGCTACTCGACACCTCGGCTGGGTTGCCGTTTTTGATGGCGGTCAAGCCCTCCGAGCGCACCGAGATGTCGGCGGTGTATTCGAGTTTCCGCGATGTGTCGGGCATTGTTTCGCCGGGTATCGCTTGGCTGGTGCTGCAGTTTTTCCCCATCGTTGGGGTGTTTACGCTGGGCGGTGTTGCGCTGCTGTGCGCGTGGTGGGTGGCGGGACACATCCACCACGAGCTGGGTACGCCGGCGCCGCTGCGCAGCCGGCGTAGGCGCGGCATGTCGTAGCCCGTTTCTGCCCTGTAAGGTGAATACGCTAACGCTCAAACCATCTGTTTGCGCTTAATCTCAATACGTCGGCGCAGGTCGGCCATCAGCAGTTCCGCGTTCACCATATTGGGGTTCACGGCCACGGCGCGTTGCAGCAGCGCCAGCGCCTTTTCTGGTTGGTCGCGCTCAGCGAGTATTTGCGCGTAACCCGATAGCGCGCCGAAGTGCTTGGGTGCGCGCTTGAGCACTTCCTCGCAGTCCGATATCGATAACTCATACTGACCTACCATGAAGTACAGCGTTGCACGTTTGTTCCAGGCCTCGGCGAACGCGGGGCGCTTGTTGATGATGTCGGTGAAGATACGGATGGCTTCAAGGACATTTCCCTCTTGCATGTCGGCGTTGCCTTCGTCATATAGAAGGTCGATCTCTTTATCTCCGCTGCGACTCCACATGCGCCACACGGTATCTAACGCCACCTTGCGCAGGCCAGGCTCCTTGTCATGCAAGCGCGGTAGTACGGCGTCGGCGACATCGGCAGTGCCGATCAGCGCCAGTCGGTTCATCGCTTCAAAGCGCCGCTGAGGGTTGCTGTGGTTCAGCGTGCGCAACGCTTGCTGCTGGGTCATGGGTTCTTTGGCTTGGACTGCCGGAGCGGGAAGCCATGCGGCCAGCAAGAATGCGAGGCAGACGCTTTGCGACAGGGAGCGAAAAGTTTGCGCCATAGTGGATCTCCTGTGGTGACGCAATCAGCTTAACGCAAGGCGGCTGGTGCAACCCGAAGGCGGGTTATTTCGCTAGTTCCCGTTTGGACGCCGGAGGCGGCGCGTAGCCGCCGTGCCGCGAGGTTTTCAGGCCCAGGCGCACCATGCTCTCGCACAAACCAACGGCGCATGCCAGGCCGTCGAGCACGGGAACGCCAAAGCGCTGCGACAGGGATTGGGCCAGGTCGGCCATACCGGCACAGCCCAGCACGATGGCCTCCGCCCGGTCGTGTTCCAGCGCCAGGGCAATTTCGTCTTCGATTTTTTTCAGGGCCTCGGGCTTGGCGTGTTCCAGTTCGAGGACCGGCACCTCGGAGGAGCGCACGCGCTGGCACTGGCGGTCCAGGCCGTAGCGCATCAGGTTGTGTTCCAGGGCCGGCACCGAACGCCCCAAGGTGGTCACGACGGAGAATTTGTTGCACAACATGGATGCCATGCGGTAGCCCGCTTCGCCGATGCCGATGACCGGCTTGTCGGTCAGGCAGCGCAGTGCATCCAGGCCGGTGTCGTCAAAGCAGGCAATGATGACGGCGTCAAAGTCCTCGGCCTCGCGCACCGCTTGCAGCAGTCCGGCCAGGCTCATGGCCTCGTCGTAATAGCCCTCGATGGACGCCGGTCCGTGGGGCGAGGTCAGCGGCACGATGGTGGTGCCCGGTGCGGCCACGCGCTGGGCGGCTGCGGCGATTTTGGCGGTCATGCCGGCCGTGGTGTTGGGGTTGACAACCAGAATACGCATGGTGTTTCAGACTTCCCCGCCCGCTTAGGCGGCTTTGATTCGTTCATCGCCCATCAGGGCCTCGGGTTTGTCGCGGAACACCGCTGCAAAGGCAACCACTGCGTTGCGACCGTTCAGCAATCATGCATCTTGTCAATAATCGCGTCAAGGTCGGTTTTGGCTCGAGAATCGCGTTCTTGCCCATTGCTGGCGTCATTCGGTGAGCGCGCCCACACCGGTTCGAGTTCCTAACCCTTTCCACTTCTCACACACACATGCATTTCTACGAGCCCCGCAACGGCCACGGCCTGCGCCACGACCCCTTCAACGCCATCATTGCCCCTCGCCCGATCGGCTGGATATCCACCTGTTCGGAGGACGGGACACCCAATCTCGCACCGTACAGCTTTTTCAATGCCTTCAACTACACACCACCGCTGATTGGCTTCTCCAGCCTGGGTGAGAAAGACAGTCTGCGCAACGCGCGTGCCACCGGTGAATTTGT
>CAIOUR010000187.1 GCA_903861575.1 uncultured beta proteobacterium | reverse complement strand
GATCAAGCTGGAAAAGCTGCTGTTGGCGGCCTGAATGGCTCACCACCACCCTACAAGGAATTACTCCATGACCCGTCTGCGTTGCGACCGCGCACCCGCCTGGGCAAGCCTACAAAACGCCTTTGAAACGCAGGGGCGGCGTTTCGATCTGCGCGAGGCCTTTGCTGCGGATCCGCAGCGCTTTGCACACTTCAGCCAGCAGGCGCCGTATGTTTTCGGCGATCTATCCAAGAACTTAATCGACACGGCCACCATGCAATTGCTGCTGGAACTGGCGGAGCAATGCGGAGTGGCGGCACACCGTGACGCGATGTTTGCGGGTGCCGCCATCAACAACACTGAGCAGCGTGCGGTCTGGCATGTGCTGTTGCGCACGCCAGCCAATGCACCCACCGACAGCGCACTGGAAGCGCAGGAGCTGGATCACGTCCACAGCACGCTGGACGCGATGCTTGCCTACGCGGAGCAAGTCCGCGCCGATGACGCGATCACCGATATCGTCAACATCGGTATCGGCGGCTCTGACCTGGGGCCGCAAATGGCCGTGCTCGCCCTGCAAGCGTTTGCGCACCCGCACAAGCGTTTTCACTTTGTCAGCAACGTGGACGGGCATGAGCTGGCCAGCACCCTGGCGCGGCTGCAGCCCGCCAACACGCTGTTCCTGATTGCCAGCAAAACCTTCACCACCATCGAGACGATGACCAACGCCGCCTCGGCCAAAGCCTGGTTCATCTCGCATGGCGGCACCGACATTGCGCGCCACTTTGCCGCATTGACCACGAATGTGGCTGCGGCCAAGGACTTCGGCATCGACACCACCTTCGGCTTTTGGGACTGGGTGGGCGGGCGGTATTCGCTGTGGTCGGCCATCGGCCTGCCCATCGCCATGGCCATCGGCGCAACCGGCTTCCGCGAATTCTTAAATGGTGCGCACGCCATGGACGGGCACTTCCGCAGTGCCCCGCTGGCCGGGAATCTGCCGGTGCGCATGGGCTTGCTGGATATCTGGTACCGCAACTTCCACCATTTCAGCAGCCGCTCGGTGGCGCCCTACCACAGCGCGCTGCGCCGCCTACCCGCCTACTTGCAGCAATTGGAAATGGAGAGCAACGGCAAGCGGGTGGACGCCCATGGCGAGACGCTGCCGTTTGGCACATCCCCCGTGCCCTGGGGCGAGCCGGGCACCAATGGCCAGCACGCCTATTTTCAGATGCTGCACCAGGGAACGGACGTCGTGCCGGTGGAGTTTGTGGCGGTCAAAAATGCCCGCCACACGCTGAAAGGTCACCACGATTTGCTACTGGCCAATGTGCTGGCGCAAGCGCAGGCGCTGATGCAGGGCCAGTCCGACAGCGGCGGCCACAAACATTTCCCCGGCAACCGGCCCAGCACCATGCTGGTCCTCGAAGACCTGACGCCCGCCGCGCTGGGTGCCTTGATCGCTTTGCAGGAACACCGCGTCTTTGTCAGTGGCGCGCTCTGGGGCATCAACAGCTTTGACCAATGGGGTGTTGAACTGGGCAAGGTGCTGGCCAAAGACATTGCGCCGCGTATGCGCAGCGGAGATGGCAGCGGGCTTGATGGCTCTACAGCGGGGCTGTTGCAGATGCTGCGCCAGCCCTGAGCCCGTGGGGCTAGTGCGCCCAGTTAACGCTTCAGCGGAGGCGGGGCAAATTCAGCTTTAACCCGCCCCTTGAGCTCCAATACCTGGGTCACGCTGTCGTACAGCATGGAGTCGGCCCGGAAGCGGTGCCGACCATATTCAACCTCTACCGGCACATCGGACTTGGCGATGCCGGTTTCGGTGAAAACATGTAGAAATTCACTGCGGTACAGCGCGCGCGGGCGTGGAGCTTGGCCAGCCAACGGTAGCTCAGGCCGCAGCACCTGGGCAGAGCCAATCAATTGCATCTCTGTCGCCTCTTCATTGGTCAAACTACGTCGGGCCTGCGCCATCAAAATAGCACCGCCTGCACCATAACTTTGACCATGAAAGTCGTCGATTTCGGTCCACTTGGTATCTGAAAAGTGCCGGCCGACGCCACCTTGTATCTGTCGAACCACCTTTCCGTTGCGGTCGAACGACTGTGCGGAGAAAGAATGCAGATCGGAAGAGCACACG
>CAIOUR010000186.1 GCA_903861575.1 uncultured beta proteobacterium | reverse complement strand
GTCTTGGGCTGTTGCCTATCCGACAATGCTGGTGGTTTTGCCATGGGTCAAAAGATTGGTCGCGGCGCTGGTTCACAGCGAGTGAGCGCGATATCGGTGGACCGTTCGCTTTCGGGATAATTGGCGGATGCTGTTTGTTCTCTCTCCCGCCAAATCGCTGGACTACGAAACACCGCTGCGCGGCCAAGCGCATACGGATCCCCTGTTCGTGAAGCAGTCGCAGCAACTCATCAAAGTGCTACGCGCCTACACCCCACCGCAGATTTCGCAGTTGATGGACTTGAGCGATTCGCTCGCGGGCCTGAACGTAGCGCGCTACCAGGCCTGGCGCTCCCAATCCACCCCGAAGAACGCGCGCCAAGCGCTGCTGGCCTTTGACGGTGATGTTTACGATGGCCTCAATGCACGCGCTTTGGACGACGCTGCGCTCGATTGGGCGCAGGGGCATCTCTGTGTGCTCAGCGGCTTGTACGGTGTGTTGCGCCCGCTGGATTTGATGCAGCCCTACCGCCTGGAAATGGGCACGCGCTTACCCACTGAGCGCGGTAAGGACTTGTACGCCTTCTGGGGCGACGCCGTCACCGACTACCTCAACACCCGGTTGGTCGATCAGGCCGATCCGGTGCTTGTGAACCTGGCCTCACAAGAATATTTCAAAGTGGTGCAGCCCAAGCGCCTGCGAGCCCGTGTAGTGGAGTGTGCGTTTGAAGACTACAAGGGCGGGGTGTACAAAATCATCAGCTTCAACGCCAAGCGCGCGCGGGGCGCAATGACCCGCTTCGCGATTGAGCAGCGTGCGACCCGCCCCGAGCACCTGCAGGACTTCGACGCCGATGGCTACCGTTTCCAGTCCGGTATATCCACGCCTGAACGTCTGGTCTTTCGACGCAAATTCGCGGGTGCTTAAGGCATGGGTGATATTTCAAAAACGCGATCCACGCCCGACCAGTCACCGCTGGGCAAGGCCGCCAGTTATGTCGACCAGTACGACCCTGAACTGCTGTTTCCTTTGCCGCGTGCGAGCAAGCGCGAG
Source organism: uncultured beta proteobacterium (assembly GCA_903861575.1). Taxonomy (GTDB): domain Bacteria; phylum Pseudomonadota; class Gammaproteobacteria; order Burkholderiales; family Burkholderiaceae_C; genus Allorhodoferax. The sequence continues at coordinate 3,427 of CAIOUR010000186.1, read as the reverse complement.
GAGTTGGGATTGGGTTCGCAGTTGCCATTTTTCGGTGCTGACATGTGGACTGCTTTTGAGCTGAGCTGGCTCAACCTGCGAGGCAAACCGCAGCTGGCGCTGGCGCACATTACCGTGCCATGTGAAACGCCCAACATCATTGAGAGCAAGTCCTTCAAGCTGTACCTGAACAGCTTTAACAACACGCGTTTTGCGGATGCTTCGGACGTGCTCACGCGTTTGCGGGTGGATTTGTCGGAGGCGGCCTGGCGCGGCGCAGTCAGCCCTGCGGGCGTGGGTGTGCGTCTGTTGGGCCCCGACATGTTTGACCAGGAGCCGGTGATTGAGTTAGACGGCCTGAGCCTGGATCGACTGGACGTTGCTTGTGAGCGCTACAGCCCCGCGCCTGATTTGCTCCGCACGATCCAAGGCGAACCGCCGGTAAGTGAAACGCTGGTCAGTAATCTGCTCAAAAGCAACTGCCTGGTGACCGGTCAGCCCGACTGGGGCAGCGTGCAAATCCGCTACAGCGGCGACGCCATCGACCAGGAAGGCTTGTTGCAATACCTGGTGAGTTTTCGCAACCACAACGAGTTCCATGAACAGTGCGTGGAGCGCATCTTCATGGATATTTGGCAGCGCTGCAAACCGAGTCGGCTCACGGTGTATGCCCGTTATACGCGGCGCGGTGGTTTGGACATCAATCCCTTTCGCACCAGCCATCCGCAAACTCCGCCACCCAACACGCGCACGGCGCGGCAATAAAGCCGCCCGCAGGCTCAGGCTGCTGCGGGCGGATGAGCGCCTTGGACCGCGTCCGCCACCAACTCGGCAGTAGCCGCCGCCAGCGTCCAGCCCAAATGGCCGTGACCGGTGTTGTAAAAGACGCTGGGCCGCTGTCCCGGGCCGACACGCGGCATCAAGTTCGGCATCATGGGGCGCAGCCCGGCCCAAGGAATCGCGTGGCGGGTGTTGACGGCGGGAAAGTTCTGCCGCACCCAGCCCACCAGCGGCTGGATGCGGCTGGCACGGATGTCGCGGTCTTCACCGTTGAATTCCGCCGTCCCGGCAACCCGCAAGCGCCTCTCGCCCAAACGCGAGCAGGCGACGCGGGCCCTGTCGTCCAGCAGGCTGACCACCGGGGCCGCCGCGCGGCTAGCCTGGTCAGGTAAATCGACGGTGATGGAATAACCCTTGACGGGGTAGACGTTGACCCGGTCGCCCAGGCTGGCTGCCAAGGCTCGGCTGGCCACACCGGCGCAGATCACTACGGCATTGAACTCAGCATCGTATGCAGCCCCATCGCACAGGGTGCGCACGCGTATCCCTGCCTGCGTCGGCGTCAGTGATTGCACGGCGTGATCAAAGTGAAGTTGCACGCCTTTGCGCTGCGCTGCGGCGGCCAAGCCCACGGTGTATTGGTGAATATCGCCGGTGCTGTCATCCGGTGTGTAAAAGCCGCCGACCAAGTCCCCGCTGATGGCGGGCTCAATGGCCCGCATCTCGGCCGGCCCCACCGTATGCCGCACCACGCCGCCGCGCAGCAGCAGCTTGGAGACCTCCTGGCCATGCGCAAAACCGGCAGCATCCCGGTAGACGTGCAGGATGCCGCGCGTACGCAGGTCAAAGTCGATCCCTTCCGCTTCCGCCCAGGCAAAAAGGTGTTCGCGGGCTTTGAGCGCTAGCCGCGCCGTGGAGATGGTGTTGGCTTCGTAATGGGGGATGCTCGCGACAAACTCAGCCAGCCAGCTGAGCTTGTGCCAGGTCGGTTGCGGATGTATCAACAGCGGCGCATCCTTGCGCAACATCCACTTGATGCCATTGAGGACGGTGGCGGTGCGGTTCCAGACCTCTGCGTTACAGGCCGATATCTGCCCCGCATTCGCAAATGATGTTTCCATTGCGGCATACCGATGCCGCTCGAACACAGTGACTGCATAACCCCGCAGCATCAACGCGTAGGCTGTGGTGACCCCGGTGATGCCGCCCCCGATAACCGCGATTGTTTGAACCATGCAAAACCTTCACCGCACGACGTGCAAAGTCGTGATTGTGCCCTTCGCAGAAAAGGGTTTTGCGCGCAACCCCCCGGTGGGATGTGATGCCGGCTGGTAATATGGTTCGATTCGCTTGCAACACGCACACTATCCATGAACGCATCGACCCCAGACGTTGGAACCCCAGTTTCCGAGAAAATCCGTGAAAGGCTGCTGGCCGCGCGCAAGCGTTACCACGCCAACGACAACATAGCTCGGTTTATCGAACCCGGAGAACTGGAGTTGCTCCTCGACGAGGTCGAAGAAAAAATGGTCGGTGTGCTGCAAAGCCTGGTGATTGACACCGAGCGCGACCACAATACCAGCAACACCGCGCGACGCGTGGCAAAAATGTATCTGAACGAAGTGTTCAAAGGCCGCTACGTCCCGGTGCCGACCATCACTGAGTTTCCCAATGCGGAGCACCTCAACGAGCTGATGATCGTTGGCCCCATCACCGTGCGCAGCGCGTGCAGCCACCATTTTTGTCCCGTGATCGGCAAAATTTGGATTGGCGTGTTGCCCAATGAGCACACGAATGTCATTGGCCTGTCCAAATATGCGCGTTTGGCTGAATGGGTGATGGGCCGGCCCCAGATCCAGGAAGAGGCGGTTGTGCAGCTGGCCGATTTAATCCAGGAAAAAACCCAGCCCGATGGCCTGGCCATCGTCATGGAGGCCACCCACTATTGCATGTCCTGGCGCGGCGTCAAAGACATGGACAGCAAGATGATCAATTCGGTGATGCGCGGTGTTTTTCTGAAAGACCCGAATTTGCGCCGCGAATTTTTGTCGCTTATTCCCCAGAAAGGTTGAATTCCATGTTGGTACGTTTGCTTTACGCCAGCCGCGCCGTCAACCCCGACGCACAGGCTATTGAAGAGATATTGTCCAAGTCGCGTGAGGAAAATCCGGGCTCTGGCATCACCGGTATCTTGTGCTACGGAGGCGGTATTTTTTTGCAGGCGATTGAGGGCGGACGCAATGCGGTCAACGAGCTCTACGGTCACATCCAGCGCGATGCGCGCCACAAAGATGTGATCTTGCTGCATTACGAAGAAATTGAAGAGCGTCGCTTTGGCAGCTGGACCATGGGCCAGGTCAACATGTCCAAAATCAACCACAGCATTTTGCTCAAGTACGCCGAGCGGCCTGAGTTGGATCCCTATGCGGTATCGGGGCGCGTATCCCTGGCGCTGCTTGAAGAGCTGATGGCCACCGCGTCCATCATCGGGCGGGCCTGAGGGCACTTGCCACCTATAGCTGACGGGTCCGTGCAGGGCGCGCCGGGCCTGCCGTTGCTGGGCTGCGATTTCTCCAGCAGCCCGAGCAAGCGCAAAACCATTGTGAACGCCTGGGGCAGCCTCGCCGCTGGCGTGGTGCGGCTGGATCGCTTGGAGCGCTTTGACACC
>CAIOUR010000185.1 GCA_903861575.1 uncultured beta proteobacterium | reverse complement strand
GTAACGCCCTGCGCCGCGTGTTGTTGTCTTATATGCCAGGCTATGCAGACACTGAGGTGAATTTCTCCGGCGTGTTGCACGAGTACTCTACGATCGAAGGCGTACAAGAGGACGTGGTCAACATTTTGTTGAACCTCAAGGGTGTGGTGTTCAAGCTGCATAACCGCGACGAAGTGACCCTGAGCCTGCGCAAGGACAGCCAGGGCGTGGTCACCGCTGCCGATATGCAAACCCCCCACGATGTGGAAATCGTCAACCCGGATCATGTGATTGCGCATCTGTCCAAGGGCGGTAAGCTCGATATGCAGATCAAGGTCGAGAAGGGCCGCGGCTATGTGCCCGGTTCGGTTCGTCGCCATGCCGATGAGCCGAACAAATCCATTGGTCGCATCATTCTGGACGCATCGTTTTCACCGGTGAAGCGTGTCAGCTACACCGTGGAAGCCGCCCGCGTTGAGCAGCGTACGGATCTGGATAAACTGATTGTCGACATCGAAACCAACGGTGCCCTGAGCGCTGAAGACGCAGTGCGCGCATCTGCCAAAATTTTGGTGGAGCAGCTCGCCGTATTTGCACAGCTCGAAGGCGGCGAACTCGATGCGTTCACCAGCGCGCCGACCCGCAGCAACACGAACTTCGACCCTATTCTTTTGCGCCCTGTGGACGAGCTTGAGCTCACCGTGCGTTCGGCCAACTGCCTCAAGGCCGAGAACATTTATTACATCGGTGACCTGATCCAGCGCACCGAAAACGAGCTGCTCAAGACCCCGAATCTGGGTCGCAAATCACTCAACGAAATCAAGGAAGTCCTCGCTTCACGTGGTCTGACCTTGGGCATGAAATTGGATGGCTGGCCACCTGCGGCCTTGGACAAGCGTTAATTTGTAACCCCAAAGCGGCGTTGTCCCTCCAGGGCACGCCGCACCGGGCAGTACCTGATACGGCTGCCCGTTCACGATAAGCAAAGGAAGAAACCATGCGTCACGGACACGGACTGCGCAAGCTGAACCGAACCTCCTCCCACCGCCTCGCGATGTTGCGCAACATGATGAATTCACTCATCGCGCACGAAGCCATCAAAACCACGGTCCCGAAGGCCAAAGAGTTGCGCCGCGTGGTGGAGCCTATGATCACGCTGGCCAAAGAGGCGACTGTCGCGAACCGCCGTCTGGCATTTGACCGCCTGCGCGACCGCGATAGCGTGACCAAATTATTTGATGTGCTGGGCCCGCGTTTCAAAGCGCGCCCAGGTGGTTACACCCGCATTTTGAAGATGGGTTTCCGCGTCGGCGATAACGCGCCCATGGCTTTGGTTGAATTGGTCGAGCGCACCGATAACACGGCAGAAGCAGCCGCTGATGCGGCTTAAGTGAAGTAGAATCACCCCCTTACCGCGCGATGGAGCAGCCTGGTAGCTCGTTGGGCTCATAACCCAAAGGTCGTAGGTTCAAATCCTACTCGCGCAACCAAACAGATGCGGTGTCCCGCATTACAAAACGCCAACCCCCGGGTTGGCGTTTTGCATGGAATGGGCCGCTGATTGCGATGGCCATCAGGGCGACTGGCTACTTAAACGGTCCAGGGTTTTGAAGCAGAGCCAGATGCCGATGGTGCCGAATCCGACGACGCCTAGACCATAGCCCGCCATGATGCCGTGCGTTCCACCGAGCGCAGCACCTACCCAGACGAAAGGCGCCACACCCAGCGTGGCGCGGCCCCAATTCAAAGCCGTGGAATAGAACGCAAATCCCAGGTTGTTAAAGGCCGCATTGGCGACAAACAGCGCGCCATTGAATGCAAAACTACCGGCTACAAAGCGGCAGAAAAAGACGATTACTTCGCGGGCTTCTCCTTGCGCACCGAATGCATCCGCAATCAAGTTGGCACCGAGTGCGAGTAGGAGCCAGACACAGGCCACATAGACCAGCACCACGGCCAGGCTTTGGCGCAGCGTCTGTCGCAAGCGGTCAAAACGCCGTGCACCCAGGTTCTGGCCGACGATGGGGCCGATAGCGCCGGAGAGCGCAAACAAGACCACAAAGGCCACTGGAATCAGCCGTACCACCACCGACCACCCCGCCACAGCGCCGTCACCAAAAGGCGCAATCGCGTGGGTCACGAACGCGTTTCCCACGGGTGTGGCGATTTGGGTCAGAACGGCGGGAAGTCCGATGGCCATAAAGGCGGGCAGGTTGTCCTGTACCACCGCGCGACTCGGTGGCCTTAGCAGATCGTGCTTTCTCACCACCATCCACAGACCGAGTGCGACCAATGCCGACCGCGCGCACCATTGCGACAGGGCGGCACCATCCAGCCCTAACCCGAGTGCAAAAATGCACAGCGGGTCCAGCATGGCGCTTGCTGCGCCACTGAAGAGGGTGAGCCCCATTGCTCCGCGCGCGTCGCCTACAGACCGCAGCAGCGCGCTGCAGCACATACCCATGCCAATCAAGGGCGTGGTCGGCAGCACCTGTCGGGCGTAGCGCAGTGCCAAGGCGTGGGTCTCGCCCTGCGCGCCCAACAGGGTCAGGCAATCGCCCAGCAGCGGCCACAGCACCAGCGCGACTGCCAGCATGCACGAAAGCATCAGCACGACCGCTGAACCGGCCAGCAAACGCGCATGCGCGCGCTGCCCCGCGCCCAGCGCGCGCGATGTCAGCGCCGAGCAGGCAATCGACAAGCCGATGGACAGCGAACTGACAAAAAACAGCAGCGTGCCCGCATATCCAATCGCCGCCGTCAGCGCGGGCCGACCCAGCAGCGAGATGTAGAAAAGGCTCACGATGTCCACCGCGAACATCGCCGCCAGCCCCACCGAGCTGGCGGCGGTCATGGTCAGCACGTGGCGCAGGATGGAGCCGGTGACGAATTTCGGCAGCGGTGCCGTCATGCCAGCGACCAGTCGTACACCACAGATAGGGGCGCGTGATCCGATAAGCGCTGGTCCTTGTAGACGGCATGGGTTCGCGCGCCGCTGGCCAGCGCCGGCGTGGCAAGGTGGTAATCCAGCCGCCAGCCCACGTTCTTTGCATAGGCCTGGCCGCGGTTGCTCCACCAGGTGTAAGCCGCGTCGGTCGCCGTGGGCTCCAATTGGCGATACACATCGACCATGCCGGCCTCGCTAAGTAGTTTGCTCATCCATGCCCGCTCCTGCGGCAAAAAGCCGGAGTTGTTTTTGTTGCCCTTGAAGTTCTTCAAGTCGATCTCTTGGTGCGCAATATTGATGTCGCCGCAGAGCACGAACTCGCGTTGCGCCTTCAGCGCCAGCAGGTGCGGGTAGAAACTATCCAGAAACCGGTACTTGGCCTCTTGCCGCTCCTCGCCCGAAGAACCGCTGGGGAAATAGGCGCTGATGATGGAGCGCTTGCTCGTGGGCGTATCAAAGCGCAATTCCAGGTAGCGCCCCTCCGCATCAAACTCCTGTGAGCCGTAACCCACCAACACATCACTGGGCGCATGGCGTGTGTAAACACCAACGCCGGAGTAGCCCTTTTTTTCCGCAAAATGAAAGTAGCCTTGCAAGCCGGCGAGCGTCTCGAACTTGCCCGCCACGTCCGGCGCTTGGGCTTTCACTTCCTGCACGCACAGCGCGTCAGGCGCATGCGTTTCCAGCCAGGCCTCCAGCCCCTTGGTGGTGGCCGAGCGAATGCCGTTGAGATTGAGGCTGGTGAGGGTGAACACGGGTGTCTCCAGAAAATATGTGATCCGCTGTCGAGTCCAATTCCGGACGATACAGGAAGCCAATGTCTGGCCACGGCAAATACAATTCCCCGCATTGATTCTTCTATTGCCTTGGTATGCGCTGGGGCATCACACTCCCCAATGGCAAACCATCCACCCGCTGCCCCAACCCAGTCTGCTGACCGCAATGCGCACGACTTTGTCGCGTTCGCGTTGCAGTCCGGTGTTTTGCGTTTTGGCGAATTCACGACCAAGGCCGGGCGTTTAAGCCCCTATTTCTTCAACGCCGGCTTGTTTGATGACGGCGCGAAGCTGGGGCGCTTGGCGCAGTTTTATGCGCAGGCCCTACTTGCCAGTGGCATTGAATTCGACATGCTTTTTGGTCCGGCATATAAAGGCATTCCTTTGGGGGCGGCGGTTGCGGTCGAGCTCTCGCGTCTGGGCCGCAACGTGCCATTCGCCTACAACCGCAAAGAAGCCAAAGACCATGGCGAGGGTGGTTCGTTGGTTGGCGCGCCGCTCCAGGGTCGCGTCTTGATCGTGGATGACGTAATGAGCGCCGGCACCGCTGCGCGCGAATCCATCGCCTTGATCCAAGCAGCAGGCGCTACTCCGCACGCGGTGGCGATCGCGCTGGATCGTCAGGAAATGGCCACTGAAAAACAGCCCGATGGATCCACCCGTGATGTGCCCTACAGCGCCGTGCAGTACGTGCGCCAGACACTGGGTTTGCAGGTGTGCGCGATTGCGACGCTGGATGATTTACTGGGCTATTTACAGACCCAAAGCGGCAACGCCATAGGTGTGCACCGGGCGCGGGTGCAGGCCTATCGGGAGCGTTACGGGGTGTCTTGAATATGGGTAGCGGTCGTGCCGCTGACCAGCACCTTCAGCCCAGCTTCTTCTTGAGCAAGTCATTCACCTGTGCCGGATTGGCCTTGCCCTTGCTCGCCTTCATGATGGGGCCCACCAGGCCATTCAGGGCTTTGGCGTTACCGGCTTTGTATTCTTCGACGTTCTTGGGGTTGGCGGCAAGTACTTCGTCAATGATCTTCTCCAGCTCACCGGAGTCGTTCATTTGTTTGAGGCCTTTGGACTCGATGATGGCGTCTACGTCGCCGACAGTTCCTACTGCGCCGACGCCTGTAAGGGCCACTGTTACATCGTTCGATGCCAAGGCCCACAAGCTCTCAAAGACCTGACGCGCCGCGCTATTGCTAATGACGTTGTCGTTGATACGGATAACTAAAGTCGCCAGTTGAAAGGCGCTGACGCGTTGCGCTACGTGCGAGAAGTCCATGTCATCCGCGTTCATCCGCCGCGATACCTCGCCCATGATCCAGTTGCTGGCTAGCTTTGGTTGACCGCAGGCTTTGGCCGTCTCTTCAAAATACGCAGCCATCGCCTTGCTTTGCGTCAGCGTTGCTGCGTCATATTCCGGTAAGCCATAGTCCCGCACAAAGCGCTCAGCCATCGCGCGCGGTAGCTCGGTCATTTCGCTGCGCACTCGCTCGACCCATTCGGGGGCAATTACCAGCGGCGGCAAATCCGGGTCGGGGAAATAGCGGTAGTCGGCGGCGTCTTCTTTGGTGCGCATGGCACGGGTCTCGCCCGTTTCGGGGTTGAAGAGCACGGTGGCTTGTTGAATCGCATGGCCGTCTTCAATTTGCTCGATCTGCCAGCGCACTTCGTAGTCAATCGCTTGCTGCATGAACTTGAAGCTATTCAGGTTCTTGATCTCCCGCCGCGTACCCAGCGGCGCGCCGGGTTTGCGCACGGACACGTTGGCGTCGCAGCGGAAAGAGCCTTCCTGCATGTTGCCGTCGCACATGCCAATCCAGGTGACGATCTTGTGCAGTTCTTTGGCGTAGGCCACGGCCTCTTCGCTGCTGCGCATGTCGGGCTCGGTCACGATTTCCAGCAGCGGCGTACCGGCGCGGTTCAGGTCAATGCCCGATTGGCCCCCACCTCCGAGTGATGCGTCTTCGTGCAGCGATTTGCCCGCATCCTCTTCCAAATGTGCGCGCACCAGGCGCACGGTTTTGGCGTCGCCGTCCAACAGGAACGACACCGCGCCGCCCTGCACCACCGGAATTTCAAACTGGCTGATCTGGTAGCCCTTGGGCAGATCGGGGTAGAAATAGTTTTTACGCGCAAACACGCTGCGCGGAGCGATGTGCGAGCCCAGCGCCAGCCCGAGTTGGATGGCGCATTCGACTGCGGCGCGGTTCATCACCGGTAGCGTGCCGGGCAAAGCCAGATCCACCGCGCAGGCTTGCGTGTTCGGCTCCGCGCCAAACGCAGTGGATGCGCGGCTAAAAATTTTGCTCTGCGTGGCGAGTTGGGTGTGCGTCTCGAAGCCGATGACGACTTCATAGCCGTGGACCAATTTGGCGGCGCTCATGCGAGGCTCCCTGGTTGGGCGTTATGAAATTCAGAATGCGCTAACTGAAACTGGTGCGCCACGTTCAACAAGCGGGCCTCGTCCAAGTAGTTACCAATCAGTTGCAGCCCGACTGGCATACCCGCCTCGTCAAAACCAACCGGAACGCTCATGCAGGGTAAGCCCGCCAGCGAGGCGGGGAGGGTGAAGATGTCGGCCAGGTAATTGGCCACCGGGTCGTCGGCCTTTTCGCCCAACTTCCAGGCGGTGGTTGGTGCCACAGGTCCGGCGATCACATCGCATTCCGCAAAGGCGCGCTGGAAGTCATCGGCAATCATGCGGCGGATTTTTTGCGCCTGTAGGTAGTAGGCGTCGTAGTAACCGTGCGACAGCACGTAAGCCCCCGTCATGATGCGGCGCTTGACTTCATTGCCAAAGCCTTCGCTGCGGGTCTTTTGGTACATGTCGAGCAAGTCGCCGTACTGCGCGGCGCGGTGGCCGAACTTCACGCCGTCAAAGCGGCTGAGGTTGGAGCTGGCTTCGGCGCAGGCGACGATGTAGTAGACGGGAATTGCTAATTCTGGTTTATTCAAAGTAACCGGAAACACCTTCGCGCCGAGATCGACGAGCGATTGAAGCGCGCCATTTATCTTCGGCCAGGTTTCCCATTGCCTTAAGTGCGATGGGGCAGCTGCCATTCCGTCAAGCCATTCTGTTTCTTCCTCAGAGCCTCCCCACCACGCCCGCGGAAACCCGATTTTTAGAGGCCCACCATCTTTACCGGCCCGTGCCAAAGGGCGCTCCAAATCGCGGGCGTAATCCGTTGCCGCGATATCCAAAGAAGTCGAATCCCGATCCACATCCGGCCCGCACATGGCGGACAGCAACAGCGCGCAATCTTCCGCACTACGCGCCATCGGCCCGGCCTGGTCCAGGCTGGACGCAAAGGCCACCATGCCATAGCGCGATGCGCGCCCGTAAGTGGGTTTGATACCCGTGATGCCGCAAAAAGCGGCGGGCTGCCGGATGGAGCCGCCCGTATCGGTGCCTGTAGCTGCGGGTGTGAGGCGCGCCGCCACGGCAGCCGCGCTGCCGCCGGAGGAGCCGCCCGGAACATGGCTGGTCTCCCACGGGTTGCTGACCGCACCGAACGCTGAGTTCTCATTGCTCGAACCCATGGCGAATTCGTCGCAGTTCAGTTTGCCTAGCGTCACCATGCCGGCTTCGCGCAGTTTGCGCACCACCGTGGCGTCAAAGGGTGAGCGGTAGCCGCGCAGCATTTTGGAGCCGGCGGTAGTGACAAAGTCTTTGGTGACGAAGACGTCTTTGTGGGCAATCGGCACGCCTTCAAGCGGCCCGGCGGTGCCAGCCGCGAGTTTGGCGTCGGAGGCGCGGGCTTGCTCGAGCGTGACTTCGCTATTGACATCCGAAAACGCGTTGTGCGGGTTGCCGCCTAGCTGCGCGAGAAAGCGGGTGGCCACTTCCACGGCGCTGACCTGTTTGGTTTGGAGCAGTGCGGCGAGTTCGGCCACGCCCAGATGATGCAGATCGTTCATCGCTTACTCAATCACTTTGGGCACGAGGAACAGGCCACGCTCGACCGCAGGGGCGCTGCGCTGGTTGGCCTCGCGGTCGTTAGGCTCGCTGGCCAGGTCGGGGCGCAGGCGCAATGCCATCGGGCCACTGCCCTGCATCGCATCTACCGGGTGTGCCATGGGCTCCACGCCCTCGGTGTTGACTCCCTCGATTTGCTCTACGATGCTAAAAAACGCGTTGATTTTGTTCAGCATCTCCTCGTGCTCAACGGGGGCGAGTTCCAGGCGCGCCAGCTTGGCAATCCGCGAGATATCGGCAGGGGTCAAAGGCATGAGCGAAAAACGGATGTAAGAGACGGATGAAAAGGTGTTTGCGGGTGGCTGAACCGGGCCACTTCATAGGGCTTGGGGTATTATCCCGCCTTTAGCTGAGCCGCCCCGCAGGCCCGATTTGGATTCGGAAATGCGGCGCGTTTCCAGACTAAATCCCTCTTTTTATTCCAGAACAAGGGCTTTTTGCGCGCAATTGCAGGCAACAGGCCGATAGGATTTTCCATGTTTGCAAGTTTTCGCCGTTATTTTTCCACCGATCTGGCGATTGACCTGGGCACCGCCAATACCCTGATATTTGTGCGCGACAAAGGTATTGTGCTGGACGAGCCATCGGTGGTGGCGATTCGCCACGAAGGCGGACCCCAGGGCAAGAAGTCGATCCAGGCCGTGGGCCGCGAAGCCAAGGCCATGCTGGGCAAGGTGCCCGGCAATATTGAAGCCATCCGCCCCATGAAAGACGGTGTGATTGCCGACTTCACGGTGACCGAGCAAATGCTCAAGCAGTTCATCAAGATGGTGCACCCGCGCGGAGTGTTCAAACCCAGCCCACGCATCATCATTTGCGTACCCTGCGGTTCTACCCAGGTTGAACGCCGCGCCATTCGCGAATCCGCGTTGGGCGCCGGTGCCAGCGACGTGTATTTGATTGAAGAGCCCATGGCGGCGGCGATTGGTGCCGGTTTGCCAGTGAGTGAGGCCAGCGGCTCGATGGTGGTGGATATCGGCGGCGGTACTACCGAGGTGGGCGTGATCTCGCTGGGCGGCATGGTTTACAAGGGGAGTGTGCGCGTGGGCGGCGACAAGTTCGATGAGGCGATCATCAACTACATCCGCCGCAACTACGGCATGCTGATTGGCGAGCCCACCGCTGAGGCGATCAAGAAACAAATCGGCTCGGCCTTCCCCGGCTCTGAGGTGCGCGAGATGGAAGTGCGTGGACGCAATCTCTCGGAGGGCGTTCCGCGCAGTTTCACCATCTCCAGCAACGAGATCCTGGAGGCCCTGACCGACCCGCTCAACAACATTGTGTCCGCCGTTAAAAACGCGCTGGAACAAACCCCGCCCGAGTTGGGTGCCGATATTGCCGACCGCGGCATGATGCTCACCGGCGGTGGCGCGCTGCTGCGCGATTTGGACCGCCTGTTGGCTGAAGAGACCGGCCTGCCGGTGCTGGTGGCGGAAGACCCGCTGACCTGCGTGGTGCGCGGCTGCGGGATTGCGCTGGAGCAAATGGAGCGCCTGGGCTCCATCTTCACCAACGAATAAGCGCCGGGTAGCGCCGCCATGGCATTCGGTGTTCTGGACCAGGACCCTCCGCCATTTTTCCGACAAGGGGCTTCGGCCTTTTCGAAGCTGATTGTTTTCAGCGCGGTAGCCGTCTTTTTAATGGTCGCCGACACCCGTTTCCAGATGCTGCAGCCCGCTCGCGCGGTGCTACAGGCGGTGCTTTTCCCCCTGCAGTGGCTGGCACAGCGCCCCGGTCTTATTGCCGGGGAGGCGGAGAATTTCATCCAGAAAGTGCAGTCAGCCGACGCTGTGCATACCGGCCTGGTGGAGAAGCTGCGTCAGCAGTCCGCCCGTGCGTACCAGGTGGAACAGCTGGAGTTGGAAAACCGCCGTTTACGCGCCTTACTTGCGCTGCGCCCGACGCTGGCTGTGTCTGGCAAAGCAGCGCAAGTGTTGTACGACGCTGCAGACCCTTACACCCGCAAAGTCGTCATTGACCGAGGCCAGGCCCACGATGTGAAGTTGGGCTCGCCAGTGGTTGACGAGAAGGGCGTACTGGGACAGGTAACCCGCGTTTTTTTGTTGAGCAGTGAGGTCACGCTCATCACTGACCGCGACCATGCAACCCCCGTCCTGAACGTGCGGACCGGTGCGCGCGGCGTGGTGTATGGCGACACGTCTAGCCATGCCGATGCCATGGAGCTGCGCTTCATGGCTGCCAATGCCGATGTGGAGGCGGGTGACTTGCTGACCACCAGCGGTGTGGACGGCGTGTACCCCACCGGTTTGCCGGTGGCGCGCGTGGAAAAAGTGGACCGCCAAGTGAATGCTGTTTTTGCGCAGATTTACTGCGTACCGATTGCCTTGGTGTCCGGCGCAGGACATGTTTTGGTGCTGGACACACTGACCGACGATCTGCCGCCCCGCCCTGAAGCTCCGGTCAGTCCACCGCATACACGGAGTAGAAGATGATCATGCCTGTTGGGCAGCGGTTGCTGCTGCCGGCCAGGCCGGCGTTCATTTGGGGCAGCTTGGTGCTGGCTTTTTTTCTCAATATATTTTTGAATATGGCGTTGCTGGGGCGGGCGGCTTGGGCGCCCGATTTATTGGCTATCGTCCTGATTTTCTGGACTGTCCACCAGACAAACCGCGTGGGAATCGGTGCCGCTTTCATCTTCGGTCTGCTGATGGATGTCCACCAGGGCAGCCTGATGGGCCAACATGCTTTGGCTTACATCATCTTGAGCTATTTCGCGATAACCATCCATCGCCGTATGCTCTGGTTTGGTCTACGTGGACAAGCCTTGCAAATTCTTCCGCTGTTTGCGCTGGCCCACCTGGTGGCGTGGATGTTGCGTTTGCTGGCTGGCGGTGCTTGGCCCGGATGGGAAATGGTTCTGGCGCCGGTGTTGCAATCCTTCTTGTGGCCGCTGGTCAGCCTGCTCTTGTTTGCGCCCCAACACCGCGCACCCAACCCCGATGCGACCCGTCCCATTTGAGATGGCGATGGTGTGTCCACTATGACGCAGCTACGCAATATTGACGCGGAGCTGGAGCGATTTCGCCACCGGATTTTTGTTTTCACTGTGGTGGTAGCGGTCTGCTTTTCACTGCTGTTGATGCGATTAGCCTACTTGCAGATTTGGCGCCACGAGGACTTGCTCGCCCAGGCCGAGAGCAACCGTACAGCGATCGTGCCCATTGTCCCCAATCGCGGGCTGATTTTGGATCGCAATGGGGTGGTGCTGGCGTCTAATTATTCCGCTTACACCTTGGAGATAACCCGCGCAAAAACTGCCGATCTTGAGCAAACGATAGATGCTTTGTCCAAGGTGGTTGATATCAGCGCGCGCGACCGGCGCCGCTTCAAAAAGTTGGTGGATGAGTCCCGCAGTTTTGAGTCTCTGCCCATCCGCAGCCGCCTGTCCGACGCGGAGGTGGCCCGTTTCGCGGCACAACGGTTTCGCTTTCCCGGCGTGGAAATCAAGGCGCGTCTATTTCGCAACTACCCTTACGGAGAACTCGCGAGCCACGTGATCGGCTATATCGGGCGCATCAACCAGAACGAAAAAGAAGCGATTGAGCAGGCCGATGACCAAGCCAATTACCGGGGTACCGAATACATAGGCAAGTTGGGTGTGGAGCAAAGCTATGAGCGCCAGCTCCACGGCATGACCGGCATGCAGCATGTGGAGACATCTGCCGGTGGTCGCGCGGTTCGGCGCTTGTCCAGTAACGCCGCGACGCCTGGTAACACCGTGGTTCTATCGCTGGACATCAAGCTCCAGCATTTGGTCGAACAGATGTATGGTCAGCGACGCGGCGCATTCGTCGCGCTCGATCCGCGCAGCGGCGAGGTCCTGGCTTTTGTGAGCAAGCCTACATTCGACCCGAATATGTTTGTCGACGGTATCGACTTGGAGAACTGGCAGCAGCTCAATCTGTCGCCCGATAAGCCGCTACTCAACCGCGCATTGAGGGGGACCTATCCGCCGGGTTCTACCTATAAACCCTTTATGGCGTTGGCCGCTTTAGAGACCAATGCACGTGCGCCGGAATATGCCGTCTCAGATCCGGGTTATTTCATGTTCGGAAACCACCGGTTCCGGGACGATAAGGAAGGTGGACACGGGCGCGTGAACATGTATCTGTCTATCGTTGCCTCGTGCGACACCTATTACTACACGCTGGCCAACGAGATGGGTGTGGATACCATCTACGAGCAGATGCACCGACTGGGGTTTGGCGAGCTCACGGGTATTGATATTTTGGGCGAGGCACGCGGCCTGTTGCCGTCTACAGACTGGAAGCGCCGCGCTTACCGCAAACCGGAGCAGCAAAAATGGTACGCAGGTGAGACGATTTCGCTGGGTATCGGACAGGGCTACAACGCCTTCACCGTATTGCAATTAGCGCAAGCGACGGCCACCCTGGCTAACAACGGGGTGCGCTATGCGCCGCGCTTGGTCAGCGCGACGGTGGATGCGGTCAGCGGTGTCAAAACCGCTAACCAAGCCGCTGAGCCAGTGACGCTGGGCCTGTCCGCAGCCCACATGGATGTAATCCGCGAGGCGATGGTGGGCGTGACGGTGGCGGGCACTTCGGCCCGGGCGTTTGCCGGTGCCGCTTACACCAGCGGGGGCAAAACCGGAACCGCGCAGTCGGTTGGTCTGGGTCAGAACGAGAAATACGACGCGAGTAAAGTGGCTGAGCACATGCGTGATCACGCGCTCTATATTGCCTATGCGCCTGCTGAAAAACCGACGATTGCCCTGGCCATGATCGTAGAAAACGCGGGTTTTGGTGCCGAGCATGCCGCACCGATCGCCCGGCGAGTACTGGATTACTGGCTCTTAGGCAAATACCCGAACGAACAAGACATGGAAGCGATTAGCAAAGGCCAGGCCGCAGCACCGATTGGCATTCCCCGCAATGCGGTGGATATGGCATGGCCTCCGCCGCGCTCCGGGGCATCCATCTTACCGCCATGAAAAAGCCCCGCATACGCGGGGCCTTTATATATTTTTGTCTCCTCGGATTATTTCCTGCGCCGCAGCGGATGCAGCGTAAACACCGATTCCGCACAAATGTAGTGCGTCAATGAGGGCGTCGCTATCAGGTGTTTCCCGTAGATCGCAGTCCATCTTCGGTAATCCATTGGGCTGCCTTTTCGGCGATCATGAGGGTCGGGGAGTTGGTATTGCCGCTGGTAATAAACGGCATGACACCCGCATCGACGATTCGCAGGCCGCGAACGCCAAAAACACGCAGCCGCGCGTCGACCACTGCCATAGGGTCGTCACCGCGCCCCATTTTGGTGGTACCCACCGGATGAAAAATGGTGCTGGCGATATCGCCGGCCAACTGCGCCAGCTCGGTGTCGGTCTGGTACTGGACCCCGGGTTTGTATTCCACCGGGGTAAAGCGTTGTAGTGCGTCCTGGCTGACGATACGCCGCGTTACGCGCAGCGAGTCGGCGGCCACTTTGCGATCTTCGTCGGTGCTAAGGTAGTTCGGGGCAATCGCTGGTGCGTCGGCGAAATCGGCCGTTTTGATCGCGATGCTGCCCCGGCTTGTGGGGTTCAGGTTGCACACGCTGGCCGTGATCGCGTTGAACGTATGCAGTGGCGAGCCGAACGCGTCCAGGCTGAGCGGCTGCACGTGGTACTGGATATTGGGGTAGGGCTTGGATGGGTCGCTGCGGGTGAAGGCGCCCAGTTGGCTAGGAGCCATGCTCAGCGGACCCGAGCGACTCCAGAGGTATTCCAGCCCCATCGCTGCCTTGCTCCACCAGGAGTTGGCCAGGGTATTGAGGGTGACTGTGTTTTGCACCTTGAACACCGCCCGAATTTGCAGGTGATCCTGTAAGTTTTGACCCACGCCGGGAAGGTCTTTGGCGACCGGAATGCCTTTGGCCTGCAACAACGCAGCGGGCCCCAGCCCGGAGAGTTGCAAAATTTGTGGTGTGGCCACACTGCCCGCACTCAGGATGACCTCGGCCCGTGCACGCGCTTGCACCATCTCACGCCCATTCCAGACCTGCACACCGGCGCAGCGCATAGGGGTATGGGCGCTGGCTGGTTCGATCAGCAGACGCGATACGTGGGCTCCGGTCCACAGCTCAAAATTCGGCCGCCCGTAGCAGGTCGGGCGTAAAAACGCCTTGGCGGTATTCCAGCGCCATCCCTTTTTCTGGTTAACTTCGAAGTAGCCCACGCCGTGGTTGTCCCCGGTATTGAAATCGGTGCTGGCCGGAATGCCGGCTTGCACCGCCGCTTCGGCAAAGGCTTCCAGTACGTCCCACCGCAGTCTTTGTTTGTCCACCCGCCATTCCCCACCGGCCTGGCGTTGCTTCAAGAGTTGGTGGTACGGGGTTCGCGATTCCGCCAGCGCATCAGGGACGGACGTTTTTGCGCCGTGCACGCTGGAGGCTCCGAGATGGTGGTCTTCGTGCAGTTTGAAGTAGGGCAGGCTGTTCTCCCAGCTCCACGACGAGTCGCCCAATAGGTTGGCCCAGTTGTCGTAGTCACGGGCTTGACCGCGCATGTAAATCATGCCGTTGATGCTGCTGCAGCCGCCCAGGGTTTTGCCGCGCGGATAAATCAGGCTGCGGCCGTTGAGACCGGGTTGCGGCTCGGTGCTAAACCGCCAATCGGTGCGTGGGTTGCCGATGCAGTACAGATAACCCACCGGGATGTGGATCCAGTGGTAATCGTCTTTCGGGCCGGCTTCAATCAGCAGCACGCGTTTACTGGCATCGGCGCTGAGCCGGTTGGCCAGCAGGCAGCCGGCCGTGCCGGCGCCCACGATGATGTAGTCGAAGGTGGTATCGCCCATCGTATGTCCGGCCACTAGGCCTTCAGCTTGCGGGCGGCTTCCAGCGCAAAGTAGGTCAAGATGCCATCAGCCCCCGCGCGCTTAAACGCCAGCAGGCTCTCCATCATTACCGCGTCGTGGTCCAGCCAGCCGTTGGCGGCAGCGGCTTTGAGCATGGCGTATTCACCGGATACCTGGTACGCGAAGGTAGGTACCGCAAATGCGTCTTTGACGCGGCGTACGACGTCCAGGTAGGGCATGCCCGGTTTGACCATCACCATGTCCGCGCCTTCGGCAATGTCCATGGCCACTTCGCGCAGGGCTTCATCGCTGTTGGCAGGGTCCATCTGGTAAGACTTTTTGTTGCTCTTGCCCAGGTTGCCGGCCGAGCCGACGGCATCGCGGAAAGGCCCGTAAAAGGCGCTGGCATATTTGGCGCTGTAGGCCATGATGCGGGTGTGGATCAGGTTTTTTGCTTCCAGCGCCTGGCGGATAGCGCCGATGCGCCCGTCCATCATGTCGCTGGGGGCCACGATGTCGACCCCGGCTTCGGCTTGCACCAGCGCCTGCTGCACCAGCATGTGGGTGGTCTCATCGTTCAGGATATAGCCCTCTTCTTCCGGGCGCGTGTCCGGGATGCCGTCCTGGCCGTGGCTGGTGAAAGGGTCCAGCGCGACGTCGGTCATCACCCCCAGATTGGGGAACTCTTTCTTCAGGGCGCGCACCACGCGCGGGACCAGGCCATCCGGATTGGTGGCCTCTTTTCCGTCATAGGTTTTGAGTGATGCGTCGATCACGGGAAACAAGGCCAGAACCGGAATTTCCAACCGTTGGCATTCCTCTGCGACCGGCAACAAATAGTCCAGCGTCAGTCGCTCAACGCCCGGCATCGACGCTACGGGGAAACGCGTGCGGGTTCCCTCCGTGACAAAGACCGGGTAGATCAGGTCGTGGCTGGAGAGCTGGTTTTCACGGACCAGGTTGCGGGTGAACACATCGCGGCGCAGGCGGCGCGGGCGTCCGGAGGGAAAAGGTGCGGAGGTGATCATGCAGACAATTCTGCCCTAACGCCTCGAAACCGCCCTAAACCCTTTGCTACAATTTCTGCGGATTCTTCGGAGTCCCCCGCTTTTCCTCCCTGAGCGGGGCCTTGATGTGTGACAGCAAATAGGCTTGACACCCCAGCCCAGTGCTGGGGTTTTTTTTGGTCTTGGATTGTTCAGGCCACTCTTTGCCATGTAGTCACGACCCAAGGGACTACACTTTGCTCATGCTGTGGGTCAAATCGTTCCATATTGTTTTTGTGGCCAGTTGGTTCGCTGGGCTGTTTTACCTGCCGCGCATTTTTGTGAACCTGGCCATGGTCGATGTAGCGCCCAGCGCCGAGCGGGAGCGGCTCCTGTTGATGGCCCGTAAATTGTTGCGTTTCACCCATATTCTTTCCGGCGTAGCCGTAGCTCTTGGCCTTTGGCTGTGGGCCGGCTACGGCGTAGGCTGGGGCGAGGGCAATGCCTGGATGCACGCCAAGCTCTTAGTCGTGCTGCTGGTGCTGGCCTACCAGCACGTGTGCACCCGCATGCTGGCGCGCTTTGCGTTGGGTCACAGCATGCCCGGCCATGTGTGGTTTCGCTGGTTTAACGAGATCCCCGTGCTCTTGATGGTGGCCGCGGTGGTGCTGGTGGTGGTCAAGCCTTTTTGAGCTGCTATGGCAACGCGTAAAACCGCAGCGTTGCCCCTTGCCGCGATGTATGCGTTGACCATCATTTATGCCAGTTTGTATCCCTTCGGTGAATGGCGTGATCAGGGTAACGAACTCTGGGCATTTCTGCTAGCGCCGTGGCCAAAGTACTGGACCGGTTTCGATGTGGGCATCAATATCCTTGGTTACGCGCCTTTCGGTGCTTTACTGGCCGTCGCGCTTTTACGGCGTGCTGCCACTGACCGCCCTTGGATTCTGGCCATCGCCGTGGCTTCGACCGTCTCGATGTTGATGGAGGGCTTGCAGGCGTATTTGCCCGCCCGGGTGGCTTCGCGCGAAGACTGGCTACTGAATTCTTTGGGTGCGGGTTTGGGTGCGGGCGCGGCTTTGTTGCTGGAGCGCGCTGGTGCACTGGAGCGGTGGAACCACATCCGGAGGCGCTGGTTTGTACCTGATGCGCGCGGTGCACTCGTGCTGTTGGCGCTCTGGCCGGTGGCGCTGTTATTCCCCAGTGCCGTGCCACTCGGACTTGGGCAGGTGTTGGGGCGCCTACTCACCAATCTGCACGAGCTGTTGCGCCCGCAGGCGGGGTCGAACCAGCCTTTGCTGGACTTTCTGATTCAGTTGCTTCCTCCAGCGCCTTTGAGTCAGACGCCTTTGTCGCCGGTCACAGAGCTGAGTTGCGTGGCAATCGGCGTCGTGTTGCCAAGCCTCCTGGGGTATTGCGTTATTCCGGCGTGGCACCGGCGTGTGCTGTTTTGCTTGGCGGTCGTGGCCACCGCAGTCGGCGTAAGTACGATGTCGTCGGCTTTGAGTTGGGGCCCTGCCCACGCATGGGCGTGGCTGAATGGGGTGGCGCAAGTGGGGCTGGTGCTAGGGGCCCTGATGGCTTTTGTCTTGAGTGCGGTCCCATGGCGAACCGGCTGCGCGATCGCGCTGATGGCGATGGGAGCCTACTTGAGCCTGCTCAACCAGGCCCCAGACAGTCCTTATTTTGCGCAAACGCTACAGGCTTGGGAGCAGGGGAGCTTCATTCGTTTCAATGGACTTGCGCAGTGGTGCGGATGGCTGTGGCCTTATGCGGCAGGCATCTACTTTGTGATCAGGCTGGGGCAGCGGGAGTCCAAAATTTACAATGCGACATGACCACTCCCATTGCGCCAACGCCTTTGCTTCCGACGGCCCATTATTTTGAACGTCACATTTTCTTTTGTTTGAACGAGCGTAAGAATGGCGAGACTTGCTGCTTTCAGCACCATGCGCAAGAGGCCTTCGACCATTGCAAGCGCGCGGTACGTGATGCCGGGTTGAACGGTCCCGGTGGGGTGCGGGTCAACAAAGCGGGATGTCTGGACCGGTGCTCGGGCGGTCCGGTAGCCGTTGTGTATCCGGAGGGCGTTTGGTACACCTATGTGGATACGGGCGACATCGACGAAATTGTGCGTTCCCATTTGCAGGGCGGCGAAGTGGTTCGCCGTTTGGAGCTGGACCCGGAAGTCGGGCGGTGATACCCGCATGAACGCGCAGACACAGAAGTTAACCATTCAGGGGCCAGCTGGCACCTTGGAGGGGCTCTGGGATACACCGGCAGGCCTGGCGATGGCGCAACCTTTGGGCACTGCGGTCATTGCGCATCCCCATCCCTTACACGGCGGCACGATGGATAACAAGGTGGTGCAGACCGTGGCGCGGGCCTTTGTGCAGGCAGGATGGTGCGCGTTGCGTTTCAACTTCCGAGGTGTGGGTAACAGCGAGGGTATGTACGACGCAGGCCGCGGTGAACTCGAGGACATGCTGGCCGTGATTCAGTGCCACGTTCCCAACGGTCCACTGGCCTTGGGTGGCTTTTCTTTCGGCGCTTTTGTGGCCGGTGCGGCGGCTGTGCGGCTACATCTTCAACGGCATATTGAGCATCTGATTCTGGTCGGTGCAGCGGCCAGTCGTTTTAATTTAGAACAGGTACCGGTTTCTTTGAGGCCCCGCACGTTGCTGGTCCATGGTGAGGTAGATGACACCGTTCCGTTATCGGCCGTGATGGACTGGGCGCGCCCGCAAAATCTGCCGGTGACGGTGTTGCCCGGTTGCAGCCACTTCTTTCACGGACAATTGCCGCTTTTACGTCAGGTCATTTGTGGCGGCATTGCCGCGCATGTGGCCGCCGTACCGGCCTGATCTTTCTGTTGCGCTTATCGCGCGACCCATTTTTAACTCCACCGAGCGCATGAAAACTTATTTGATCGCCGCCTTGGGTGCGCTGTGCATCGCGGCGGCTGCCCAAACGCCCCAAGCCCCAGAAATCGCCGCTAAGTCCTATCTTCTGGTGGACTTGACTGCCAGACAGGTGCTGGCCGCCAAAGGACAGGATGATCCGGTGGAGCCGGCTTCTCTCACCAAGTTGATGACCGCGTACCTGGTTTTTGATGCCTTGCGCGCGCGCAAAGTCGATCTAGCGCAAACCCTGTCGGTCAGCGAGCGGGCTTGGAAAATGCCTGGCTCACGGATGTTCATCGACCCCAAGATGCGGGTCAGCGTGGAGGACCTGCTCAAGGGCATGATCGTCCAGTCCGGCAACGACGCGACCGTTGCCTTGGCTGAAGGCGTGGGCGGAACGGTGGAGCACTTTGTCGAGATGATGAATGCCCAGGCCCAGGCGCTGGGTATGAAATCAACCAGCTACCGCAACCCCGAGGGTTTGACTGCCCCCGGTCACCGCACGACAGCAAGTGATCTTGGTGTCTTGGCTACCCGTTTGATGCACGACTTCCCTGAATACATTGGCTTGTATGCCATCAAGCATTACCGTTATCCGGGAACGCCCACCGCCAACGACAACAACCGCAATTTGCTCTTGTTTCGTGATCCGACCGTAGACGGCCTGAAAACGGGACACACCGACGCCGCCGGATATTGCATGGTGGCCACCGCACACAGGGAATATCCGAATTTGGTTGTCGCGGGCGCACCTGCGGGCACTGCTGCCGCGTTGGGTAGCCGCCGCTTGCTTTCTATTGTTCTCGGCGCCGAAAGCGAGTCGGCGCGGGCAGCAGAATCGCAAAAATTGTTGAATTGGGGCTACACGGCGTATAACGCGATCAAATTGTTCGAAGCTGGGCAGGCTGTGGTGACGCCAGTGGTGTGGAAAGGTACGCAGTCCAGCGTGAAGGTGGGGGACGCTCAACCGATCGTAGTCGCGGTGGCGGCCGGTACTGTTGGCGCAGTCACGACACAGGTGCTGCGCACCGATCCACTGCTGGCTCCCTTGGTCAGCGGACAACGTGTCGCCACTCTGCGGGTGCTGCAGGCAGATAAGTTTGTGCGCGATATCCCGTTGCTTGCACTCGAATCTGTCCCGCAGGCGGGTGTCCTGTCCCGCAGCTGGGATGCGATGCGTCTGTGGATCCGTTAGAGCCCGATTTTTCTCATTTTCATTCGCCAATTGACGGGCTGCGCGCGATGCGCTGATATACTCGCGGGCTTTTCCCTGTGTAATGGGTTGCAGTGAGCCGAAGGTTTTCGCTGCTGCCATGCTGCTTCATTTTGTTTGCCGAGCCCATTTTGCGGGCCATTTTTAGGAGGCTTTCGTGCCAACCATCAACCAGTTAGTTCGCCAAGGGCGCGAGGTCGAAACGATCAAATCGAAGAGCCCTGCCATGCAAAACTCGCCCCAGCGTCGTGGCGTTTGCACCCGCGTCTACACGACAACCCCCAAAAAGCCCAACTCTGCGCTGCGCAAGGTTGCTAAGGTCCGTTTGACCAACGGTTTTGAGGTGATTTCCTACATTGGCGGCGAAGGCCACAACTTGCAGGAGCACAGCGTCGTCTTGGTCCGCGGTGGTCGCGTCAAAGATTTGCCGGGTGTTCGCTACCACATCGTACGCGGTTCGCTCGATTTGCAAGGTGTGAAAGACCGCAAGCAATCGCGTTCCAAATACGGCGCGAAGAAGCCTAAGGCCAAGTAAAAAGCAGTTGATTTTTAGTTCCGGGAGCTGCGTGGCGCAGGTTCCGGGTGTCATGGCCCGAAGCGCGAAATGGTTTGCGTGGGTCGAGTAAGTGGGGGTCCGATGGCTCCCGCGGCGTTCGCAAGAGCGCCAACTGAAGCAAAGAGGTGAAAAATGCCACGTCGTCGCGAAGTCCCCAAACGGGAAATACTGCCAGATCCTAAATTCGGCAATGTCGAACTCTCCAAGTTCATGAACGTCATCATGGAGGGCGGAAAAAAGGCCGTCGCCGAGCGCATTATTTATGGCGCGCTGGAGCAGATCGAGAAGAAACACCCCGGCAAAGATCCGCTCGAAGCATTCGAAGTTGCGATCAACAACGTCAAGCCCATGGTGGAGGTCAAATCCCGCCGCGTCGGTGGCGCCAACTACCAGGTTCCAGTGGAAGTGCGCCCTGTGCGCCGTCTGGCGCTTTCCATGCGCTGGATCAAAGAAGCGGCCCGCAAGCGCGGCGAAAAATCGATGGCCTTGCGCTTGGCGAACGAATTGCTGGAAGCCACGGAAGGCCGTGGTGGCGCCATGAAAAAGCGCGATGAAGTGCACCGCATGGCAGAGGCCAACAAGGCCTTCTCGCACTTCCGTTTCTAACGTATTCGCAAGGAGCCGCAGTGCGCGGATCGTGATAGTGCCTGCGCACTGTCACACGAAGTGCGCACACTGCGGGCCCGTTTGCAAGGTGCTTATCGCGCCGACCCCATTTGACACATTAAGGATGCACCATGGCTCGCACAACCCCTATTGAGCGCTACCGCAATATTGGTATCTCCGCGCACATTGATGCCGGTAAAACCACGACGACCGAGCGTATTCTGTTTTACACCGGCGTGAACCACAAAATCGGCGAAGTGCACGATGGCGCGGCCACTATGGACTGGATGGAGCAGGAGCAAGAGCGCGGTATCACGATCACGTCTGCCGCTACCACCTGTTTCTGGAAAGGGATGGACACATCGTTCCCCGAGCACCGCATCAACATCATTGACACCCCTGGACACGTGGACTTCACCATTGAAGTCGAGCGTTCCATGCGCGTGCTCGATGGTGCTTGCATGGTGTATTGCGCGGTCGGCGGTGTACAGCCGCAGTCCGAGACGGTTTGGCGTCAAGCTACAAAGTACAAAGTGCCCCGTTTGGCATTCGTCAACAAAATGGACCGCACCGGCGCGAATTTCTTCAAAGTCGTCGACCAGATGAAACTGCGCCTCAAGGCGAATCCAATCCCGATCGTGATTCCCATTGGCGCTGAAGAGAACTTCACCGGCGTTGTGGATCTGCGCAAGATGAAAGCCATCATCTGGGATGAGGCGTCGCAAGGTATGAAATTCGAATACCGCGACATTCCCGCCGAGTTGGTTTCGGTGGCAAAAGAGTGGCGCGAAAAAATGGTGGAAGCGGCTGCTGAGGCTTCGGAAGAGCTGATGAACAAGTACCTCGAAGAGGGTGATCTCAGCGAAGAAGAAATTACCCATGGCCTGCGCGTGCGCACCATCGCCACGGAAATCCAACCCATGTTGTGCGGTACAGCATTCAAGAACAAAGGCGTGCAGCGCATGCTGGATGCTGTGATTGAGCTCATGCCTTCTCCTTTGGACGTGCCTCCAGTGCCCGGCTTCGATGAAGATGAAAACGAAGCCCACCGCAAGGCCGACGACGGCGAGAAATTTTCGGCGCTGGCCTTTAAATTGATGACCGACCCGTTTGTGGGGCAGTTGACTTTCGTGCGCGTCTACTCCGGTGTTCTGAAAAAAGGCGACAGCGTTTTCAACCCGGTGCGTGGCAAAAAAGAGCGTATCGGACGGATTGTGCAAATGCATGCGAACAACCGGGAAGAGGTTGACGAAATCCGCGCTGGCGACATCGCTGCCTGCGTCGGCTTGAAAGACGTGACCACGGGTGAAACCTTGTGTGACCCCGCGGCCATCATCACCTTGGAGCGCATGGTGTTCCCCGAGCCGGTGATCGCCCAGGCGGTCGAGCCCAAGACCAAGGCTGATCAGGAAAAAATGGGCATTGCTCTGTCCCGTCTGGCGCAGGAGGATCCATCCTTCCGCGTCAAGACCGACGAAGAGTCCGGCCAGACCATCATCGCCGGTATGGGCGAGTTGCACCTCGAAATCATCGTGGACCGCATGAAGCGCGAGTTCGGTGTTGAGGCCAATGTGGGCAAGCCCCAGGTTGCTTACCGCGAGACCATCCGCAAGACGGTGGAAGACTCCGAGGGCAAGTTTGTGCGCCAGTCCGGCGGTAAAGGCCAATACGGCCACGTGGTGCTCAAGATTGAGCCCAATGAAGCTGGTAAGGGCTTTGAGTTTGTCGACGCCATTAAAGGCGGCGTGGTGCCGCGTGAATACATTCCCGCCGTCGAGAAGGGCGTCGTCGAAGCCCTGAACCAGGGCGTTTTGGCCGGCTACCCGGTGGTCGATGTGAAAGTCACCCTGCACTTCGGTTCCTACCACGACGTGGACTCCAATGAGAACGCGTTCAAGATGGCCGCGATCTTCGGCTTCAAAGAAGGCTGCCGCAAAGCCAGTCCCGTCATTCTGGAGCCCATGATGGCCGTGGAAGTGGAGACGCCTGAAGATTACGCTGGTAGCGTGATGGGCGATCTGTCTTCACGCCGCGGCATGGTGCAGGGTATGGACGATATGGTCGGTGGTGGCAAGGCCATCAAGGCAGAGGTGCCGCTGTCGGAAATGTTCGGTTATTCGACGACCCTGCGCTCCATGTCGCAAGGCCGCGCCACCTACACGATGGAGTTCAAGCATTACTCGGAAGCGCCGCGTAACGTGTCTGAAGCCATCATGGCGGCGCGCGCGAAGTAATTTTCCCCTGTCTGCGACGGTGTGCCGCCCTGTTCCCGTGCGGGGCGAACCAGCAACACCGTGCAGACGTTAAACCGGTACACGGGCATTTGATCTTTGGAGAATTGAAACATGGCAAAAGAGAAATTCACCCGCACCAAGCCGCACGTGAACGTAGGCACGATTGGCCACGTTGACCACGGCAAGACCACCTTGACAGCGGCCATCACCACCGTGCTGGCCTCCAAGTTCGGCGGCCAGGCCAAAGCCTACGACCAGATTGACGCAGCGCCCGAAGAAAAAGCACGCGGCATCACCATCAACACCGCCCACGTTGAGTACGAGACCGCTAACCGCCACTACGCCCACGTCGACTGCCCCGGCCACGCTGACTACGTTAAAAATATGATCACCGGTGCCGCCCAAATGGATGGCGCCATCCTGGTTTGCTCCGCTGCAGACGGCCCCATGCCCCAGACCCGCGAACACATCCTGTTGGCCCGCCAGGTGGGCGTGCCCTACATCATCGTTTTCCTGAACAAATGCGACATGGTCGACGACGCTGAACTGCTTGAACTCGTCGAAATGGAAGTGCGCGAACTCCTGGACAAATACGACTTCCCTGGCGACGCCACCCCCATCATCCACGGCAGCGCCAAGCTCGCCATGGAAGGCGACAAAGGCCCTCTGGGCGAAGAAGCCATCATCAAGCTGGCTGAAGCCCTGGACTCCTACATCCCCCTGCCCGAGCGCGCAGTCGACGGCGCTTTCCTCATGCCTGTGGAAGACGTCTTCTCCATCTCCGGACGCGGCACGGTTGTGACCGGACGCGTGGAGCGCGGCATCATCAAAGTCGGCGAAGAGATCGAAATCGTCGGTATCGCTGACACCCAGAAAACCACCTGCACCGGCGTGGAAATGTTCCGCAAGCTGCTGGACCAAGGCCAAGCCGGCGACAACGTCGGTATCTTGCTGCGCGGCACCAAGCGCGAAGACGTGCAGCGCGGCCAAGTGCTGTGCAAGCCCGGCTCTATCAAGCCACATACCCATTTCACCGGTGAGATCTACGTCCTGTCCAAGGACGAGGGTGGCCGCCACACGCCTTTCTTCAACAACTACCGTCCCCAGTTCTACTTCCGCACGACGGATGTGACCGGTGCGATCGAGTTGCCTGAAGGCAAAGAGATGGTGATGCCGGGCGACAACGTGTCGATCACGGTCAAGCTGATCAACCCGATTGCCATGGAAGAAGGCTTGCGCTTTGCGATCCGCGAAGGCGGACGTACCGTGGGCGCAGGTGTGGTCGCGAAAATTATTGCGTAGTCACCAAAGAACCAACAAGGAACCTCCATGTCTACCAAACAAAAAATTCGCATCCGCCTGAAGGCCTTTGATTACAAGTTGATTGACCAATCCGCTGCGGAGATCGTCGATACCGCTAAGCGCACTGGTGCCATCGTCAAGGGCCCCGTGCCGCTGCCGACCCGCATGAAGCGCTTTGACATCTTGCGCTCGCCCCACGTCAACAAGGCCAGCCGGGACCAGTTCGAAATCCGCACGCACCAGCGTTTGATGGACATCGTCGACCCCACGGACAAGACCGTGGACGCGCTGATGAAGCTCGATTTGCCCGCTGGCGTGGACGTCGAGATCAAGTTGCAATAAAAATTGTGCGAATAAACGGGCCGAGCGTGTGTCGCAGCCCGGTTTAGCGCATATACTCGCCGGCTCGGCTCAAAAGAGCTGGGCTTTACCAACAGTCTTTCGCATCAAAACGGCGTGGCCAATTGAAGTCGCACCGGCGGAAGTTACGGAGAAAACAATGAGTCTTAGCAATCATTTAGGGTTGCTGGGTCGCAAGGTTGGCATGATGCGCATATTCCCGGACGAAGGGGACGCAGTTCCCGTGACCGTGGTAGACGTATCCAACAACCGCGTGACGCAGGTGAAAACCCAGGTCCATGACGGCTATGTCGCCTTGCAGGTGACTTTTGGTGCCCGTCGCTCATCGCGCGTCACCAAGCCCATGGCCGGTCATCTTTCTAAAGCCGGCGTCGAAGCAGGCGAAATCATTCAGGAATTCCGTGTCAGCGCTGAAGTCGCCGCGCAATTCCAGGCTGGCTCCGTTGTGTCGGCTTCTGGGCTTTTCTCCCCCGGTCAAAAAGTGGACGTGCAAGGCACCAGCATCGGTAAAGGCTACGCCGGCACGATCAAGCGCCACCACATGTCCTCGCAGCGTGCGTCACACGGCAATAGCCGCTCGCACAACGTGCCCGGCTCCATTGGTATGGCCCAGGATCCCGGTCGCGTGTTTCCCGGTAAGCGCATGACGGGCCACCTTGGGGATGACAAGGTGACGACCCAGAATCTGGATGTGGTCCGCGTCGACGAAGCCCGCCAACTGCTCATGATCAAAGGTGCAATCCCTGGTTCCGCCGGTGGTTTTGTGACCGTTCGCCCGGCCGTCAAGGTCAAGGCGGCGTCTGCCAAGGGAGCGAACTGATGCAACTCGAGCTCTTGAATGACCAAGGCCAGGCGACGGCGAAATACGATGCGCCCGAGACTGTTTTCGGCCGCGAATACAACGAAGATCTGGTGCACCAAGTCGTAGTGGCCTACCAGGCTAACGCCCGCCAAGGCACCCGTGCCCAAAAAGACCGCCAGCAGGTCAAGCACTCGACCAAGAAGCCCTTTAAGCAAAAGGGAACAGGCCGTGCGCGTGCCGGTATGACTTCTTCGCCTATCTGGCGGGGAGGCGGCCGCATATTCCCCAATATGCCGGATGAGAATTTCAGCCACAAGATCAACAAGAAGATGTACCGCGCCGGTATGGCGTCGATCCTCTCGCAGCTCGCCCGCGAAG
>CAIOUR010000184.1 GCA_903861575.1 uncultured beta proteobacterium | reverse complement strand
TTTGTAGCCTTCCATAGCCGCTTGCAGTGCGTTGATCGGGTCAATCTCGGTCACCCAGACCTGTGCCGACAACGCGCGCAGCGCCTGCGCTGAACCTTTGCCCACGTCGCCGTAACCCGCGACCACGGCAACCTTGCCGGCAATCATCACGTCGGTGGCGCGCTTGATCGCATCGACCAACGACTCGCGGCAACCGTAGAGGTTGTCGAACTTGCTCTTGGTCACCGAATCATTCACGTTGATGGCACGGAACTTCAACTCGCCGCGTGCCGACATCTCGTTCAGGCGCAGCACGCCAGTGGTGGTTTCTTCGGTCACGCCGATGATGTTTTTCAGGCGGCGGCTGTACCAGGTGGGGTCGACCTTGAGCTTGGCCTTGATGGCGTTGAACAGGCACACTTCTTCTTCGCTGTGCGGATTGGCCAGAACCTTCAGGTTCTTCTCGGCCTTGGTGCCCAGGTGCATCAGCAGCGTCGCGTCGCCGCCGTCGTCGAGGATCATGTTCGGGCCTTCGGCGGCGCTACCTTTTTTGCCGCCAAATTCAAAAATGCGGTGCGTGTAATCCCAATAGTCGTCCAGCGTCTCGCCTTTGTAGGCAAAAACCGGCGTACCTTTGACAGCCAGCGCAGCCGCAGCGTGGTCCTGGGTTGAGAAGATGTTGCACGAGGCCCAGCGCACGTCAGCGCCCAGGGCTTGCAGCGTTTCCACCAGCACGGCGGTCTGGATGGTCATGTGCAGCGAACCGGCAATGCGCGCGCCCTTGAGCGGTTGGGTATGGGCAAATTCTTCGCGGATGGCCATCAGGCCGGGCATCTCCGTTTGGGCGATCTCCAACTCTTTGCGGCCCCATGCGGCCAGTGTCAGGTCGGCGACCACGTAATCCGGCGTGGCCGGGCGCAGCGTGCTGCTCACCAACTTCAAGGATTTGGTGGCGCGTTTAGCGGAAGATTTTTTCGCGGGTTTCAATACGGCGTTCATATCAGAGGCTCCAAAACAAGTTTTGATAACCACAGTGACCGTCTGGGGAGGGAACTCACCACACAAGACAACCGTGGGTGAGCGCAGTTGAAACATGCAAAGGCGCTGGGCCTTTGTACTCCGAGCCTCATTCACATTGCGTGAACTGCATCGCTCCTCGAAGTGCGCGGATTCTAGCGGGTTTGAACCAAGGTTCTACGCGGCTTACTGCGGCCACAAAACCCACATCTGTAAAGGCTGCTTTAAGCGACCGGCGAGCTCACCCGCAGCGGGCCCCGTACCCGCGAAATAATCGGCACGCACCGTCCCCGTGATAGCGCTGCCCGTGTCCTGTGCCACCACCAGTTTCTGCAAGCTGGTTTGTGCGCCGCTGGAACTGATCCACACCGGCGTGCCATACGGAATGCTGTTCGGGTCCACCGCAATCGAGCGACCCGCCGTCAAAGGCACGCCCTGCGCCCCACGCGGGCCCGCATCGTCTGAGGTCAGTGCTTCTTCTTGGAAAAACACCACACGCGGATTGCGCCATAGCAACTCATTCACCCGGCTCGGATTGCGCGCCGCCCAAGCCTTGATACCCGGCCAACTCGTGTCCTTGCTCAAGCCTTGTTCGATCAACCAGGTTCCCACGCTTTGGTAGGGATGCCCGTTATTAGCGGCGTAGGCCAAGCGCGACTGGCGCAAGGTGCCATCGGCTTGGCGTATGTCCATGCGACCGGAACCTTGGATGTGCAGGGCCATCGCGTCCAATGGGTCTGCCATGTAGGCGATCACACGGCCTTGCAACGCGGCCTGCGCTTGCGGCAAGGTATCGATTTCCTTGCGGCTGTACCAGGTCTGGCCTCTATTGAGCTTGGCCGGTGGCTGGTAGAGCGGCACAGCGTACTCCACGCTTCGGTTACGGCTGGCTTCAAAGACCGGCTCAAAGTAAGCGGTGAGCAAACCCAGTGATACGCCTTGCAGCGATTCGACCCGGTAAGGCTGCAGCCGGCGTTGCATCCAAGCGCGCTTTTCACCGTCCGAACCCGTTGCCACGGTGCGCGCTTCCGAGCAGACCTCAGTCCACGGTGCCACCGCACGCTGGCAGCTTGCCATCCAGGCGCTCCAGGCACCCGCCAGGTTGTCGGCACTCCATCCCGGCAACTCGCTCCAGGGCACCGGCACCCATTGGCTGGTCGTACGGCTGATGGCTTGCACAGCCGGAGCCACAAGGGGCCCGGTGGCTTGTGAACCCGGTGCGGCAAGCGGGACCGGCTTGGGCGCGGGTACCACGGGCGGGAGCGATGGCGTCGTCAGGGGCTTGACGGCGCAAGCGGCAAGCCACACCGTCCCTACAATGGCAGAGAACCACCAGACACCCCGCATGCTCCTATTACTTCTTGAAGCGCTTTTTGCAGGGCTGCTGTTCATCGGCATCGTGTGGTGGACCATGTTCTCGGGACGCAAGGGCGGTGAGTTGCCGCCACAGGATGGTGCTGACCCATCAGAGCGGCAGCCATAACAGCCTTACAAAACCCGATGCTGCAAGGCCGGTAACTGGCTGCGAACGGCCGCTACGCGCGCTACGTCCACCTCTGCCATCACCACGCCGGGTTCTTGCGCCTGCTGCGCCAGCACCGCGCCCCAGGGATCGGCCACCAGGCTCTGGCCCCAGGTGCGGCGCCCGTTGTCGTGCGTGCCTCCCTGACCGGCGGCGGCCACAAAGCACAGGTTTTCCACCGCACGGGCCCGCAGCAGCAGCTCCCAATGCGCGTGGCCGGTGGTGTAGGTGAACGCGCTGGGCACCAGCAACAGATCCGCACCCTGCGCGGCATAAGCCCGGTACAACTCGGCGAAGCGCAGGTCATAACAAACACTCAGGCCGACGCGCCAACTGTGCCCATCGCGCGAGGGCAAATCAAACGCCACCGCTTGCGTGCCCGCCGTCAGCACGCGCGACTCGTCATAGGCCTCGCGGCCATTGTCAAAGCGGAAGAGATGGATCTTGTCGTAACGGGCCACGCATGATCCAGATGGGTTAAATGCGAGACTGCTGTTGTAGACCTTGTCGGGCTGCGCGGTCGCAATAGGCAGGGTACCGCCGACGATCCACAAGCCCAGCGACCGCGCCTGCGCCGCCAAAAAATCCTGAATCGGTCCGGCTCCAAAGCCTTCCCGGATAGCCAGCTTATCGGTATCCCGTGCCCCATCAGACAAAAATATTCGGGCAATAGCGCCAGCTCGGCACCGCGATCAGCCGCATGGGCGAGCAAGGTAGCAGCAGCCCGCAAGTTGTCCTGGAGATTGGAGCCGGACACCATTTGAATTGCGGCAATCTGCATGCTGGATCCTCACGTTCAGGGTAAGGGCTTGCCTGTGCGGCGGTCGATTTTGCTGACCTTGGGGGCCTGCCAGGTACCCTCCACCAACAGCTCCTGCGTACTGGCATCTTGAATAGGTTGTCGCAGCAAAGTGCTGGCGACCAGGGTATAGAGGCCTGCAACCGGGTTGGCCAGCGCGGTGAGCAGCGTGGCCGCGCCGGTGTCGAGCTCGGGGACCACCAGCACCTTGATTTTTTGGGTTTCCCGGGCAATGTCAGTGCTGCCGTCCATCAGCACCGCAGCGGCAACGCCTTTCATTTGCAAATTGTCCGAGCGGGCGATGCCTTGTTCAGTGGTGACATCGCCGCGCACATAACTGAACTCGAAACCATCGCTGAAAACATCGCGGAAATCTAGCAGCAGCCGTCGGGGCAGCGACTGCAAACTCAACACACCCAACAGCCTGGCCACACCGGGCTCAGCCCGCAAAAATTGACCCTTCGCAATATCCAGATTGAGTCGCCCCGACAAGCTGGGGTAGTCCAAATTCAAAGGCTGTCCGGCCCAACCCATGGTGCCCTCCAGCTTGCCGCTGCCGCCACGCACCACGTTGGCCATGCCAAAGCGCGCAAGCAAAACGCCCGCATCGGCAATATCGAGCTTGAAATTCAACTCAGTGCGACGGCCGTCGCCACCAGGCTTGCGGGACAGCGGGGCTGGCTGGGCCTGCGGGCCACTATTGACCGGCGGTGCGCTGGAATTGCTTACCGAACCCCACACACCGTTGGCGCTGAAAGTCGCCTCTGGCACCGTGAGCAGTAGTTGCTGCAAGCGCCATTCCGCCTTACCGGTTCCGCTGCCCACGTTCACCGCGGTGGCCTGCATGCGACCCAGCTTTTTGCCGTACATCTCCAGTGCGTCCACCACCACGTCCAAGGCCGGCAAGCTGGTCGCGGGGGCATCCAGCATGTTTTGCACATCATTGGCGGTGCTAGCCTCCAAAGACAGTCGGCTCAGGCGTGCGCTCAAACGTGACCCGCCGTTGGCGTTGCTACCTGCCGGGCCAAATTCGAGCTTGCCCGCGAGTTGTGCGGCATCCACGTCCAGACGCCAGACCGCGCCCTCGCGGCGTCCGCTGGCCGCCAAGCGATCCCATTGCCTGCCACCCCACAGCAGCTGCTTGGCCTGCAACTTGAACGCCGACGGCAGGTACGGGCTCTCGCTCCCCAGCTTGACCTCCGTTGGGGGTGCCAGTTGGTTGATCACATGCGTCCA
Organism: uncultured beta proteobacterium; assembly: GCA_903861575.1. Taxonomy (GTDB): domain Bacteria; phylum Pseudomonadota; class Gammaproteobacteria; order Burkholderiales; family Burkholderiaceae_C; genus Allorhodoferax. The sequence goes on along the minus strand of CAIOUR010000184.1, from coordinate 40,810 downwards.
TTGGTCTAAGTCCAACACCGCGGTATCGACTTGCAACTGCAAACCTTGCGCCGGCAAGGACGGTGGCGCGTCGGCTGCCTCCCCAAGCACCACCGCACCGCGCAGCAATCGGGCTTGCGGACCGCTGGTATCGCGCTGCAACAGCACCTGGGCAACCCGCCCCAAACTCCAGCGGATGGTGTCGTTACGTGGTGAGGCCTTCAGCCCGGTGTCACCACTGGTCCAATCCGCACGCATGGGCAGCACCGATGGCGCGGTTTTGCCCAATGGCGCGGGAAGAGCCAGCGCCATGCCCTGGAGATCGCTGCTGATCTGGATTTGCGGCGCGCCAGCCCGCCAGGCCAGGTCTGCGCTGTAAGCGGTTTGTCCTTCCAGCAGGGCAAGCACGGCGGCCCATGGGGCCAGATCTTTGGATTCCTTCAGGCCTTGGCTGGTCAGCGTACCTTGCACCCGCACGCGATTCTTGCCGCCGTCCCACGCCGCATCAGAGAACTGCAACGTGCCGTCCAAACGCATATCACCGCCTAAAGCGCTGGCCTGCAATCCACCCAGATTGATGCTGTTGTCGGTAAACCCGAGCGTGCCACGCACGCGCACCAGGCGCGGCATATCGGGGCTGTACTGAAAATCGTTTCCGGCTAGCAGCAAGCTACCCTGCATCAGCGTCTTGCCAGGATCATCCAGCGGAACCTGCATATTCAACTTGTAGGCGGCGCTGCCACTCACAATGCTGCGGCTTAAGGCATTGCCCATCAGCGCACCTGCCGCCGAGCGGTTCACGATGGTGAGCGCGTCAGCCATGGCCGTACTGCCTTCCAGATTGAGCGCCACAGCAGGATGGTCGTACAGCTGCGTGATCCTGACGGTTCCGCGTGTGATGGGCACAACGGCACCGGGGCTAGCCGGGTGCACCCAGTTCGCCCGTCCGTTGGTCAAGGTCAGCGTATCCCGGTCCAAGGCCAAGTCACCATAGAGCTGGGTAAGCGCAGGCCAGGTCGGCGCCCCCTTTTGTTTGGGTGCCAGCGCGTAGGCGCAATTCATATTGCTGACCGTCGTGGCAAGCTGAAACACCCCGGCCCGCCCCTTGGAAAAAGGGAACTGATCAAGGTCGCCCTTCACCTTGATGGTCACAGGCCCGAGCTGCCCACCGCTGAACGCATCGCGCACATAGTTGCGCACATCCCGGTCCATCGAAGTGGGCAGATAACGCGGCAGGCGCGCGGGCACCAATCGCGTGAGCTTGCCGTCCAGTGAAAGTTCACCCAAGCCCGCGGCGGCCAGGCCTTTGCCAGGCATAGCGTTGCCTGCGGACGCAGCGCGCGGCGCATTCCAGACCAAGGCCAGCTCACCCGCAGCATCCGCATTGGCAAATTGCAGATGCGGCATTTCCAGCCGCAAGCGACCATCTACCCAGCTCCAACGCAAGGTGGCATCTGCAGCATCCACGGCCACACGCCCATCGTCCAACCACAGTGGCACGGCAAGCGCGCCCTGTTTGATCGCCCACTTGGCCGTACCACCCGATGGGGTGGCTTCCATGTCGGCATCCAGACCTTCCGCCCCCAGCCCGGGAAATCCGGCTGCGGCATATGGCGTCAGGCCGATGTGGTGCAACTGCGCCTTGACCTTGTAATCCGTCGGAGCGTCCCACGGCCCCTGCCACTGCAGGGAAGCCGCCTGAACCTGGCCCTTGGGTTGCAGGCCCGCGAGTGCTGCCCGGACACCAGAGTCCAGGGGCATGCGCCCGGCGAGTTGCGCGAGCCCACCCAGATCCAGTTGCCCTACCGAGAGGCTGCCGTGCGCGCCGCTGGCGGCGCCGCTTCCCCACAGTTGCACAGTCAGATCACTGGCAGGCCAGCGCAGGCCATCGCGGGTCTGCCCCTGCAATCCTTTGACGGCGTACTGCATGCCGTCCCCGTCCAGACGGCTCCAGGCCACACGGCCGGTGAGCCGGCGCATTTGCAAAGCGTGCCCTTGCGCGCCGAGACTGGCGTCCAGGTCGTCCAACGCCAAGTCCACGGTGGCAGCGGCGACGCGCGCAGCCTGTACATCCAGCGCAACCTGCAGCGCGCCATGGGCGCTGCGTATGCCCTTGGCTGCGTCCGTGTAAGGGGCTAGCGCGGCTACATCCAGACGCGACACAGCCAACTCTGCCTGTCCCCGCCAGTCCTCCAAACGCCCGGGGTGCGATGACAGCAGAGGGCGGCTGAACTGTCCGCTCAAATGCATGCGGTCACCCCAGGAAGCCGGGGGACTGGCTTCTAGTTGCAAGGTGTGCGAACGGGCAGAATTGCGCAGCTGCAACGTGACATCAGTGAAGTCCAGCGGTGCTGCGCTGCGCAACGCATCGACCCAACGCACGCGCCCGCCGCGCACCAGCCATTCCTTTTGCCGGAACAGCCAGTCCAAAGCCGCGTTGTCTCGCTTGTCAGGCGATTGCGCCAACAGGCCGGCAACCCAGATCTGGCCTTGCGCATCACGGCGAACCTCTACATCCGCACCCTCCAGGGCAATTTGCTCCACCTCTCCAATCAACAGCGATGCACTGGAGAAAGCGACGTGAACTTCCGGGAGGGCCAAGGCCGTCGTACCCTGCGCGTCCAGCAGCCGCACGCCGCGCAAAGCCAGCTCGGGCACCCAGCCGTTACTGGTGACTTCGATGGCGTCCAATTGCAAATTCAAACCGCTGCGCTGTTGGGCTTGCTCCAAGAGCCAGGGCCGCAACACATCGATTCGCGGCACAATCACAAAATGCACGGCGCTCCACACCAGTCCCAGCGCCAAAGCAAGCAGCCCCAAAGCGCCTACCAGCCAACGGGCAGCCCGCGCGGCGTAAGCAGGCCAAGGGCGGGGCAGTGGGGTGGTTTCGGGCATTGTCAATGCGTAATAAGCCGTGCCATTGATTATGTTCCCTTGCCATGAACCCTGCGGCGTCTGACGACAACCATTCCAGGCTGGCCCAGCGGCTGCGCCGCCGCTATGCCGAAGAGCTGGCGCTGCTACCCGCCGGACCTCCCACGCGGAATGCGCAAAGCCTGCTGTTACACACCCTGTTGGGAAACACGCCGAGCGACCCCGCAGCAGCCCTGCGTATCACCCGCCAATTGGTGCTGGAGCGCCTGCTCACCATGGACTGCGCGCAAGTGCTGCCCCTGGCAGGCGTCACCCAAGCCATGACCGATCTGGCCGAACTCACGCTGGACGCGGCCTACCAACATGCGGACGGCGAACTGCGCGCACAACATGGCGCTCCGCTGAACCAAGAGGGCGCACCCGCAGGCCTGTGCATTCTGGGCATGGGCAAGCTCGGCGCACGTGAGCTCAATGTGTCCAGCGACATCGATTTGATTTACGTTTTCGACAGCGACGGCCAGACTGCTGGCGTGGCACAGCCCGGAGGCCAGCCGCGCGGCGTCATCAGCACCCAGGAATACTTTGGCAAATTGGTGCGCGCCATGCAAAGCCTGATCGGCAGCGTGACTGAGCACGGCTTTGTGTTCCGCGTGGATCTGGCGCTGCGGCCCAACGGCAACTCCGGGCCGAATGCGATCTCGCTGGGTGCGCTGGAAGACTATTTCCAAATCCAGGGCCGCGAATGGGAACGCCTGGCCTGGCTCAAGGCGCGCGTGGTCGCCCCGCAAGCGGCGATCGGCTCGCCCTGCGCGCGGGCTTTACGCGCACTGGTCACACCCTTTGTTTTTCGCCGCTACTTGGACTACAGCGTGTTCGACGCGCTACGTGTGCTCCATCGCCAAATCCGCGATCACGCTGCGCAACGCAGCGCCGCCAACCCGCAGCGCGCCAACGATGTCAAGCTGTCGCGTGGCGGCATTCGCGAAATTGAGTTCATCGTGCAACTGCTGCAAGTTGTGCGTGGCGGACAGTTCCCCGAGCTGCGAACCCGCCCCACGCTCAGCGCCCTACAACGCCTGGCTACGGCGCGGCTGCTGCCTGCGGACACGGCGCTGGAGCTGGGGCAGGCCTATGTTTTTTTGCGGCAAGTAGAGCACCGGATTCAATACCTGGACGACCAGCAAACCCATGTTCTGCCTACCGACGCGGCTGATTTGCAGTGGATCGCACGCAGCCTCGGTTTAGCCGACAGCGCGGCGCTAGCGGTTGCTTTGCACCAACACCGCGAGCGGGTTGCCAAAGAATTCGACGGGCTGCTGGGCGGCAGCGGCGAACCGCCTGCGACGGGCACACCGGTCCCGGCGTCTTCCGCACACGGCGGACTGGAGCAACTGCTGGCCATGCTCGACGCGCACGCGCACGCCGACCTGCACACCCGACTGGCACTGTGGCGCACAAGCCCACGCGTAGCCGCCTTGCGCGACGACGCCCGCGAGCGGCTGTGGCGGCTGTTGCTGCGCACGGTGGAATGGCTGCGTGAGGGCGAGGCCAGCGTCACCGGCTGCGTGGCCTTGCTGGATTGGATGGAATCCATATTGCGCCGGGAGAGCTACCTGGCGCTGCTGCTCGAACGCCCCCGTGTGCACGCCCGTCTGCTGCGTCTGCTGGGTGCGGCGCGCTGGCCAGCGCGTTATCTGCTCAAGCATCCAGGCGTCATCGACGAGCTCGCCACCGTCAGCATGCTCGACGAACGCTTTGAGGCCGCCGCTTTCACCCGCGAACTGGAGGGCCGCTACACCCATCTGCGTGCCAGCGGGCAAGACGATGAGGAATCGCTACTCAACCTCCTGCGCCGCGCCCACCATGCCGAAGTCTTTCGTACGCTGGCGCGGGATTTGGAGGGGCGCATCAGCGTCGAGCAAGTGGCTGATGACCTCAGCGCCCTGGCCGAAGCCGTGCTGTCGCTGGCGCTGAACTGGTGCTGGCGGCGCCTCAAAAACGCACACCAAAGTCCGCCTGACATCGCGGTCATCGCTTACGGCAAGCTCGGTGGCAAAGAGCTTGGTTATGGCAGCGACCTGGACCTGGTGTTTGTGTACGACGACGTGGACGACAACGCGGGCGAGATGTATGCGGCGCTGGTGCGCAAAGTCATCAACTGGCTCACGGTGAAAACCAGCGAAGGCGACCTGTACGAAATTGACACCGCCTTGCGCCCCAACGGGAACGCCGGGCTCCTGGTCAGCCGCTTTGCCGCGTACGCCGATTACCAGCAGCAGCGTGGCTCCAACACCGCCTGGACCTGGGAGCACCAAGCCATGACCCGGGCACGCTGCGTAATCGGCAGCCCCGCGCTGCAAGCGCGCTTTGACGCGGTGCGCACCGGTGTCATCACCAGTCCGCGCGACCAACATGCTTTGCGCCAAGAAATTCACGCCATGCGCGAACGCGTGCGCGCCGGCCACCCCACCAAAGCGCAGGTATTTGACGTGAAACACAGCCCCGGCGGTATGGTCGATATCGAATTTGCGGTGCAGTTTCTAGTGCTAGCCTACAGCCAAGCCCACCCGGCGCTGCGCGCCAACAGCGGCAACATCGCGCTGCTGCAGGCTGCGCAAAGCGCGGGCCTGTTGGGAGATGCTGTCGGCGATAACGCCGCCGTTGCCTACCGCGCCCTGCGGCAGGTACAACACAGCACCCGCCTGAACGAGGAAGCCACGCACTGGGACTGGCAGGACAGCAGCGATGCCCGCGCAGCCGGATTGGCGTTGTGGACAGCGGTGTTTGGCGTACCCGCCGCCTGAAGCGGCCTCGCACCCCAAAAGGCGGCGACAATGCCCCGCGTGCTTTTTGGCGCACTCTTTTTTCTTAGATACACCCCGACGCCCACCATGACCTACCAAGCCGACCCGGACCGCTACGACGGCCGCATGCCCTACCGCCGCTGCGGCAACAGCGGACTGCAACTCCCCGCCATCACCCTGGGCCTGTGGCACAACTTCGGCGACACCACGCCCATGCAAACCCAGCGCGAGATGCTGCGCACCGCGTTTGATCTGGGCATCACCCACTTTGACCTGGCCAACAACTACGGCCCGCCCTACGGCAGCGCCGAAATCAACTTTGGTGAGCACATGCGGCGCGACTTCAAGCCCTACCGCGACGAGCTGATCATCTCCAGCAAAGCCGGCTGGGACATGTGGCCCGGCCCGTACGGCCAAGGTGGCGGCTCGCGCAAATACGTGCTGGCCAGCCTGGACCAAAGCCTGCAGCGCATGGGCCTGGAATATGTGGACATTTTTTACAGCCACCGCTTCGACCCCGACACCCCGCTGGAAGAAACCATGGGCGCGCTGGCCACCGCCGTGCAGCAAGGCAAAGCGCTGTATGTGGGCATCAGCAGCTACTCGGCGGGCAAGACCCGCGAAGCCACGGCGATTCTGAAAAGCATGGGCATCAAGGCGCTGATCCACCAACCGTCCTACAGCCTGCTCAACCGCTGGATTGAAGACGAGCTGCTCGACACCTTGGCGGACACCGGAACCGGGTGCATCGCCTTCAGCTGCCTGGCGCAGGGCTTGCTGACCGACAAGTACCTGAACGGCGTGCCCGCAGAAGCTCGCATCAACCGCCCGGGCGGCGGTTCGTTCACGGCCGACCATTTGACCGAACAGAACCTGCGCCATGTGCGCGCACTCAACGAGATCGCCAAAGCCCGTGGCCAAAGCCTGGCGCAAATGGCCACCGCCTGGGTGCTACGCGACCCGCGCGTGACCACAGCGCTCATCGGCGCCAGCAAAGCGTCGCAAATTTCAGAACTAGCCGGAGCATTGCGCAATCTGGACTTCTCCACCGCAGAATTAGCGGCCATCGACCAGCACGCGGTAGACGGCGGCATCAATCTGTGGAAACGCCCCAGCACCGACCAACGGCCCAACTGAACCATGCTCAAAGGCATTGACCCCCTGCTGCACGCCGACGTGCTCGCCACCCTGTGCGCCATGGGCCACGGCGATGATCTGGTGATCGCGGACGCCAACTTCCCAGCCGACTCGGTCGCGCGCCACACCACCGTTGGCAAAGTCCTGCGGCTGGACGGTGCAGACGTTCCGCAAGCGGTTCGCGCGGTCCTTTCCGTCTTCCCGCTCGACACCTTCGTGGACGCGCCGGTTGTGCGCATGGAAGTGGTGGGTAACCCCATGGCACTTCCGGCGATTCAGACTGAGGTACAGGCCCTAATCGACCAAGCGGAAGGTCGCAGCTGGCCGATGGGCTCGGTAGAACGCATGGCTTTTTACGAGCAGGCGAAAAAAGCTTACGCCGTGATCGCCACCAGCGAGCGGCGCTTTTACGGGTGCTTTATCTTGAAAAAAGGGGTGATCGCGCCGGAGGCTTAAATTCGACCGCGCACCGCAGGCTCAACCGTACCCTCGCTACCCGGATCCTTCCACCAACTCCCGCGTGTACGCCTCCCGAGGCCGGGTGAGCACATCGTCCACGCTGCCCGCCTCGATCACCGCACCGTCTTTCATCACCAGCACGGTGTGGGCCATGGCGCGGACCACGGCAACGTCGTGGGTAATGAGCAGATAGCTCAAACCCCGGCGGGCTTGCAGGTCTTGCAGCAGGTCGAGCACCTGTTTTTGGATGGAGACATCGAGCGCGCTGGTGGGCTCGTCTAGCACCAGCAGGCGCGGCTCAATCACCAAGGCGCGGGCAATGGCCAGGCGCTGGCGCTGGCCGCCGGAAAACTCGTGCGGGTAGCGCGCCAACAGGCCGGGGAATTCGGCTTCGCGCAAGCCGACTTCATCCAAGGCCCGGACGACGCGGGTGTTGCGCTGCGAAGGGCTGAGTTCGGGGGCGTGCAGACGCAGGCCTTCGCCCACGATGTCGCCCACGCTCATGCGCGGCGACAGCGATGAGAACGGATCCTGGAACACCACTTGCACCGCACGGCGCAAGGGCAGATCAGTGGTCGGGCTGCCGCTCCAAGCCTGGCCCAACACGCGCAGCGTGCCGCCGTGCGGCAGCAAGCCCAGCGCGGCCAAGGCCAGCGTGGATTTACCCGAGCCGGACTCGCCCATCACTGCCAGCGTTTCGCCCTGGTGCAGCGACAGGTCCGCGCCTTTGACGGCCACAAACGTGCCCTTGCGCCACCAACCGCGCCAGCCCGGCAGCGGGATGGGGTAGCTCACGCGCAGGGCCTGCGCCTCCAGCAACACCGGCGCGTCTGGCTGCAAAGCAGGCACCTTGCGCACCGGAATGCTGCCCACCAGGCGGCGGGTGTAGCTGTGCTGCGGGTTGGCAAGCACCTGGTCCACCACGCCTTGCTCGACCAGATGGCCTTCCTCCATGACGGCGACGCGATCGGCAAAGCGGCGCACGATGTTGAGGTCGTGCGTGATGAGCAGCACGGCCATGCCGTGGCGGGCTTGCAGGCTGTCGAGCAAATCCAAAATTTGCCCGCGCAATGCGACGTCTAGCGCGGTGGTGGGCTCATCGGCGAGCAGCAGTTTGGGCGCACAGGCCAGCGCCATGGCGATCATGGCGCGCTGGCGTTGGCCGCCGCTGATTTGGTGCGGGTAGGCGGCGGCGCGGCGCGCGGGCTCGGTGATGCCGGTGTCCGCCAATAACTCCACGGCGCGGTTCCAGGCGGCGCTGCGCGAGAGACCGGTTTTCCATTGCAGCACTTCGGCAATTTGCTCCCCCACTGTGAACAGCGGGTTGAGCGCCGTCATGGGCTCCTGGAAAATCATGGCGATCTCGCTGCCGCGCACGGCCTCCATGGCGGGCTGCGCGAGCGTGAGCAGATCGCTCCCGCCCCACAAAGCCTGGCCCGACACCCGCGCCCCGCGCGCCAGCCCCAACAAAGCCAGCGCCGAGACGGTTTTGCCCGAGCCGGACTCGCCCACCAGAGCCAGCTTTTCGCCAAGCGCTATGTCCAGGCTCAGGCCATGCACCACCTCGCGCGCACCAAAGGACACACGCAAGTCGCGCAAAGAAAGCAGCGCGCTCATGCGCCGGGCTCCCGGTTGATCTGGCGCGGGTCCAGCGCGTCGCGCAGGGCTTCGCCCATAAAGGTCAGTAGCAGCAGGGTGACAACCAGCACGCCGAACGTAGAGAGCGAAATCCACCACGCGTCGATATTGCTTTTGCCCTGCGCGAGCAGCTCGCCCAGGCTCGGCGTTCCGGGCGGCACGCCCAGGCCCAGAAAGTCCAGGCTGGTGAGCGCCAGAATGGCCGCGCTCATGCGAAAAGGCAAGAAGGTGACAACCGGTGTCAGGCTGTTAGGCAGCACGTGGCGCCAGATGATGTGTCCGTTGGAGAGGCCCAAAGCCCGAGCAGCGCGCACGTAATCCAGCTGGCGGTTGCGCAAAAACTCGGCGCGCACATAGTCCGACAAACCCATCCAGCCAAACAGGCTCAGCAGCACTAACAACAGGCTCACGCTGGGTTCGAACAAAGCAGAAAAAATGATGAGCAAATACAGCTCGGGCATGGCGCTCCAGACTTCGATGAAGCGCTGCATGGCCAGATCGGTCTTGCCGACAAAATAGCCCTGCACCGCGCCCGTGGCCACGCCCAGCAGCGTGCCCGAAATGGTGAGCACCAGCGCAAACAAAATGGACACGCGAAAGCCGTAGAGCAAACGCGCCAGCAGGTCGCGACCCCGGTCGTCGGTTCCCAGCCAGTTGTCCGCCGAGGGCGCAGCCGGGTTAGGCTGTTTGGCAAAGTAGTTGAGCGTGCTGTGGTGGTACGGGTTGGGCGGGTACACAGCCCAATTGCCCGGGCGGGCGAGTTGCTGGCGAATGAAGGGGTCCAGAAAATCCGTGGGGCTGGCGAAATCGCCACCGAAAGCGGTCTCGGGCGGGTTGTGGACGATGGGCACAAACCACTGACCCTCATAACGCACCAGCAGCGGCTTGTCATTGGAGACCAACTCGGCCACCAAGCTCAACGCAAACAGCGCCACAAACAGCACCAAACTGGCAAAGCCCAGACGGTGCGCACGGAAACGCCGCCAGGCGCGTCGGGTGGGCGACAAGGACACAGCAACAGAGACGGGCGGCGCGCTCATTCGAACTTCACGCGCGGGTCCACCCACAGGTAGCACAGGTCACTGATCAGCTTGGTCACCAGACCCATCAGCGTGAACAAATACAGCGTGCCCAAGACCACGGGATAGTCGCGCCGCATCACGCTCTCGTAACTCAAGAGCCCCAAGCCATCGAGCGAGAACAGGGTTTCAATCAATAGCGAGCCGGTAAAAAACGCCCCCACAAACGCCGCCGGGAACCCGGTGACCAGCGGGATGAGCGCATTGCGCAGCACATGCTTCCATAGCACGCGGCCTTCGCTCAAGCCTTTGGCGCGGGCGGTCAAAACGTACTGCTTGCCAATCTCCTCCAGAAACGCGTTTTTAGTCAGGATGGTGGTGACCGCAAACGCACCCAACACGCTGGCCGTGACCGGTAAGGTGATATGCCACAGGTAGTCGGTGACTTTGGCAACCCAGCTCAGCGTCTCCCAATTGCCTGAGGTCAGGCCGCGCAGCGGGAACCATTGCAACTGCCCGCCAAACACCACCAGCAGCGCCACGCCCAGCACAAAGCCAGGAATCGCATAACCCACCAGCACCAGCAGGCTGGTCCAGGTGTCAAAGCGGGTGCCGGCGCGCACCGCCTTGGCAATACCCAGCGGTATGGATACGAGGTAGCTCAGCAAAAACGTCCACAGCCCCAGGCTGATGGAGACCGGCAGCTTCTCGCGCACCAGTTGCCACACGGTTTTGGGATAGAAAAAACTGCTGCCCAAATCGAAGCGGGCGAACTGGCCGAGCATCTGCATGAAGCGCTCGGGCGCGGGTTTGTCAAAGCCATAGAGCTGACGGATTTCTTCGATGCGCTTGGCGTCCACGCCTTGGCGGCCCCGGTAACCCGCGCCGCTGGTAGCAGCGCCCTCACCGCCGCTGTCGCGGCCCTGCAGCTGCGAGACCATTTGCTCCACCGGCCCGCCGGGTACGAACTGGATCACCGCAAAGGTAACCAGCAGTACGCCCAACAACGTGGGCACCATCAGCAGCAGGCGTTTGACGATGTAGCTCAGCATGCTCAGGGCTCCCCGCGCAAATTGGCTGGCGTCGCCCACCAGGTGGACTGGATCCAGCTTTCGGGTTGGTAGTAGCGCGGAGTGACCGCAGGTTGCTCAAAACGCCCGGCGCGCCAGGCCACCCGGTGCACGCTGCCATACCAATGCGGCACCGCGTAGTGGCCATGGCGCAGCACCCGGTCCAGCGCCTTGACAGAGGCCACCAGCTGGGGCCGGGTCTGCGCGCTGACGACGCGGTCCAGCAGCGCGTCCACCGCTTTGTCCTGGATGCCGATGATGTTGTTGGAACCTTCTACCGTAGCCGCCTTGGATCCAAAGCGTTCCAGCAACTCGGTGCCCGGCGCTTCGCTGCCATGGATGCGGTTGCTGATCAGCTCGAAGTCAAAGGCGTCGACGCGCTTTTGCAAAATGGTGGGGTCTACCACTTTGTAGTTGACCGCAAAGCCCAGCTTCTCCAAGTTTTTGGAATAGGGCGTGACCACGCGGCCCATGGAGCCGGAGTCATCCAAAAATTGCAGGGTGAAAGCCTCGCCCTTGGCGTTGCGCAGCGCGCCGTCGCGGTAGGTCCACCCCGCTTGTGCGAGCAGGTCCCGCGCCTGGCGCAGATGGTCGCGCAGGGTGTGGCCGGAGGCCGGGTCCAGGCTGGTGGCGGGTGGTAGCGGTACCGGCTGGTTGAAGACCTCGGGCTGCAGTTGCGCACGCAAAGGTTCGAGCAGCGCCATCTCGTCGGGGGCGGGCAGGTCTTTGGCCTCAAAGTCGCTGCCGACAAAGTAGCCGCGCACGCGGGTATAGGCGTTGTAGAACAGTTGGCGGTTCATCCACTCATAGTCCATCGCCAATTCAATGGCTTGGCGCACGCGCACGTCCTTGAACTTCGGAAGACGGGTGTTGAACATAAAGCCCTGAAAGTCCCCCGCGTTGCCGTGCTGCAGCTCACGCTTGATGAGGCGACCACTGTCAAAGGGTTTGCCCTTGTAAGCACGCGCCCATTCGCGGGCAATGAAGGCTTGGATGTAGTCGAACTCGCCAGCCTTGAAGGCCTCGAGTTGCGCGGTGGGATCTTTGTACAGGCGGTAGACGATGCGATCAAAGTTGTACATGCCTTTGCGCACGTTCAGGTCTTTGCCCCAATAGGCCGGGTCGCGCACGTACTGCACATCTTTGCCAAAGTCGACCTTGCCGATGCGGTAAGGCCCCGAGCCAATCGGCAGGTCGGTCACGATCTGGTCCAGCGGTTTGCCCGCGCCCCAGCTGCGCGGAAACACCGGCATGCCGCCCACGATCAGCGGCAGCTCGGCGTTGGCACGCACAAAGTCAAAACGGATGCTGCGCTCACCCAGCACCGTGACAGCCTTGACCTCGCTGAAATAGGTGCGGAACTGCGGCGCGGCTTCTTTGCTGATGAGCTTGTCGTAGGAATGCTTGACATCAGCAGCCAGCACCGGCTCGCCGTTGTGAAAGCGCGCTTGCGGGTTGAGCGTGAAAGTGGCCGAAAGCTTGTCCGGGGCCAGCGCGATCTCTTGCGCCAGCAGGCCGTAGGCGGTGGTCGGCTCTTCGGCGTTACCGGTCAGCAAGGTCTCAAAAACCAGGCTGAGCAGGCCCGGCGGCGGCGTGCCTTTGAGGGTGAAAGGGTTGTATTTGTCAAAACTGGAAGCACGGGTGGGCGCGACCATGGCGATCTGTCCGCCTTTGGGGGCGTCCGGGTTGACGTACGCAAAATGGGTAAAGCCGGCGAGGTAGCGGATGTCGCCGAACTGCGCATACGCGTGCGCGCACCACGCCGGCGCGCAAGACAGCGCGGCCCCGAGCAACAACACACTTCGCAAGACAAATGGCATCACTCTATTCTGCAAGAGTTTGGCGCGGACTATGCTTGGGGCTTTCGCGGGGTTGACGCCCGCGTGTTTTGTTCCTCGGAGCCCTTATGTCCATGAATGCCTTGGTCCCCTTGGTTGAGCTCACCCGTGGCGGTTATGTTGAATGCACCCATTTCGGCGCAATCGCCGTGGTTAACGGGCGCGGCAAAGTGCTGGCGCAGGCCGGCGATGCCGACTTTGTCACCTTCACCCGCTCCACGCTCAAAGCGTTTCAAGCTTTGCCGTTTGTGGAGGCCGGTGGCGTGCAACGCTTCGGCTTCAGCACGCCAGAAGTCGCCATGCTCTGCGCCAGCCACAACGCCGAGGCCAAACACGTGGCAGCCGTGGAGAGCATGTTGGGAAAAAGCGGCCAAACCCACCAACGTCTGCGCTGCGGCTGCGGCGTCCCGGGCCTGTATTCGCTGATGGACAAAAGCGCGCCCGATGGCCTGCAGTTCGACGAGCGCCACCACAACTGCAGCGGCAAGCACGCGGGTTTTGTCGCGCACTGCATCGGCCAGGGCTGGACCGTGGACGACTACACCGACCCGGCGCATCCGCTGCAACAAGCGGTTGCCAAAGACGTGGCCCGCGCCGTGGGCATGGAGGTGTCGGACATGAAGATGGGCATTGACGGCTGCTCAGCGCCGAACTTTGCGATGCCGCTGTCCAAACTCGCCTACGGCTACGCGCGCCTGGCTAGCGGCACGCGCGATGCGGAATTCGGTGCCAGCTTCGCGCTCTTGGGCGAGGCCATGAGCAGCCACCCCGACATGGTCAGCGGCACCGGACGCAACGACGCAGCCTTTATGGAAGCGGGCCGGGGTGACTGGGTGACCAAAATCGGTGCCGATGGCGTGCAGGTGATCGGCAGCAAAAGCCGGGGCGAGGCGCTGGCCATCAAGATCAGCGACGGCAATAAAACCGCGCTTTACGCCGCCGCCGTAGAAACCCTGGACCAGCTGGGTTGGCTGGACGATGTGCAGCGCGCCCAACTCGCGCTCTGGCGCGCCAGCGACATCCTGAGCGCGCGCGGCGCAGCCGTTGGCCAACGCCGAGCGGCGTTTCGTCTACAGGCGGTTTAGCAACGGGGCACTGACTTAGAATCGTTCGCAGCAAGAAGTACCCCAGGAAGCGTGGCAGAGTGGTCGATTGCACCGGTCTTGAAAACCGGCGACGGGAAACCGTCCGTGAGTTCGAATCTCACCGCTTCCGCCAACCACCTTGACAAATATTATTGGATGACCACAACCCCGAACAGCTTAGGCATGGCGCTCTTACTTGCAGCTCTTGCTCCAGCCCAAGCCGACAGCCTGGTATCCGACCATTTGCGTACACGGGAAGCCCAAGAGCTTGGCGTCACGCTGTCCAGTTATTCTTACCAGGAGCCCAGCGTAAGCGTTGGTGTCACGTCCATCAACTACGGACTTGAATACCAAAAAACGTCCCTGTTCAACGGTGGGCAGTTTCTTCTGACTGGAATCGATTACGCCACCGGCACCGACCGCTACAGCGGCTCCGGCACCCTGAACGTGCCCAAGTACTACTACAACGCGAAGCTGGCCATCGGTACCGATTGGGTCTACGGTAACCAGATCGTTTCACCCTACGTCGGTTTTGGCTACCGGTTTTTGAATGAAACGGGTGGTGGGCTGACCACAAGCACGGGTGCAGTGATGTACGACCGGCAAAGCACCTATCTCTACATTCCTGTAGGCTTCAAACAGCGCTCACTCACCGGAGACGGCGGCATGTTGGAGAGCACGTTTGAGCTGGACTACCTGGTGTCTGGTAACCAATTCAGCGGCCTGTCGGTGATGAACAGTTTTGGGTACACCAGCTCAACCGACGTCAACAACCGTCAGACATCGGGATACGGTTTGAACGCATCGTTCATGTACAAACGCCCTGATGGTTGGTCACTGGGGCCTTATTGGAAATACTGGAGCATCGCCAACTCCGATTTGGCCACGTGGACCTATAAATCCGGCGGCACCAGCTACTCCAAAAGCATGTACGAACCCGCCAATACGACCGAGGAATTCGGCTTCAAGGCGCTGTACCAATTCTGACGTAGCAAGCGCGCTAAACGGACGCCAAGGCATCCGCCGCCAAGTTGAGGTCCAGCCACGCTTTGGCTTTGTCCCCGCTGTTGCGCAGCAGGTAATGTGGCGAATACGTAATCACCACCGGAATACCCTGGAACTGGTGCAAGCTGCCCCGTTGCCTCCCCATGGGCTGCGCCAGCAGCGCGGGCTGGTCTGACAGCACGGCCAAGGCGGCCAGTCGGCCCATAGCCAAAATTACCTTGGGGCGGACCAGCGCGATTTCGCGCTCCAAAAATGCGCGGCATACCGACACATCGGCAAGCTGCGGGCTGCGGCCCGCAGGGGGGCGGCATTGGAGCGCGTGGCTTAGATAGGCGCTATGCGCAGGTTCGGTGTAAGCGGGCTCTGGGTCGAGGCTTTGGCCTTGCAACGCCAGCCGTTTCAGGCCCAACGCAGACAGCATGTTGTCCAGCAAAACACCGGCGTCGCCAACAAAGGCCACGCCCTGACGGTCTTCTTCTTCGTCCGGCGCCTCACCCACGACCAGCCAGTCGGCTGTCTGGCCGGGTGTGGCGGGCGCGCGCAGCACCGTGTTTTTACGGCCCTGGCACATGGCGCAGGCCTGGCAACCGGCAGCGGCCTGGGTCAGCGCTGACCAGTCCAGCGACTGAACCTGCGGCGGCGGACCCGGACTGAAAGCCTGAGATGACGGGGCTACACCAGCTACAGGAGCGAATCCCGCAACCGGCACATCGCGCCCTGGGGCTTTAGCTTCAACACTTCGCGCCTTGACGGGCGCAGGTGCAGCGGCTTGCGCCGGAGCGGGCTCTCGCGGAATAGCTGCAGCATCCTCGGGCAACCACACACGCACACCCATCTCGGCCAGCATGGCGCGCTGGCGCGGGTCGAGTTGCAGGGGCGGATGCTCAGACATAGGGGCTGGATGGTACGGTGCGTGTCTTCAAAGGGCCAAGCGCATGACTACCGCGTCTTCGCGCTGGCAGCGTCCGGCGGCGTAGTAGCCGTTGCGCCGCCCCACCGGCTGAAAGCCGCGCGCCCGGTACACGGCCTGGGCGCGGGTGTTGCCGCTGCGCACCTCCAACCACAGCCAGGCCGCAGAACGCGCGCGGGCCCAGATTTCCACCGCCTCCAGCATCATCGGTGCCCATCCCTGGCGTTGGTACTCCGGGGCCAGGGCGATATTCAACAGGTGCGCTTCGTCCACGCCCTGCATCACCACAAAGTAGCCCAGCAGGGTTTCGCCCGCCTTGAGCAGGTGCACGGCGTACCCGTTTTCCAGCACATCCGCAAAACTGGCGCGGCTCCAGGGGTGGGTGTAGACCCGCTGCTCGATGTCCATGACCGCATCCAGGTCCGACAAGGCCATAGGTACGAAAAGGGCCTGGGTGTCGGCCGCAGCCGGGGCCGCTGTTGTCCGCTTAGGCATCGCGCTTGGCCCGGGCAGCGGCTTCACGTTCCAGCGTGGTTTGGGCCACCTTGTCGCGTACGTACAGGGGC
Organism: uncultured beta proteobacterium; assembly: GCA_903861575.1. Taxonomy (GTDB): domain Bacteria; phylum Pseudomonadota; class Gammaproteobacteria; order Burkholderiales; family Burkholderiaceae_C; genus Allorhodoferax. Next base: position 24,426 of record CAIOUR010000184.1, on the reverse strand, counting down.
AATGCGTCGGCGGCGTCCACGGCAAGACCAGCAGCCAGCATGGCCGGAGCCAGGCGCACGATGGCCTGCGCGGTCGGACCGATGGCCGGTAACGCGAGGCTATTGCGGCCACCCACAACCTCGGGGTAGGCGGTCAGGGCGTTGCCTGCTACGACGGTGTCCGCTGGCATGTCAGACAGCCAACTGGCGGCTTGCGCGGGGCTGATCAAACAAGGCGGGCGCAGCGTGTCCCACTGCCCGGCGCGCCAGGCGTAGGCGGCGGCGTAGACCTCGCCCATACGGGCATCGAGCAGCGACATCACAGTCAGGTCGGGCCCACGTGCCGCACACTGCTGGTGGAAACGCGCCTCCTCCGCCAGCGCCAGCAAAGACGGCACAGGCACCACCCGCAGTCCGGCGCCCAAGGCCAAACCCTGCGCCACGGCGCAAGCGGTACGCAGACCGGTGAAAGCACCCGGACCCGCGCCAAAGCCGATGGCATCTACATCCTGCAAACGCAAGCCCGCCTGGCGCAACAGGTCCTGCACCGTGGCAATCAGGGTGTGCGAAGCCTGCACGCCGCCCTCACCGCTGTGCGCCCAGACACGGTGTTCACCATGGATGGGCGCGCCCAGCGCCACCGACAGGACTTCGGTGCTGGTATCAAAAGCCAGAACACGCATGGATCAACGCTTCTGGCGCACGCCAAACAAGATGCCGGCACTGACCAGCGCCAACCCGGCCAACACGTTCCACGGCAGGGCTTCACCGAGCAGCAACGCCGCTGAGAGCGCGGACAATCCCGGCACCAGCGCGGTGATCATGGTGGAGCGCACCGGCCCGTAGTAGCGGATCATGGTGGTAAAGGTAATGCCCGAAATCGCCACGGTTCCCACACCCTGGTACACCATCTGGAACAACACAAACTGCCACCCGGCCTGCCCCAGATGGCTGGGCAAGACCTGCGCGATAGCCAGGATGCCGTACATCGGCACGTACGTGCAAAACGCGAACACGGTGATGGCGATGGTGGCACGCACCGCGTCCAGGCTGTGGCGGCGCACCAGCACGCTGTAGACCGACCAGCAGATGGACGCACCCATGAACAGCAAGTCGCCCCGCCAGACCTCGCCACCATCCAGCGCATGCAGCAAACTGGCCCCTCCGACGAGCAAACCGCCGCCCACAATCAAGATCAGCCCGGCGACGCGCGCGCGGTGCAGCCTCTCACCCAACACCAGCACCGCCAAGACGGATGTCCACAAGGGCAGCCCGCCGGGCAGCAAGACCGAGCCATGCGCTGCGGGCGCAAACGCAAATCCGCTGTAAGCAAAACTGGCATAAAGCGCACCGCCGAAAAAGCCGGTCAAGACCGTCATCCGAAAGGGCAAAGGCGAGAGACCGCCGAATGAATGGCCGTCCACAATGCCAGCCGCCCGGTCCCGCCGCGTCAACCACCAGCCCCAGGGCGCCAGAACCGCAAACGCGCCGCATATGCGGGCCATACCCATATCGAGCGGCAACAAAAGCGCGCCACGCGCCGGATCGGTGCTGGCGCGGGCGATGACGATGAAGGACGTCCAGATCAACACCGTCACCAATGCCGCCAACAAGCCCGTGGTACGCGAAGTCGCGGCTGCGGTCACCGGCGCCGCAACCGGCACAAGACCCGGAGCAAGCGGGGATGCGGATACCGATGTGGACATGGCGGGATTATCGGCGTGCGGCTGCCCCGCCCCGTATCGCCAGCAAGCCCCGGTCGATAATGCCCGCTATGTCTGTGCGCCACCTGCTCGCAGGCGCAGCCTGGCTGGCAAGCTGCGCCGCGTTTGCCCAAATTCCACCGCCGATAGGCGCTGAACTGGCCCGCGCCAAAGTGCCACCCGAGGCCGTGGCGCTTTTGGTGGCCGAAGTCGGCCACAGCCAGGCCCCGCGCCTGAGCCACCAGAGTGCCAACCCCATGCAACCGGCCTCGGTCATGAAGCTGGTCACCACGTTTGCCGCGCTGGACACCCTGGGCCCGGCGTTTACCTGGAACACGCCGGTCTACCTGGATAGCAAGGGCAGGCCCAAACCCGGCGACAAGGTGTTCCATGGCGATATCTACCTCAAAGGACAGGGTGACCCTAAGCTGGTAGTGGAACGGCTGTGGCTGCTGATGCGGCGCATACAAGGCTTGGGTATCCAAAAAATTGACGGAGACATCGTGATCGACCGCAGTGCTTTTGCGCTGGCACCGGTCGACCCGGGGCGTTTTGATGGTGAGCCACTGCGCCCCTACAACGCGGCGCCCGACGCGTTCTTGGTGAACTACAGCACCCTGGTTTTCACCTTCACGCCGGATGCAGCCGCCGGGGTCGCGCGGATACAAACCGACCCGCCGCTGGCAGGCGTGAAGCTGCCCGAGCAGGTGCCACTGAGCGGCGGTGCCTGTAACGATTACCGCAGCGCACTGGCCGCTGACTTTTCCGACCCCTTACGCCCGCGCTTTGCGGGCAGCTACGCCAGCGCCTGCGGGGAGCGCAGCTGGCCGGTCGCCTATGCCGACCCCGGACAATTTGCGGCGCGCGCGGTGCACGGCATGTGGCTCAGCTTGGGAGGAGGCCTGACGGGCAGCGTGCGCTACGGCAACACACCGCCGCACGTGCTGGAGCGTGGCCCCGCCTTGACGGTGAAATCACCCGCGCTGGCTGAAGTGATACGCGACATCAACAAGTACAGCAACAACGTAATGGCCCAACAGCTCTATCTGACGCTGGGACGCGGCAACACAGGCAGCGACGCGCAAAGCCCGGCCAGTTTCGCAGCGTCCAACGCATTTGTCCAAAGCTGGTGGGCACAAAGGTTCGGTGCGTCGGACGCGCCGCTTTTGGAAAACGGCTCGGGCCTGTCGCGCCAGGAGAGCATCAGTGCCAACGCATTGGGCCAGCTTTTACAAGCTGCCTACGCTTCACCCACCATGCCGGAACTGATGGCATCGTTGCCCATTGCGGGACAGGACGGCACCCTCAAACGCAGCAACACGAGCACATCGGCCCACCTGAAAACCGGAAGCCTCAGCAACGTGCTAGCCATTGGCGGCTATGTGCTGGCGCCCAGCGGTAAGCGCTACGTCGTCGTTGCCATGGTGAACCACCCCAACGCCAGCGCCGCCCGCCCTGCAATTGAGGCGCTGCTCGACTGGACCGCTAACGACTAGGACTCCATGCAAACCAATGACATCATTGGCAGCCTCGCTGCCGTACTCACCACCGTGAGCTTTATCCCGCAGGCGTGGCAAACCTTCCGGACCAAAGACGTGAGTGGTATCAGCCTGGCGATGTACAGCATCTTCACCATCGGCGTGCTGCTGTGGCTGGTCTACGCCATCGCGCTGGGGTCATGGCCGATGATGCTGTCCAATGGCGTCACCGCGCCGGTGGCGCTGGCGATCCTGGGCATGAAGCTGCGCTACCGCAACGCAGAGATACCGCCAGCCGCACCCGCGACGTAAAAATACGGGCGTTGCGCTGGCCCAAGCCCGTCAGGCTGCCGCGCGCTGCAAACGGTCGCGCACACCGTCCCAGGCAATGCCATCGGGCACCGCCTCAACCCAGATCGCATCCACACCCGCATCATCCAACTGGCGCAAGGTCGCAAACAAACGGCGCGCCGCAGCGGGTGCGGTACGCGGCATGTCAGCCAGCACCGCTTGCGGCAGTGCGCGCGCCAGGGCCTGCAAAGACGCAGTCCGCAGGTACACGCCCAGGCGTGGCGGCAGCGGCGAAGTTTGCAATGCGATGCGCAAGGCCTGCGTATCCATCAGGGCCACCCGCGCGCGGGGCGCGTAATGCGACGCCAACGTGCCAGAGGCGCGTGGTGCGGCTTGCTGCGTCGCCAAGGCCGTGGCTTGCGCGGGAAGCAAAACCGCTTGCCCGCACGCCGCGTGCAGCTGCGCGCGGGTGATCGGCCCGGGGCGCAACAGCACCGGTTGGCCGCGCGTGCAGTCGACGATGGTGGACTCGATCCCGCGTTGGCAGTCGCCGCCGTCCAGCACCAGCAAGCGGTCGCCCAGCTCGCTGCGCACGTGCGCGGCGGTGGTCGGGCTGACCCGGCCGAAGCGGTTGGCGCTGGGCGCGGCAATTCCACGAACGGGCTGCGGGCCCTGCGCCAACAGCCGCAACAAGCCCAAGGCCACCGGATGCGCCGGGCAACGCAGCCCGATGCTGTCCTGCCCACCCGCTGCGGCCTGCGCCACACCGGCACGGCGCGGCGCGATGAGGGTCAGCGGCCCAGGCCAAAAAGCGTTGGCCAGGGCCTGTGCAAAAGGCGGCAGGCGGCAGGCGAAATGCGCCAAAGCCTGGGCACCAGCCTCACCGTCTGCCACGTGGACGATCAGCGGGTGGTCAACGGGACGGCCTTTGGCGGCAAATATGGCTGCAACGGCAGCCGGGTTGTCGGCGTCGGCACCGAGGCCATACACCGTCTCTGTGGGCAGACCAATCAAGCCGCCGGAACGCAAACACGCCGCAGCCACTGGCAGCGCAGCCTCCAAGCCAGCGGGCGTGCGGGCGTCCAGCAGCATCGGGTGCGCCTAAAAAGCCGCTATGCCGAGCAGCTGCGCGGCCTGCAAGGCCACTGCGCGCGCCTGCTCGACGCTGGCGGCGGTCACGGTGAGGTGACCCATCTTGCGGCCGGCGCGGGCCTGGGCTTTGCCGTACAGATGCAAGTGGGTCCCGGGCAGCGCCAGCACGCCTGCCCAATCGGGCATGCCATCGGCCCAGATGTCGCCCAGCAAATTCAGCATCACGGCCGCGCTGTGCTGGTGCGGCGGAGTCAGCGGCAGACCGGCCAGGGTACGCACCTGCAGCGTGAACTGCGACTGGTCGCAGGCGTCCATGGTGTAGTGCCCGCTGTTATGGGGGCGCGGGGCGATTTCGTTGACCACCAGGCTGCCGTCTTGCAGCACAAAAAATTCGACGCACAACAAGCCCACGTAATCCAGACCGCGCGCAATTGATTCAGCCGCCGCAACCGCCTGCGCGGCGAGCGGCGCGGGCACATTGCCCGCATACACCTCGGTCACCGCCAGAATGCCGTCGCGGTGCAGGTTGCGCTGCACCGGGAAATGCACCATCGCGCCATCCGCACCGCGTGCCACCAGCACCGAACATTCAGCCGCCAGCGGCAGCATTTTTTCAAGAACGCAGGGCACCTTGTGCAGCGCGTCCCACGCGCGGGCCAATGCAGCGCGGTCGGTCACGCGGATCTGGCCTTTGCCGTCGTAGCCCATGCGGGCGGTTTTGAGAATACCGGGCAAGAGTGCGTCGGCCACCGCATCAAGTTGCGCTGTAGTTTCGATAAGAGCATGGGGCGCACAGGGAGCGCCGCAGCGCACGAAATGGGCCTTTTCCTGGGCGCGGTCCTGCGCGACCGCCACCGCTTCAGCGGGCGGTGAGACCACGCAGTGCGCGGCCAACGTGCGCAGGGCGGGCGCGGGTACGTTTTCAAATTCAGTGGTGACCGCAGCGCACAGCGCAGCCAGTTCTGCAAGCCCCGCCGGATCGTCGTAGGCGGTGACGACGTGGTGGTGGCTGACCAGACCGGCCGGGCTTTGCGGGTCGGGGTCGAGCACGGCGGTGCTGTATCCCATGGCCTGGGCGGCGTGCACGAACATGCGACCGAGTTGGCCGCCACCCATGACGCCCAGGGTCACGCCGGCTTGTGGCAACAAGGCTGGGTGCGCGGTCACCGGCTCACACACCCTGGCCTGCAGCGGGCGCTTCGGGGGGCAGCACCATGGCCTGGGCCGCGGCCGTTTGCTCGGCGCGGTAAGCCTGCAAACGCGCCAGCAAAGCGGCGTCATGCAGGGCCAGCAAGGCCACCGCAAACAGCGCGGCATTGGCAGCGCCCGCCTTGCCGATGGCAAAAGTGGCGACCGGAATACCTTTGGGCATTTGCACGATGCTGTGCAGGGCGTCCACCCCGCGCAAATGTTCGCCAGCCACCGGCACACCAAGTACCGGCACCGTGGTTTTGGCAGCCAGCATGCCCGGCAAGTGCGCTGCGCCGCCAGCACCGGCGATGATGGCGCATAGGCCGCGCCCAGAGGCCGCCTCCGCGTAGGCGAACATCTGGTCGGGCATGCGGTGGGCTGAAAGGACCTGCGCCTCGTGGGCGACACCGAAGTGTTGGAGAATCGCGACTGCGTGCTGCATGGTGTCCCAGTCCGAACTGGAGCCCATGACAACACCGATTTTTGCGCCCGTCTGCAGGTTTTGCACGCTCGAAGAATCCGGGTGGTTGGATGGCATAGGGTAAAACCTGTAGGTTGGCGCAAAGACGAAGCGCGTGATTTTACGTTTAGCCCCCACACCAGCCTCTAACCCGTCCACCCTCCTCCATGATCAACGTCACCGTCGCCAATTTCGAAGCCGAAGTCATCGCCGATTCACACCGCATTCCTGTGTTGGTGGATTTCTGGGCCCCGTGGTGTGGGCCCTGTAAAGTGATCGGACCCTTGTTGGAGCGGCTGGAAGCGGATTACGCAGGGCGCTTCAAGCTGGTCAAGATCGACTCGGACCAGGAGCAGCAAATTTCGTCCGCCTTCGGAATTCGCAGCATTCCGACCTGCGTGCTGTTGATGGGCGGCAAACCGGTTGATGGCTTCATGGGGGCGCTGCCCGAGGGGCAGATCAAAGCTTTCCTCGACAAACACTTACCTTCTGAAGACGCCCTGCAGGCGGCCGATGAAGCCGGTGACGCCAAGGCCCTGTTGGCAGCGGGTGACACGCAAGCCGCGCTGAACAAGCTGGCCGACGCCCTGCACATGGACCCGGCCAATGACGATGTGCGCTTTGACCTGGTGCGCCTGCTGATTGAGTGCAACCTGATTGCCGAGGCCAAAGAGACCCTGGCTCCGGCGCTGGCAGCAATCCCCCGCCAGATCCGCTTTGAGGCGCTGCAACAGTACCTGGCGGCGGTGGAGTTTGTGGTCGCCGACCCGCGCGGCGCTTGGGAGCCGGCGCAGTTTGACGAAGTGATTGCCGCCAACAAACGCGATTTCGATACCCGCCTGGCCAAAGCCCGGGTGCTGATAGTCGATGGCGCTTGGACTTCAGCCATGGACGAGCTGCTGGAAATCATCATGCGCGACAAAGCCTGGGGCGACGGCGCGCCGCGCAAAAGCATGGTCGCGATCCTGGAGCTGCTCACCCCGCCAAAACCCAAAAACACCGGTGCCGATGCCGGCAAAGCTGCCGGTGGCATCGAGCTACTGGGTAAAACGGTGGTGGTGCAAGACCCGCAAGCGCAGATGGTGGCCAGCTACCGGCGCAAGCTCAGCATGGCGCTGAACTGAGGCTCGGCACTCACGCCGTCAACCGCTCCCAGGCTTCCTGGTATTTCGCTGCAGTTTTTTGTATGACTACGTCCGGCACCACTGGTGCCGGTGGAGTTTTGTTCCATGGCTTGCCGTCGACCTGGGCCGTCTCTAACCAATCCCGCACAAATTGCTTGTCGTAGCTGGGCGGGTTGCTGCCTTCCTGGTAATGCTCCAGGGGCCAAAAGCGCGAGGAATCGGGGGTGAGCACCTCGTCCATCAGCGTCAGCGTGCCACCGGCGTCCAGACCGAATTCAAATTTGGTGTCGGCAATGATGATGCCCTTGGTGAGCGCGAAAGCCGCCGCCGCTTCGTACAGCGCAATACTGATGCTGCGGATGCGCGCCGCCAGATCCGGCCCCACCATCTGTTCGGTGCGGGCGAAGGTGATGTTCTCGTCGTGATCGCCCACCGCCGCTTTAGCAGCCGGCGTGTAAATCGGGGAAGGCAACTTGGACGCGTTGTGCAGTCCTGCCGGCAATGGCACGCCGCACACGGTGCCGCCGGCTTGGTACTCTTTCCAACCGCTGCCCGCCAGATAACCGCGCACCACGGCCTCGACCGGCAAGGGTTTAAGGCGTTTGACCAGCATGGAACGCCCCGCGACCTGCGGTACCTCGGCGGGGGAGACGACACTCTCGGGGGCATCACCGGTGAGGTGAATGGGGCACAGGTTCATGCCCTTGGGGCCCAGTTTGTCAAACCAGAACAGCGCCATCCGCGTGAGCAAGGCGCCCTTGCCAGGAATCGGCTCGCCCATGATCACGTCAAAGGCACTGAGGCGGTCGCTGGCGACCATGAGGATGCGGTCCGTGCCCACCGCATAGTTGTCGCGAACCTTGCCGCGTGCCAACAGGGGTAGGGATTGGAGCGCAGAGGTATGCAGGGCGACAGTCATCGAACGGATTGTGCCAACTCACCACGGCTGTATTGCGCCGCAATAACGCTCAGGCTGTGACCCTTGATTGTGGACGCCTGGCCTTCGCAACCGAACTCGATGTACCGTTGCTTGCACAGCGCTTTAGCCGCTTCGCGCGCAGGTTTGAGCCATTCGCGGGCGTCAAATTTGTCGGGGTTTTCGTGGAGGAACTTGCGCACCGCGCCAGTCATCGCCATGCGGATGTCGGTATCGATGTTGATTTTGCGCACGCCGAACTGGATGGCCTTCTGGATTTCCGCCACCGGCACGCCGTAGGTTTGCTTCATACGCCCGCCGTACTGGTTGATAGTGGCCAGCAAATCCTGCGGCACGCTGCTGGAGCCGTGCATCACCAAATGGGTGTTGGGCAGGCGGCGGTGAATTTCTTGAATACGGCCAATGGCCAGAATGTCACCGGTGGGCTCGCGGGTGAACTTGTAGGCGCCATGGCTGGTTCCGATGGCAATGGCCAGGGCGTCCAACTGGGTCTGGCGGACAAAGTCAGCCGCCTGCTCGGGGTCGGTCAAGAGCTGGTCCATGGTCATGGTGGCGTCGGTGCCGTGGCCGTCTTCTTTGTCACCTTGCATGGTTTCCAGAGAGCCCAGGCAGCCAAGCTCGCCCTCCACGGTGACACCTACCTTATGCGCCAGCGCCACCACCTCGCGGGTGACTTGGACGTTGTATTCGTAGCTGGCGATGGTTTTGCCGTCGGCCTCCAGGCTGCCGTCCATCATCACCGAGCTGAAACCCAGGTCGATTGCGCCCTGACAGACTGCCGGGCTTTGGCCGTGGTCCTGGTGCATGACCAGCGGAATGTGGGGGTAGGTCTCGATAGCCGCCTGGATCAGGTGCTTGATAAAGGCCTCACCCGCGTATTTGCGCGCACCGGCACTGGCTTGCAAGATGACGGGCGCTCCGGCTTCGTCTGCCGCCGACATGACCGCCTGCACCTGCTCCAGGTTATTCACGTTAAAGGCGGGAATGCCGTAGCCGTGGATGGCGGCGTGGTCGAGCAATTCACGCATGGAAACGAGGGCCATAAATGCTTCCTTCCAATGGGCAATGGTGAGGGCGTGGACGCGGTAACCGGTTGGTAACCGACAACGGGGGACATTCTATCGACTACCGAATATGGCCGATCCCACCCGCACCATGGTGCTGCCGGCAGCAAGCGCAGCCTCGAGGTCTGCACTCATGCCCATCGACAGGGTGTCCATCTCCAGCCCAGCGGCGCGCATGTGATCCCACAACGCTTTAGCGGCCCGGTGCGGGGCCAGTGCGCTCGCATAGTCCGGGGCCGGTTCAGGAATGGTCATCAAACCCCGCAAGCGCAAGCGGGGCAGAGCCGCCACCTGGCGCCCCAGCTCCAGCGCGTCATCTGGCGCCACCCCGGCCTTATTGGCGCCGCCATCGACATTGACCTGGATACAGATCTGCATCGGCGGCATGTCCGGCGGACGCTGCTCGCTCAGGCGCTGCGCGATTTTCAGCCGGTCGACGGTATGCACCCAATCGAAATGCGTCGCCACGAGCCGGGTTTTGTTGCTCTGGATAGGGCCGATGCAATGCCACACCATATCCCGGCAGTCTGACCGGGCGCGGCAAGCAACGATTTTTTCAACGCCTTCCTGGATGTAGTTCTCACCAAATTGTTGTTGTCCCGCCTGGTGTGCTTCCAAAACGGCGGAAAGCGCAAAGGTTTTGGATACTGCCAGCAGCTGCACCGTCTGCGGGTCACGCCCGAGCACACCACATTGCTGCGCGATGCGTTGGCGCACCCGATGCAAGCTTTCTTGCAAACTGGTCATAATGAAACGCGGCCCGCAGTGCCGCTCATCACCGGCGGAAATGGCGGACGGCTCGGGGCAATCAGGGAACACACAAAAATGGACATCACACAATTTCTCGCATTCGGCGTCAAAAACAAGGCCTCCGACCTGCACCTATCCGCTGGCCTACCGCCCATCCTACGCGTGCACGGCGATACCCGCCGCATCAACGTCGATGCGCTAGACCACGGTGCGGTGCTGGCGCTGGTGACCGACATCATGACCGATGCCCAACGCAAACACTTTGAAGAATTTTTGGAGATCGACTTTGCGTTTGAAATTGAGGGCTTGGGACGCTTTCGCGTGAACGCCTTCAACCAGCATCGCGGAGCCGGAGCAGTTTTTCGGACGATACCGAGCAAAATTTTGACGCTACAGGAGTTGAACGCGCCACCAATTTTTGCCGATCTGGCCCTTAAGAACAACGGCCTGGTTCTGGTCACCGGACCCACTGGATCGGGTAAGTCCACCACCCTGGCCGCCATGGTGGACTACCTCAACGAACGCGTACAAGGCCATATTCTGACCGTAGAAGACCCCATCGAATTCGTCCACCAATCAAAGAGCTGTCTGATTAATCAACGCGAGGTGGGGGTCCACACCCACAGCTTTGCCGACGCGCTGCGCTCGGCCTTGCGGGAAGACCCGGACGCCATTCTGGTGGGCGAAATGCGGGACTTAGAGACCATACGTCTGGCAATCACCGCAGCTGAAACCGGACACCTGGTGTTCGGTACCCTGCACACCTCCAGCGCAGCCAAGACAATCGACCGGATCATCGATGTATTCCCCGCCGAGGAAAAGGAAATGATCCGCGCCATGCTCTCCGAATCTTTGCAGGCAGTTATTTCGCAAACCCTGTGCAAAAGTGCCGATGGCAAAGGCCGGGTGGCAGCACACGAGATCATGCTGGGCACCCCGGCGATCCGCAATTTGATACGCGAAGGCAAGGTGGCACAGATGTACTCCTCCATGCAAACCGGCATCGGTGCGGGTATGCAAACCCTGGACCAAAGTCTGAGGACCTTGGTCCATTCCGGGAAGATTTCGTTGGCCGAGGCGCGCGGCAAAGCCAAGGCACCGGAAGGCTTTACCGTATGAGCACGGCCGGGGAAGGTCTGCCTGAGCAGGCATGGCTGCATGCGCGACTGGACGATTTGGTCGCGCGCCAGGGCAGCGACTTGTTCCTCAGCGCCAATGCCCCGCCAGCGATCAAGGTCAATGGCCAGTTCGTACGCCTTTCCAACCAATCGCTGAGCGGCCATAACACCCTGGCTATCGCCAAGGCCATCATGACGCCCAACCAGCTCAACAACTTCCAACAGACCAAAGAGAGCAATTTTGCTATTGCGCCGCCGGATCGGCCGCGCTTTCGGGTCAATGCATTCATGCAGCTGGGGCAGGTTGGCATGGTCTTTAGGGGCATTGCTGCAACTCCTCCGAGCTTGGAGGGCCTGGGCTTGCCGCCGGCACTGAAGGCGATTGCACTGCAAAAGCGGGGCTTGATCATTTTGGTTGGTGCCACCGGCGCCGGTAAGTCAAGCACGCTGGCAGCCATGGTGGACTGCATTAACCAAAACACCCGCGGTCATATCGTGTCGGTCGAGGACCCGATTGAGTTTTTACACCCCCATAAGCAGTGCCTGGTCACGCAACGCGAAATCGGGATTGATACATCGGACTGGTCTGTCGCTTTGAAAAATGCATTGCGCCAAGCGCCCGATGTCATCGTCGTGGGCGAACTGCGCGATCGCGAATCAACGGACCAAGCCGTGAGCTTTTCCGAAACGGGTCACCTGGTACTGGCCACTATGCATGCCAATAACACCAACCAGGCGCTGGAGCGGATCGTGAGTTTTTTCCCGGAAAACAAGCGCGCACAGCTGTATATGGATCTGTCCCTGAACCTGCGCGCATTGGTTGCGCAACGCCTGGTTCACAAAGCCGACGGCACCGGGCGCTTGGCTGCGGTGGAGATCATGGTCAACACACCACTGATCAGCGGACTGATTCGCAAGGGTGACATTCCCGGGATCCGCACCGCCATGGGCAGCCACCGTGCCGAGGGTATGCAAACGTTTCAAGATGTGCTCTTTGACTTGTATGAATCCGCAGCCATTACGCTGGACGATGCCCTGCGCAACGCAGACTCTTTAAACGACTTGCGTCTGCAGATTAAGCTGCATAGCAAGCGGGCAGGTATAAACGATGGGTCCTCAGGCATCGACAACCTGGGAATCCTGTAACTACTTATCTCCATTTTTATGCATGCATCCCCTTCAGTGAACAGCAAGACGTATGCGCCCTGCGCGCCGACCCGCGTGGCCTTTTTGGGCTTGGGCGTGATGGGCAGCCCCATGGCCGGTCACCTGGCACGGGCCGGACACCAGGTCACCGTCTACAACCGTACCGAGGCCAAGTCACTGGCTTGGTTGGAGGAATTCGCCGTGACCCCGAGCCCATTGGGAGCGCACACCCATGCCGCCACACCCCGGGAGGCTGCAGCGCACGCTGACATCGTATTTTGCTGCGTTGGCAACGACGCCGATTTGCGCAGCGTGGTCACGGGCCCGGATGGCGCGTTTGCGGGGATGCGCGCCGGCACGGTGTTGGTCGACCACACCACTGCCTCGGCGGACATCGCACGCGAACTCCATATTGCTGCCCTGAACGCCGGCCTGTATTTCATTGACGCGCCCGTATCGGGCGGCCAAGCAGGCGCACAAAACGGTGCGCTGACCGTGATGTGCGGCGGTGATTCCCCGGCTTTCAACCGAATTCAACCCGTGGCCATGGCGTTTTCCAAAGCCGTGACGCTTTTGGGTGCCAGCGGCAGCGGCCAATTGGCGAAGATGGTCAACCAAATCGCAATTGCGGGCTTGGTCCAGGGCCTCAGCGAAGCGGTTGCTTTTGGACAGCGCGCCGGGTTGGACATGAACCAGGTGCTAGAAGTGATCGGCAAGGGGGCTGCTCAGAGTTGGCAAATGGACAACCGGGGCACGACCATGGTCGCCGACAAATTTGATTTCGGCTTCGCGGTGAATTGGATGCGCAAAGACTTGGGGCTGGTGCTGGACGAGGCCAAGCGCAACGGAGCACGACTGCCGGTTACCGCGTTAGTCGATCAGTTTTACGCGGACGTACAACAAGCCGGTGGCGGTCGCTGGGATACATCCAGCCTGATCAAACGCCTACGCTGATACGCGGTAAGCCCATCATTTGGGCAATGCAGGGGGTGCGGGTAGCATGCCGGAGAGGTCCTCCTCGCTGAGGACATCCACCACACGCACCACCCGTGTCACGCCGCTCAGACCGCTGACCACCTCGGTCATCAGTGCGGTTTCTCTGGCTGTCGCACGGCCCTGTACGTAGACAACACCACGCTCCGTGGTGACCTTAAAGGCGTTGGCAATCAGGTTCTTCTCATCGATGAGCGCAGCGCGGATACGCGAGGACAGAATGCCATCCGACACCCGCGCTGTGGTTGAGGTGTTTTCCATGATGGCAAGTTCATTGAGGGTCTTCTGGACGTTTTCTACGGCGAGAACAATCTTTTCGACCTGCACTTTGCGCTGTTCATCAGGCACCTCCCCGGTAATAAGCGCCGAGCGGTTGTAACTAGATACATTCACATGCACCGCGTCACCCAAGGCCTCGCGGATGCGCAAAGCGGCCTTGGCTTCGATGCCCCGATCTTCAAGTACGGCACCCGGTGTTCTGCGGTCGGTAGCAACCATGGTTCCCATGGCTGCGCCGCCCACCATCAAGGCAGGCACCGCGACACAGCCGCCAAGTTGCAGCAGCAGTGCGCCCCATATCAGCGACACACTGCATTTCATAGAACCAGTGTTCATTCGGTCCGCTCGCTTTCATCACCCATCAGCACGGCATCGACACCATCGCAGATGCAGTGCAAAGCCAAAATATGGACTTCCTGAATCCGCGCGGTTCGGGGGTGAGGGACACAAATATGCACATCTGTTTCCCGCAAGATGTGGCCCATCTTGCCACCATCCCGCCCGGTCATACCGATCACCACCATATCGCGGGCATGGGCCGCCTCAACGGCCGCCAGGACATTGGAAGAATTACCGCTGGTGGTGATGGCCAGCAGCACATCACCCGGTTGGCCCAAGGCACGAACCTGGCGCGAAAAAACCGCGTCGAACGCGTAGTCGTTGCCCACCGCCGTCAAGATCGACGTGTCGGTGGTCAAGGCAACCGCAGCCAACTCCGGACGCTCCCGCTCAAAGCGCCCTACAAATTCGGCGCTGAAATGCTGGGCATCGGCGGCAGAACCGCCATTGCCGCAGGCCAGCACCTTGCCGCCGCTGGTCAGGCTGGCCACGATGGCGCTGATGGCCTGGGCGATGGGTTTACTAAGGACAGGCGCGGCCTGGTACTTGAGGTCGGCGCTGTCAATGAAGTGTTGTTCGATACGGGATTCAAGCATGTCTTGATGATACCGCCGCCCTTTGACATCAGCGTCCGGCGTCAAACGCCGCCTGCAACCAGTTCACACCGGTGGGGGTCACCTCCAGCACATCGAAGCGACAGGGCGGCAACACGCGCAATCGGGCCAGGTAATGCTGCGCGGCAAAGACAATGCGGCGCTGCTTGGTCCAACCCACGCTGGCCGCCGCACCGCCGTGGCTGGTAGAACGCCTGCGCCGCACTTCCACAAAAACCAGGGTGGTATCCGGAGCGCGCATGATCAGGTCAATTTCACCGCCGCCGCGGCCAGGGGTTCGATAATTGCGCACCAGTAAGCGCAGACCCTGATCTTGCAAAAAGGCCAAAGCCGCATCCTCACCTGCATCTCCGGCCTGTTTGGTCGTTGGTGCGGACCCCGATCGTTCGAAGGAATTCATGAATGGGCGCTTTATCAAATAAAGACTACGGCCCGGCCCTGCACGCCGCGCAGTCTGCCGCCGGTGCCCAGCATTATCCGCAAGGCTGCTTGTATGTGGTCGCCACACCCATTGGCAATTTGGCCGATATCACGCTGCGGGCTCTGCACCTGTTGGCCCTGGCCGATACAGTGGCCTGTGAGGACACGCGCCACACCCAAACCCTGCTACGTACCTATGGCATCGACAAGCCCGCAGCGCAGTTGCTGGCCGTGCACCAGCACAATGAAATGCAAGCCGCACAGGAAGTGGCAGCCCGCCTGCGCCAAGGGCAGCGTGTGGCCTATGTCAGCGACGCGGGCACACCCGGCATCAGCGACCCCGGTGCACGTTTGGTGGCGCAGTTGCGCCAGCATGGATTACGCGTGATCCCGCTGCCGGGCGCCAGCAGCGTGTCAGCGTTGCTGAGCGCCGCCGGTATCGACGACACAGGGGCGCCAGGTTTTGTGTTCGCGGGTTTTTTACCCGCCAAAGCGGCGGAGCGTGCTGCGGCACTGGAAGACCTGAAGGCCCAAGCACGCGCCGTGGTGCTGCTGGAGGCGCCCCACCGTATCGAGGCCCTGGCGCGGGCACTGGCCGTTTGGGGAATGCGCGCCGTCACCGTCGGCCGTGAACTGACCAAACAATTTGAAGACATCCACACCCTTCCCGCCGCCGAATTGAGCGCTTGGCTGGCAGCAGACGGCAACCGTCTGCGCGGTGAATTCACCCTGGTGCTGCACCCGCCAGCTAACGCCATTGAAGCGGTACAAGACGACCGTATCTTGGCGCTGCTGATGCAACACCTGCCCTTGAAAACCGCCGTACAACTCTCCGCACAAATCAGCGGGGAATCGAAAAATACACTCTATGTCCGCGCCTTGGCGCTGAAAGAAAAGTCTACGCCCTGAGCGCCCGAACTTAAGACGATAGCACCGCAGCGGCGGCGCGTAATTTGTCTTTTTTGCTGGGGCGTTTGCCCTTGATGCCGCCGGTACCTTCCGGGTCGTTCGGTCGGGGTGCAGCGCCTTGCACGGGCTCAAATCCAGCTACCACTTCCGGGGTCGGCTCCAAACCCTGGCGCTTGCAAATCAGCTGCCAATGGGCCTCAGTGTCGGCGCTGACGAAGCTCACGGACAGGCCGCAATCTCCGGCGCGGGCGGTGCGCCCGCTACGGTGGGTGTAGTCGTCAGCCGAACGCGGCAGGTCGTAATGGACCACAACAGGCATCTGTGCAATGTCGATACCCCGCGCGGCGAGGTCGGTCGCCACGACCACGGCCACGCGTCCCGCCTGGAAATCTAACAACACCTGGCTGCGCTTGCCCTGGCTAAGTTGGCCATGCAGCGGCTCGGCTGCGACGCCACCTTTGCGCAACTTATCGGCCACGACTTCCGCCGCAAATTTGGTGGCAACGAAAACCAGCACGCGGCTCCACGCGCACTGCGCCAGCAAATGCCGAAGCAAACGGGTACGCAGGCCGGCGTCCACCGCAATGGCGCTATGGGTAATGGCTGGTGCCGCTTCGGAAGTCCGATCCAAGGTGATGCGCAACGGATCGTGCAGCAAGGCATCGGCCAGGTTTTGCACAGCCGGAGCGAACGTCGCTGAGAAGAACAGGTTTTGCCGCCGCAGAGGCATTTGCGCAGCAATCCGTTCCCACTCAGCAGCAAAACCGGTATCGAGCATGCGGTCGGCCTCGTCAAGCACAAGGATTTCCAGGGCGTCGATAGCCAGTGCGTGCCGCTCCAACAGATCCAGCAAACGTCCCGGTGTGGCCACCACCAGATCAGCGCCGCCACGCAAAGCCAGCATTTGGGGGTTCACCGACACGCCGCCAAAAAGCGCGCGCACCCGCAAGTCCAAAGGCTGGCCCCAGGTCTGCGCCAGTCGGGCCACCTGCAGCACCAATTCCCGCGTGGGCACCAGCACCAAAGCCCTCACCGGCCGCCGACGGGCAGGCGCTGCGCTGCGGGTTGCGAGCCGGTCCAGAAGCGGGAGCAAATACGCAGCCGTTTTGCCGGAACCGGTGTGGGCAACCGCCAGAACGTCACGCCCATCCAGGACCGCGCCCACCGCCGCCTGCTGGATGGGCGTGACGCTGACAAAGCCAGCAGCATGCGCCGCTGCGCTAAGCGCCGGGGACAGACCAAGTGCGGAAAAAGGCATGCAATATCTGGAGTTGGATCAAAAAAAATGGCCTCCAGCGGAGGCCATTTGGAACGCCGAGAAGTCTTACGCTTTCTTGGCGTAAGCACTGCACCACGATTTAGGCGAAACCTGCTTGCCAGCAAACAGCGGGCAGCCGCCAGCGGCATCACCGGCTTTGCCTTGGTACAAAGCGCAGCTGCCGCAGTTTTGACCGGCGGCAAATTTAGGGAATTTGGCTTTGTCCACGGTAGCGGCGTCGGCCTTGAAGCCTAGACCCGCAGCGGCAGGGTCTTTTTCGTCAACCATTGGAGCTGCTGCAAAAGCCGAGGCGCTCAACAAAGCACCGGCACCGAAACACAACTGCACTGCGAATTCACGACGATTTGACATGTTTGACTTTCCATGAAGTAGTAACTGGCAACACCATAGCTGCCCGGGGGCGATTGTCCTACATCGCCAGACAACGCCAGAAATGCTTTACACGGACTTTGCGCGACGGCTCAAAATCTCGAAAGCCGGGAGCGTTTTGCCCTCGAGAACCTCTAAGAAGGCCCCGCCGCCGGTGGAGATGTAACCCACCTGTTTTTCAATGCCGTATTTGGCAATGGCGGCCAGCGTATCGCCGCCTCCGGCAATGCTGAAAGCCGGCGACGTGGCAACCGCCTGGGCGATAGCCTTGGTACCGCCCTCGAAGGCGGCAAATTCAAAAACACCGACTGGGCCGTTCCAGACAATCGTGCCGGCTTGCTGCAACTGCGCCGACAACGCGGCGGCGGTTTGGGGGCCGATATCGAGAATCAGGTCATCGTCTGCAACATCGCTGGCGGCCTTGGTGGAGGCCAATGCGTCGGCGGCAAACGTCTTGGCCGTGACGACGTCTGTTGGAATAGGTACCGCAGCGCCGCGCGCGCGCATCATGTCCATGATGGTGCGGGCCTCATCCACCAGCTCCCGCTCGGCCAGACTTTTGCCGATGGGCAATCCGGCGGCCAGCATGAAGGTGTTGGCAATACCGCCGCCGACAATGAGTTGGTCGACTTTCTCGGCCAGGCTTTTGAGGATGGTGAGCTTGGTCGACACCTTGGAGCCCGCAACAATGGCCACCAGCGGGCGCTTAGGCGCAAGCAGCGCCAGGCTGATCGCGTCCATCTCAGCCGCCAACAAAGGGCCAGCGCAGGCAATCGGCGCATATTCAGCGATGCCGTAGGTGCTGGCTTCGGCGCGGTGCGCCGTGCCAAAGGCGTCGTGCACAAAAATGTCGCACAAAGCGGCCATCTTGCGCGCCAAGGCTTCGCTGTTTTTCTTTTCGCCGGCGTTGACCCGGCAGTTCTCCAGCAAGACCAATTCACCGGGCTGAACCGCAACGCCTTCCGTCCAGTCCGCCACCAGCGCAACGGAGCGGCCCAGCAACTCCCCAAGACGTGCAGCCACCGGCGCCAGCGAGTCTTCGGGCTTGAAACTCCCCTCGGTCGGACGACCCAAATGGCTGGTGACCATGACGGCCGCGCCGGCGTCGAGGGCCATGCGGATGCACGGAACCGATGCGCGGATGCGCGTGTCTTCGGTGATGGAGCCGCTGGCGTCCTGGGGCACATTCAAATCCGCGCGGATGAACACTCTTTTACCGCGCACCTGGCCACTGGCACACAAGTCGGAAAAACGGAGAGTTTGCATGGCTGAAGAAAGGTGAGGTTAAAAAATCAGCAGCACGGCAAGCGCTACCAGCCCAAGCCCAGGTGCAGCGGAAGGTAAACCGTCATACCGGCCACAATGGTACCCAAGACTGCCTGGCCCTGCCCCTTGCGCCAGAAAAAATACAGCGCCCCAGCCGCCATGGCAACCAGCCGTGCGTCCTCCCAGGTTTGGATAAATTGACCTCGGGTCAAGACCACCTCTGGAACAACCACTGCGGTGAGCGCGGCAATCGGGGCGTAATACAGGCCCCGTTCGGCCCAGCGCGGCAGCGTCCATTCGGTATCCGGAATAAAGAAAAACGAGCGTGCCACCATAGTCAAAAAGCCCATCAATACAAAGGTTACAAGTGTGTGGGGATCCAGTCCCTGGGCTTGGAGCCACTGACTTAGAAAGGCAAACCAAGCGATCCAGCCATCCGTCATAGGGCATCCGCCTCAGGCACACGATTCACGGTTTTTTCCAGCATCAAGCACAAAGCCACGGCAGCCCCGATGCCAACCAGAATATTCAGCTTGAGCGGCAAATCTGCGGCCAGCACGGCGGCGATGCCGGCCGTTGCAGCCGAAATCATGCGTAGCCGCGTGTCCGCCAAGGACCACAGCACACCGGACAAAGCCAGCACACCGGCGAAGCCAAACCCCCAGCTGGCAGGAATCCACTGTGCCAACAAAACGCCGCTGACGTTGAATACCAACCAGGTCGCCCAGTTGGTGCTGCCAAGGGCACACAAATACGCCATCTGCTCCAACCGGCCTTCCGCATCCCGGGCGGGTTCCGGAAAACGCTGAACAAACAGAACGTAAGGTAAGTCGCCACTCAGGTAACCCATAGTGAGGCGATGCCAGCGCGGCACATGCATCATGTAACGGCGCAAATGGGCACTGAACACCACAAAGCGCAGGTTCACACAAAACGCGGTCAGCAACACCACCCACATCGGCGCTCCACCCAGTAAGGGGGGAATGGTGGCCAACTGCGCGCTTCCGGCAAAGACGACCAGCGTCATCACCAAAGATGGCATCACACCGAGCCCCAGCTTGACCATGGCAACACCGGTCATCAGGCCCCAGGCGGCAATACCCGGCGCAATGGCGAACTGTGCTGTCGCGCCTGCACGGAAACTGGGATGCCGGTAATACGGCGCATGCCAAAACATCGGTTTCCTAAGATTGCATGGGCGGTGCGGCAGACCCGCCCGCCGGGTCAAAACACCGACCGGGAACCACCGGGAAGCCACGCAAAAAATCGGCTACGCCCAGGCGCTTGCCGCCGGCGCGCTGCAATTCGGTCAACACCAGGGTGCCGCTACCGGTCGATACCGCGATGCCTCGCGCGCCCACATCCAACACCATACCGGAAGGCTGATTGGGTGCGGCGGCGTCAGATGCCACAGCGTGCGCAGCCCACACTTTGATGGCTTCGCCTTGCCAAGCGGTGTGCGCCACCGGCGCCGGATTAAAAGCACGCACCCGCCGCGCCAGCAATGCCGCATCCAGAGTCCAGTCCAGCGCGGCTTGCGCTTTGTCAACTTTGGCTGCGTACAGCACGCCGTCTGCGCTTTGCGCCTTCGGCTGCCACTGGCGCGCGCAAGCCAGCCCTTCGACGGCGAGCTCCCCTCCTAACAGTGCCAGGCGGTCGTGCAAACGGGCGGTGGTGTCCTGCGGCGTGATGGACATGGTCCGGCTCAGCAGAATGTCACCGGTGTCCAGCCCCGCATCCATCCGCATCAGGCTGATACCGGTTTGCGCATCACCGGCTTCAATGGCGCGGTGTATTGGCGCCGCGCCGCGCCAGCGCGGCAGCAGAGACGCGTGGATGTTGATGCAGCCGAAACCCGACCCCGCAGCAAACACGTCCAGCACCCACTGCGGCAGCAACAGCCCGTAGGCGGCAACCACCATCGCATCAGGTTGGGCCTGCTCCAGGGCGTGTTGCGCCTGCAACGCATCGTCTGCGAAAGCCCCATCCAGCCTGAGGCTGCGCGGCTGCTGAACCGGTACCCCGTGGGCAAGCGCCCAATCTTTGACGGCCGACGCCTGCAGCTTCATACCGCGCCCGGCCGGACGGTCAGGCTGGGTCAGCACCAGAGCGATTTCGTGTCCAGCTGCATGCAAGGCGGCTAGAGCGACGCGGGCGAACTCGGGGGTTCCGGCAAAAACCAGTCTCAATGCGCGTCCTCACGCTGGGCTTTACGCATTTTTTTCTTGATCCGGTCGCGCTTAAGCAGCGAGAGATATTCCACAAAAACTTTACCAAGCAAATGGTCCATCTCATGCTGGATGCAAATAGCCATCACGCCCTGCGCTTCGATGGTGCGCTCTTTGCCATCCAGACCGCAGACCCGCACATGCACCGACTCAAAACGTTCAACGCGGTCGTACACACCCGGCACAGACAAGCAACCTTCCTCGTTGAGTTTGCGGGCTTCGCTGGTCCAAATGATCTCGGGGTTCACCACCACCAGCGGCTCGTTACGCTCCTCGGAAATATCCATCACGATCAGCCGCTCGTGCACATCCACCTGGGTTGCGGCCAGGCCAATTCCGCCGGAGTCGTACATGGTTTCGAGCATGTCGGCCGCCAATTGCCGCAGGCGCTCATCAAACGCGCGAACCGGCTGCGCCACGGTGTGCAATCGGGGGTCGGGGTATTGAAGGATGGGAAGTAAGGACATGGCTGGTGCAATCTCGGGGGGCGTATTTTCACCGGTTTGGCCCAAGGCTCGGGGTTTTAAGCCACGAACCGGGCGGCAATCCGTACAATAGTTGTCAAAAGACGGCCCTGGCGCCGGACAAACAAACCACATTGCGCAGTTTGCGCGGCTTTTTGCAAGGGGACCTGTTACATGTTGCGTACGCCTTTCTCGCACCCTGGTTTACGCGCAATCGCCCTGCTCTGCGGACTGGCAACGCAGGGCCTGTTCCTACCCCTTCTGGCCACAGCGCAAGTCGCCCAAGAAGATGCTTTGGAGATCCCCACCGTCAAAATCAGCCCCGCCGTTCGCATTACACCGGTGGAAGAAGTGCCGCTGAGTGACAAGACGCTGAAACTTCTTCAAGCGATGGTGCGCCAGCCCCTGGTGTTGAGCGATGCGCAAGTCCTGGAGTCAGCACGGATCATCGCCGGCCCCGACAAACGGGTTATGTTCGGAACCGGGGACCGGGTGTACGCGGTAGACAACGACTACACGGGTCAAGCGATGCCCACACAAGGCCAGCGCTTGCGTATTTTTCGGGAATTGCGGCCCCTCAAAGACCCGCAAACCTCCGAGGTTCTAGGCCACGAGGCGCACGTGGTGGGCAGCGCGCTGTGGGCACAAGGCAGCAGTCTGGCGTCAGACAAAGAAAACCCCGCTAACAACGCCATGCGGGTACCGGCGACGCTGGACATCGTGGCCAGCGAGCAGGAAATCATGGTTGGTGACAACGTGCTGATGACCCAAATCGCACCGCCGGAGCCGATCCGGCCGCATTGGCCCAGCCAAGCGATCCAAGCACGCGTACTGGGTTTGTACGGAACTGCGCAACAACAGGCCAGCCAGAACCAAATCGTCTCTCTCAATCAAGGGCGCAGCAATGGTTTGGAAGTCGGGCATCTGCTCAACATCCTTTCGCGTCCCGCCACGGCCCGCGATGCGACCGATCCGCTGAAGGAGCCGTGGCAACTGCCACAGGAACGCACCGGCACGGCTCTGGTTTTTCTGACCTATGAGCGCATCGCATACGCCCTTTTGATCGAGGTCACCCAAGGTGTGCGCGTTGGCGATGCGCTCGCTGGACCCTGATGCAGGACGCTAACGATCTGCCAGCCCAATCCGATGCTGCAGACCTTGCAGCATGGTTGCGACTCTCTCTGACGCCGGGCATCGGCAACCAGCGCGCGCGGCAGTTGCTTCGTACGTTCGGACTACCACAGCAAATTTTCGAAACCAACCACGTGGCACTGGGTGCTGTGGTCAGCGCTACACAGGCGCTCGCGCTGAGCGAAATCCCGCCCGCACGCGATAGCTTGCTGCGTACCACCCTTGATTGGCTCGCTGCCGACCCGCAGCATCGGCGGATGCTGACATTGGGAGATCCAGCCTATCCCCGCTGCCTGCTGGAAATGGAGGACCCGCCGCTGATTCTGTACGGCATGGGGCGCGCGTCCAGCTGGGAAACTTTGGCCGACGGAAGCAGCGCTCTCGACAGAGCGCAGGCCGCAGGCATCGCCATCGTGGGCAGCCGCAATCCAACACCGCAAGGTGCCAGCAACGCACATGATTTCGCCCAGGCCTTGGCGTACGCAGGCCTCACCGTGGTCTCTGGCATGGCTCTGGGCGTTGACGCAGCGGCACATGCCGGAGCGCTGCAGGCCGCCGGTGTTGGTACGAAAACCATCGCCACCATCGCCGTCGTGGGCACGGGCTTGGACCGGGTCTACCCCAAGCAGCACCGGGAGTTGGCGCACCAGATTGCCCAAGGCGGCGTGATCCTGAGCGAATACCACCTGGGAACCCCGCCCTTGGCGTCCAACTTCCCGCAGCGTAACCGGCTGATTGCCGCGCTGTCCCGCGGTACCTTGGTGGTCGAAGCCGCGCTGCAATCGGGCTCGCTGATCACTGCGCGGCTGGCGCTGGAGCAGGGACGCGATGTATTTGCCATACCCGGCTCCATCCACAGCACCCAATCCAAAGGCTGCCATGCGCTGATCAAGCAAGGAGCCAAATTGGTTGAGAGTGCCCAGGATATTTTGGAGGAGCTGCAGTTCGCCACCCCCACGCAGCCAGCCACCATCGAGATCGAGCCGGACCGCGTCAGTCCGACCCTTGCGGCTTTGTTGCAAGCCTTAGGCTTTGACCCCATCGGCCTGGACGGCCTGCAAGCCCGCAGTGGTCAACCCACGCCACACTTGCAGGCGCAGTTGATGGAGTTGGAGTTGCTGGGGATGGTGGCGCGCCTGCCTGGCGGCAAGTTCCAACGAATCGCCCGCGCCTGAGCGCGGGCCGCCTTAACCCTTACACAGTCGCGCCCGCGTTCGGGTCGTTCGGGTCCAACGGCGCTTCGCCGTCTTTCTTCACGATCCCCTTGACCAGGTCTTCGCGCTGAATACCCAGCCACATGGCAATTGCCGCAGCCACGAAGACTGAGGAGTAGATACCGAACAAGATGCCGATGGTCAGCGCCAAAGCGAAGTAATGCAGGGTTGCGCCGCCAAAGAAAAGCATGCTCAAGACCATCAACTGGGTGCAGCCGTGGGTGATGATGGTGCGGCTGATCGTGGAGGTGATCGCGTTATCAATGATCTCTACCGGTGTCATCTTGCGAAAGCGACGGAAGTTCTCGCGGATACGGTCAAAAATCACCACGGATTCGTTCACCGAATACCCCAGCACCGCCAGCACAGCGGCCAGCACGGGCAGCGAAAATTCCCACTGGAAAAATGCAAAAAACCCGAGGATGATGACCACGTCGTGCAAGTTGGCGATGATGGCCGCCACCGCAAATTTCCACTCAAACCGGACACCCAGATACAACATGATGCCGGCCACCACGCAGGCCAGCGCTTTGAGCCCGTCCACCGCGAGTTCGTCACCGACTTGCGGCCCCACAAATTCAGTCCGGC
>CAIOUR010000183.1 GCA_903861575.1 uncultured beta proteobacterium | reverse complement strand
TGGCGCACCACCTGATTGAGCGGGGCTGGGACAACATCGTCGGTATCGACAAGTCCGCGATCCCGACCGATGTGGGCTCTACCGCGCACGCGTCTGATTTTTGCTTCAACACGATGCACGATCAGATGACGATCTTCACCACCAAGTACAGCATCGACTTCTACGAGAAGATGGGCCGTTATGACCGCATTGGCGGTATTGAGGTCGCGCGGGTCGGCGACGACGAGCGCATGCAGGAGCTCAAGCGCCGCGTGGCCTCGGGCAAGGCTTTTGGCAACCGCGTAGAGCTCATCAGCGCCGCCGAGGCAAAAGCCAAAATGCCGCTGCTGGAGGAGAGCATGATCCAGGGCGCGCTGTGGGACCCGGACGCGGGCCTGGTCAAGCCCCGCTCCCAAATGGTGGCGGGCGAACTGGTGGATGCGGCGGTGGCCTCGGGGAAGCTGCAGTCGTTTGCCAACACAGCCTGCACCGGTTTGCGCATAGAGAAAGGTCGTATCCGGGGCGTGCAAACCACCAAGGGCTTTATTGCCGCCGAATACGTCGTGGTCTGCGCCGGACTGTGGGGGCGCCTGATTGCCAACATGGCTGGCGAGGATCTGCCCATCATGCCGGTGGACCATCCGCTGACCTTCTTCAAACCCTATCTGGAATTTGCGGGCACGGGCAAAGACATCGGTTATCCGCTATTGCGCGACCAAGGCAACTCTGCCTACCTGCGCGACACGGGTGACCCCAAAACCCCCGAGGGTGGCCAGATCGAATGGGGCTACTACGAAGAGAAAAACCCGCGCATGTGCCACCCGCGCGACTTGCTGGAAAAAGAGCAGGCCCGCCTGTCGCCTTCGCAGCGCGATTTGGAGCTGGACCAAATCATGGCACCGCTGGAGCGCGCGATTGAACTCACGCCCATCCTGGCCGAGCTGGGCTATGACGACAAATACTCCTTCAATGGCTTGTTGCAGGTGACGACCGACGGCAACCCGTCGATCGGCGAATCGTCTAAAGTGCGCGGCCTGTGGTACGCCGAAGCGGTATGGGTCAAAGACGGCCCGGGTGTGGGCAAAATTGTGGCGGACTGGATGACCGATGGCTACACCCACATCGACCACGCCCGCATCGACGTAGCCCGTATTTATCCGTACCAGCAGGATGAGCAATACATTCACGATCGCTGTTACGAGGGCGCGTTCAAGATCTACAACCCGCCGGTGCACAACCGCGAGCCCTACAGCGCCGGGCGTGGCATCTTCAAGAGCCCGTTTTACGAGCGTGAAAAAGCGCTGGGCGCTTACTTTATGGAGCTCTCGGGCTGGGAACGTGCGCACGGCTACGCCAGTAACGAGCATTTGCTGGCCGTGTACGGTGACAAAGTGCCGGTCCGCGCCAATGAGTGGGACAACCGCCACTTCTGGCGTGTATCCAACGCCGAGCACCTCAAGATGGCCGAGGATGTGGGGATGATCAACATCTCCCACTTCGCCGAAATCGATGTGGAAGGCCCCGATGCTGCCGACCTGCTGGAATACATCTGTGTGGCCAAAGTGGGCGGTGACACGCCTGTAGGCAAGGGCGTGTACACCCACTTTTTGGACGGTAAAGGCGGCGTGCGTGCCGACCTGACGGTGCTGCGTTTAGCCCAAGACCACTATCGTGTGATTGATGGTGCCGATGCCGGGCACCGCGACCTGGTGTGGATTGAGCGCATGGCGCAGGACCGGGGTGCGAACGTCAAGGTTACCGACACCACGACGGCTTTTGGATGCCTGGGCGTGTGGGGGCCGAATGCCCGCGCCACCATCCAAAAAATCGCCGACGAGCCGGATGCCTGGACGCATGAAAACTTTCCGTTCGCCGCGTTCCGCAACCTGAAGATTGCGGGCGTGCCGGTGCTGGCCTTCCGCATTTCCTATGTGGGCGAGCAGGGCTGGGAGTTGCATTTCAAATACGAGGACGGCCTGGCCTTGTGGGACGCCTTGTTTGCGCTGGGCGTGACGCCCGTGGGTGTGGAAACCTACGCCAACAGCCGCCGCATGGAGAAGAGCCTGCGTTTGCAAAACGCTGACTTGTTGACGGAATACAACCTGATGGAATGCGATTTAGCGCGTCCCAAGGTTAAGGCCGCCGATTTCCACGGAAAAGCCGCGCATCTGAAGTTCCGCGAACGCGAACATCAACCAGCTTACCTGTGCACACTGACCATGACGCACAACATTGACAGCACCGGAGTGGCCCGCTACCCGCTGGGTAACCTGCCGGTGATGGACCCCGCGACTGGCCAAACCCTGATCGATTCAGAAGGTCGCCGGTCCTACACCACCAGTATTGCGTTTGGCCCTACCATCGGCAAGAACATTGCGCTGGCTTACCTGCCGTATGCGTACTGCCAAGTCGGGCGCGAGCTGCAGATCCAGTACTTTGACGATGTCTATCCGGTCAAGGTAGAGGCCGTGGGTTACGGCGCTTTGTACGACCCAGAAAATACCAAGCCGCGGTCTTAAACTGTCGGCAGATGTGATCAGAAGTGGTACTGAATCTTGCTGAAATCGCTGATCGCAAACGCGTAAAGAATGAGCAAATCTTCTGCGTTTGCGTTGTTGATTTGGTGTTGGGCATTGCCTGGAATAAACAACATCCGACCTGGGTCGACGTGATGTTGCACTCCGTCAATCGTTACCGTCCCGCGCCCCGATAGGGTGAAATAGGTCTCCGGTTGTGCATGGCGATGCGGTTCTAACGACTCGCCCTGTTTGAGGCGAACCACACCCATGGTCATGTCGTTCTGACATCCTGAACCACTGCCCAGTAGCTCCTTCCACTGCGCCTTTCCGCGAGAGGTTATTTGATCGGAGGGCCAGCTTTCCCATTCCAGTGCGTCCAGGTGTTGAGAGGCTGTGTGCATCAAAAAGTTGCCTTAGTAAAAGCGATGCCAGAATTTTAGGTGCCAGGTGAGTAATGGTTCCACCTATTCAACGGCCACGATACGGGTGCCCGACACTTAAAGCCAGCGCCAAACCAGTAACGCACAATGGGTAATGGTCGGTTTGACGACGCTCCAGTACTGCGCGGTTGCGTCAGGTACGGATGCCAATGTTTTTGCAACTGTGCTCATTTGTGTTACCCGCTTCCAATTTTCCAAAAATGGGCATAAAGGACATGGTATTTGTCTGCCTTCATGTATCTATGCTGTAATTATATACAGTATCCACGAGTCAGGCGAACTCAACACGCGCATTGAAATTTGTTGGCACTCGGATTTGCTGCATCGGACGACTCGCACTTCGATTTGTAGCCTCGCGACGCTTATCATGGGTGCGGAAAATCGATTGACTCGACTAAAAAATCACCATGTGTTTTCAAATCCGGCACCTCGCCACCCTCAGCAAATATGCCGGTATCGGCTTTATCGCTGGCGCTGTGAACCATGGCATGTTCAGCGAGCAGCGTTCTGTCATCACCGCCGCGTTGGGCGTTATCTTCTTTTTGATTGGTGCCTACCTTGAGAACCGTTCAACAGGGGGCGAGACGGTGTCCTGGGGCGATGTACTTGGCTTTGGTATCTTGTCCTCAATCGGGTTGGGATTTTTTACCGGCGGTTTGCAGCATTTTCCCGACACGCCTCAGCGCAGCGTCTGGGTGGTGCCATTCGGTTTTTTTCTCAGTTTGGTTTCTCTGTATTTTGGCAATAGCAGTCCGCGTGCGAGTGCCAGAGGCGTGATTCTTTACGCTCTGGGCGGCGGAGCGCTGTTGGTCGCTGCCTGCGTGGCCGCCGTAGGTTTTTTTAGCGCCTCAGCGCCGCATGGCGACCGGCATGAGGACGGTGGTGCCCATCATCACGTTCTAGACGAAGATGCTGGGGCGCGGACCGTGGTGATAGAGATGGACGACAGCCTTCGTTTTGTCCCTGCACATTGGGAGGCCACAGAGGGCGAAGCCTTGCGTCTGGTTGTCATCAATTCGGGCAAAGTGCGCCATGAATTGGTGATCGGGCAGGAAAACGAACTAACTGAGCATGCCAAGCGCATGCGCGAGGGGTCTCAAGATCACCACCACAACGATAGCGCCGTATCGGTCGAGCCCGGGCAGGCCGCTGTTTTAGGTTGGACTTTTACAACCCCCGGAATTTGGGGTATGGCGTGTTTTGAGCCGGGCCATTTTGAAGCCGGCATGGTGGGTCACATCACTGTGGCATCGAAGCATAGCCATTGATTGGCTGGACACGCGTCTAAGCCAGGTAACCCAGATGGTTGAGAAGCAAATACAGCGACCAGCCTATGTTCAAGCTACCCAAGGCAATGAGCGTGTTGATCGTCAAGACCATGCCAAACACCCGTTTTCTAAAGTTGGGAGGCAATTCATGGATGCCTTTTGCATGGGCCAACCGCCCTGCAATTAATGAGGCCCCAGGCAGCGCAACCAACCACCATGGCGCACCGTTGATCTCTAAGCAAGCCAACAAAATCAAAGCCAGTGGGACGTATTCAGCAAAGTTGCCCTGTGCGCGGATAGCTCTTTCGAGCTCATCATTGCCGCCGCTTCCCAGGCTGATCTTGTTGGCGCGTCTGAGTTTGATGACCGCAAATGAGAGTCTTAAAAAAATTGCGGCCAGCAGCGATGCAATGACAGAGGTAACGGGAAGCATGGTGATGGAGATCCCAAATTAGTAAAAAATACAGATCGTCATTTCCCTACATCCGTAGCAAAAATTGGATCTTGAAATCGACATGGCTCAACGCCGAGGCATGTAGCCAATCTGGCAGAGGTGTTTGTAGCGATATTCCAAAAAGCGAAGCCTAGGCAAAAGAATGCAGACCGATTGCGTTGCCTTCGCTGTCGCCGATGATCGCAACGAAGCCATTGGCTCCGATGCCCTGTTTGGGTTTATAGACCCGCCCTCCGGCGTTGACTGCCAACTCGCACTCCACAGCACAATCAGCGCAGGAAAAATACACCAAAGCGCCCTCCGTACTGGGCTGCTTCATCGGATGTTTGACCAATGCGCCATTGATGCCCGCGCCCTGGGGGTCGCCCGAAAACATCAGTATCTCGATGGAAGGATCGCCCGAGGGCAAAGGGGCCAGGGTGCGTTTGAACACCGCCTCGTAAAAAATACGTGCGCGGTGAAGGTCTTGTACGTGAATTTCAAACCAGCCAACGGGGTTAGGCAGGGGGCTCATGCTGCACTCCTCAACAAAATGCCGTTTTTAAAAAATCGCCCGCATTTTTCCATATTTGGCAATCCCCGCAACACGCGCAAGGGGCTGGTTTGTTGGTGGCCACCGCAGTCATTCTTGGGCTGGTCAAGGGATTGTGAAAATCGACAAACTCAAGATAGAGCTTTGGTTGCAATATGGGTATAGACCGGTATACCTATCAAAATGTTCAGAGGAAAGGTCAGTCCCAAACTCAAGCCAAAGTACAGCGTGGGATTGGCTTCGGGCATGGCATAGCGTAAGACCGCTGGAACTGCAATATAGGAAGCGCTAGCCGCCAAAACCATTAACAGTGCTGCCTCGCCTGGAGGTAAGTCCAGCATCCAGGCCAAACCCAAGGCCAAGCTGGCGTGGACTATGGGCCCTACCAACGCATAAGCTAACAGCAACCATGACTTGTCTTTGAGTTGGGGCATATTTCGAGCTGCTGTCAGACCCATGTCTAACAGGAAAAATGACAGCATGCCTTTGAATAGATCTCCGGAAAAAGGCTGCATGGCAGCCTTACCAGAATCACCAGTGATGAGGCCGATCACCATAGCACCGAGTAAAAGCATCTGCGCACCATCGGTAAAAGATTCGTGCAGTATGTTCCCTAGCGAGGCTTGCGGTTTCGTTGCTGTAGTAACGCGTGCTGCTGTGCTGTCGCTCACACTCGTTTCCCTCCCAAGTTCTCGCTGGCGCAGCTTATTGGCAAACACAACCGCCATGATGATTGCAGGGGATTCCATCAGCGCCATGGCTGCCGCCATATGCCCACCATAAGCGATATGTTGGTTTTCCAAATACTGCTTTGCAGTCAAAAAAGTAACGGCACTAACGGATCCATAGGTCGCTGCAATCGCAGCGGCATCAAAGCCACCGACAAATGTGCGCAGTACCCAGTACCCCACCAATGGAACGATGACGGCCATGCATAGGGCCGCGCCGAGGCTCAACACGATCTGGCTATTGAAACCGGAATGCGCCAAGGCAAAACCGCCTTTAAGTCCCAGGGCCATCAACAGGTATAGAGACAAAAACCGGGAGATAGCCTGGGGAATTTCTAGGTTGGACTTGGCAAATCCGGCGAGCACGCCGAAGATAAAAAACAGGATGGCTGGGTCGAGTAGATTTTGCATAATTTATATTGACACAGCGCCCGGTCCCGTTGCCGGCGGTCATGCGGCCTCTACAGCCAGTGACTAGGCTCTGCAAGTAGCCGAAAGAGTCGCCACATTTCAGTGCCAGCGATGGTTAAGCGGAGTGAGCTTTGGTCGGGGTGAGAGGATTCGAACCTCCGGTCTCTACGTCCCGAACGTAGCGCTTTACCAGACTAAGCTACACCCCGCAATAAACGGGCGGGAAGTTTATCAAAGCGTTGCAGCGACTATTCCACCACGCCACGCAATGCCACGCTGCGCCTGCGTAGTAGCTCCAGCAAAAGCAGCATGCTGATGGCAAACAAGATCAACATGAAGGCCGCGGACAAAATGGTGGGGGAGAGTTGTTCGCGCAGGCCGGTCCACATCTGGCGTGGTAGTGTGGTTTGCTCTGG
Organism: uncultured beta proteobacterium; assembly: GCA_903861575.1. Classification (GTDB taxonomy): domain Bacteria; phylum Pseudomonadota; class Gammaproteobacteria; order Burkholderiales; family Burkholderiaceae_C; genus Allorhodoferax. Next base: position 36,570 of record CAIOUR010000183.1, on the reverse strand, counting down.
CCCTCCCAGGAAGAGTACGACGACCACTTCGTCAAATGAGGTGGCAAATGCAAAGAGCGCCCCGGAGAGCACGCCGGGCCAGACGATGGGCAGCATGACGCGCCGAAATGCGGCGATCTGCGAAGCACCGAGGCCGCGCGCGGCGCGCATCAGATTCATGTCAAATCCACCGAGCGTGGCTGTGACCGTAATGACCACAAAAGGCATACCCAGCACAGCGTGGACCAGCACGATGCCCAGTAGGCTGTTGGCGATGCCGAGCTTGGAGAAAAAGAAGTACGAGCCCACCGCCAACACGACCACCGGCACGATCATCGGCGAGACCAGCACGGCCATCAGCAAGCGCTTGCCGGGCAGGTTGTGGTGGTTCAGGCCCACGGCGGCCAGCGTTCCCAGTGTGGTTGCCAGCAAGGTGGCCAGCACAGCGGTGACGACGCTGTTGTAAATCGCGTGCAGCCAGGCCGGGTTGGTGAAAAGTTCATGGAACCAGCGCAGGCTGTATTCCTTGACCGGGAAATGAAAATACGGCTCGTTGTTGAACGCCAGCGGCGCGACGACCAACACGGGAGCAATCAAAAAAATCAAAACAGCGGCACAAAAAATCCACAAAATCCAATGCCCAATGCGTTGCAGCGGGGTGGTGTAGAGGGGTAGGGCGGCGCTCATCCGAGTTTCAGGTTTCCGGGACCGGCAATGCGGTCGTAGATGGCATACAGCGCCAGGACTGCTGCCAGCAAAATCGCCGCCAAGGCCGAGGCCAAGCCCCAGTTCAGCGAGCGGCCCATGTTGTCGGCCACAAAGTAGCTGATCATCTGGTCAGTCGAGCCGCCCAGCAAAGCGGGCGTGATGTAGTAGCCCAGCGCCAGGATGAACACCAGCAATCCACCGGCACCGATGCCCGGAATGCACTGGGGCAAATACACGCGCAGGAATGCGGTAGTAGGGCTGGCCCCCAGCGAGCGGGCTGCCCGCACATACGAGGCGGGGATTTGCCGCATGACCGAGTACATCGGCAGGATCATGAAGGGCAGCAGGATGTGCGTCATCGCCGTCACCACGCCAAAACGGTTGAACACCAGCGGCAGTGGCTCAGCGATCAGCCCCAGCGCTTGCAGCAGGGAGTTGATGACACCTTCTTTTTGCAGCACTACCATCCATGCGGTGGTGCGCACCAGCAGCGAAGTCCAGAACGGCAGCAGCACCAAGATCAGCAGCAGATTGGCCGTCTTGTCGCGCAAGTGTGCCAACAGGTATGCCAGGGGAAAGCCCAGTGCCAAACACGCCAGCGTGACGGTGAGCGCCACGCCCAGCGTGCGCAGGTAAATCGTGATGTGGATGCGCTGGTCTTCGGGTTGCTGGGCAACGCTGGCGTCGGCCAGACGCCGCGAATCGAGGGCGGAGAGGAAAAACAGGGAATGGGTGGGGGCGGCAAGGTTACGGATATTGCCCCAGATCAGCGGCTGGACCCAGGCGGGGTCGGCGGCTTCAAAAAACGAGGTCCAGGGGCCTTCTTCCTGGGCGGCGACGCGGCGTGCGGCGCGCATAAAAATCGTGCGCAGGCCGGATTCCTCGATATTCAGCCGGTTGGCAATGGCGCCGGCTTTTTGATCTTGCACAGCGACTTTGAGGTCTTGCGCCAAAGCCGCAAATACGGGCTCAGGGGGAATTTGGTCACGGGGACCATTCCAGGCATCCAGCGCGCGCACGGTACGCGGCAGGTTGTCCGGAATGATCGGGTCATATACGCTGTTGAGCAATACCGTGCCCAAGGGCACGATAAAGCTCAGCGCGACAAACAGGAACAGGGGCGCGATCAGCACATAGGCCCAGAAGTGGCCGCGCCGCTCTGCTTTGCGCAGGCGCTGCCCCAGGGCGGTTGTGCTGTCGGCGACCATGTTCTTACTTGGCCAACCAGGCGGCGAACTTCTTGTTCAGGTCGTCTTGGTTCTCCATCCAGAACTGCGAGTTCGTGGACATGGAGCGGCCAGGATGACCGGCGTTCGGCAGGTAGGCTTTGTTCGGGTTGGATGCCGGGATCAAAGCCAACGACGAGTTACGCGTAGGTGCATAGGGGATGTACTTCGCTTGGTCAGCCAAGGGTTGGCTGCTGCTGGCGAAGCGCACAAACTCCTGGGCAGCGTCCAGATTTTTGGTGCCTTTGATAATGGCGTACAGATCGGGGATCTGGATTTGGCCATCCCACACCAGCGCGAAGTCTTTTTTCTCTTTCACGTTGGCGTCAACGATACGGCCGTGCCAGGAGTGGGTCATCACGACTTCACCCGAAGCCAGCAGCTGGGGCGGCTGTGCGCCGGCGGTCCACCAGACGATGCTGCTCTTGATGGTGTCGAGCTTTTTGAATGCGCGCTCCACACCGGCCGGTGTAGCCAGCACTTTATAAACATCGGCAACGGGCACGCCGTCAGCCATCAACGCCCACTCCAGGGTCACGCTGGGGTCTTTTTTCAGGCCGCGCTTGCCGGGGAATTTGGTGACGTTGAAGAAGTCTTCCAGCGTCTTGGGGCCGTTTGCGCCGTATTTGGCTTTGTCGTAGGCCACCACGTTGGAATACACGATCACGCCAATGGCGCAGGGCAGGATCATGCCGGGGATGAAGTCTTTGGCAGCAGGCGTGCCGTCCGCACCGGCCGGCAGCTTGGCGGGGTCAATGCGCTCGAGCAGACCTTCTTCGCAGCCTTTGAGGGCTTCAGCGGCTTCCAGGTCGACGACGTCCCACTTGACGTTGCCGGATTTCACCTGTGCGCTGATTTCGCCCAGGGTTCCGCCCCAGTCAGCCGAGGTGATTTTGATGCCGGTCTTTGCGGTGAAGGGCTTGTGATAGGCCTCAACCTGGCTGTTGGTGTACGCACCACCCCAGGATGCAACGGTCAAAGCTTGCTGGGCAGCGCCGGTTGTAGGCAGGATGGCAATAACGGCGGCGCCAACGACCGTGAGTGCACTAAGGTGAATCTTGTTGAACATGCTGGTTTCCTGTTGAAAAAAATGCCGCCCTCACTCGCCGTCCAAAGCCCGGCAATCGGCAGCGTTCCACCCCAGGGTGGCGGCGCTGCCGGCTTGCAGACTGAGGTCGCGTCCATCGTTGGGAAGCGTCACGATGAAATCGTCCAGCCCGCACGCGTTCATGCGCAAGCGGGCGTAGCGGCCCAGGTAGGTCAGATCGACCACCGTGCCGTGTACCAGTGTGTCCGTCGAACCCGCAACCGGGTTGAGGTGAATACGTTCCGGCCGCACGGACAGGCGCGTGGCCTGTCCGATGGCCTTGACAGCCACCGCCTGCGCGGGCAGGCGCGTGCCGTCGGTCAATGTGACTTCGCAGGTGTTGCCGTGCATGGCGCTGACCTTGCCGTGCAAGGTGTTGTTCTCGCCGATGAACTGGGCCACAAATGCATTGGCCGGGCGCTCGTAGAGCTGCGTGGGCGTATCAATTTGCTGAATGCGGCCCTGGTGGAACACCGCAACCCGGTCCGACATGGCCAGCGCCTCGGTCTGGTCATGCGTGACGTAGACGATGGTGATGCCCAGATCGTGGTGCAGGCGTTTGATCTCGTATTGCAGTTGCTCGCGCAGCTGCTTGTCCAATGCGGAGAGCGGCTCGTCCATGAGCACCAGCTGCGGCTCAAACACCAGGGCGCGGGCAACCGCCACCCGCTGCTGCTGCCCGCCGGACATTTGCGCTGGGCGCCGCGACTCCAGGCCCTTCAAGCCCACTTTGTCCAGCGCCGCCATCACGCGGCTACGCGCGGCCTCGCCTGTCACACCGCGCACACTCAAAGGAAACCCCACGTTCTCGGCCACGGTCATGTGGGGAAATAGCGCGTAGCTCTGGAACACCATGCCGATGTTGCGGTGTTCGGGCGCGATGCGGTTGATGGGCTTGCCATCCAGATAAATCTCGCCGGCGGTTGCCGTCTCAAAACCGGCCAGCATCATCAGCGTGGTGGTCTTGCCGGAGCCCGAAGGCCCCAGCAGGGTCAGAAACTCGCCTTGCGCAATATCCAGTGTCAGATCCTGTACCACCAGGTTCTTGCCGTCGTAGCTTTTCTCAACGTGGTCGAATCGGACGAAAGGCTTTTGCATGGGTACGAATTCTTTTGTTTCAGGTCAAGCTCTCAAGGTTAGCAAACTATGTGCCTACGCGGGGATAACGTTGTGCTTGGGACCATAGGGGAAACCCGTAATGTTCACATGGCCTGTATCCGTGACGACGAGGATGTCGTGCTCTCGGTAACCACCCGCGCCGGGCATGCCTTCGGGCAACATGATCATCGGTTCTATCGACACCACCATGCCCGGTTCGAGCACCGTATCGATGTCTTCGCGGAATTCCAGGCCCGCTTCGCGCCCGTAATAGTGCGAGAGCACACCAAAAGAGTGCCCGTAACCGAAGGTGCGGTACTTCAGCACATCGTACTCTTCATAAATCCTGTTCAGCGCATGGGCCACATCGCAGCAGCGCACGCCGGGCTTGACCAGCTTTTGCCCCTCTTCGTGCACGCGCACATTGATTTCCCACAGCCGCAGTGACGCCGGATCCACATCGCCGAAGAACAGCGTGCGCTCCAGCGCGGTGTAGTAGCCCGAAATCATCGAGAAGCAGTTCAGGCTCAGGATGTCGCCGTGCTGCACTTTGCGGGTGGTCACCGGGTTGTGCGCGCCGTCGGTGTTGATGCCGGACTGGAACCAGGTCCAGGTGTCCATCAGCTCGGTGTGCGGGTAGCGCTTGGCAATCTCGCGCACCATGGCTTGGGTCGAGGCCAAGGCCACTTCGTGTTCGGGCACGCCCGCGTGCACGGCGGCTACCAAAGCGGCGCCGCCCACGTCGCACACCTGTGCGCCGTTTTTGATGAATTCGATTTCTTCGGCGGACTTGACCATGCGCATCCGCATGCAGTCCGCCGCAATGTTCACGAACTCCACGCCGGGCAGGGCGGCTTTGATCTTGTCCATGCGCTCCAGCGGCAGGTGGTCAAATTCCAGGCCCACGCGGCCCTTGTTGGGAATCTCTTGCGCCAGCGCACGGAAGTAATTGCCTTGCTGCCAGTCGGTGTAGATCACTGCGCGGTCGCAAACACCCTTGCGCCAGGGTTGGCCACCGTCGATGTTGGCCGCAATGATCACGGTCTTGTCCTGCGTCACCACCAGGCCGTAGAAGCGGCCGAAGGAGCAGTACAAAAAGTCGCTGTAGTAATTGATGTTGTGGTAGCTGGTGAACAGCACCGTGTCCACCCCTTTTTTGGCCATCATGGCGCGCAGCTTGCCGATGCGGTTGGCGTACTCGGCGTCTGAGAAGCTGTGGCGAACGCGCTCGCCGTTGTCGATGTAAATCAGGTCGGGCATGGTCATGGCGGAAAACTCCTAATGGACGGGTCGAAAGTCGTTCAGTATTGCGGCAAGCGCCGGTCGATGGTTTCTCTATTACGACAACATTCTTTCCTTAAATGCCAATCCTACATCCCGCTTCTCCCGTTCTTTTTGGGGCGAAGCGCCGTAACGGGGCGTGTACCGGGCGGTCAGGTGCGATGGGGATGCAAAACCAGTTGCCGCGGCGATCTCTCGGATGCTTTTGTCGCTGCGTTGCACCAACAAGCGCGCCTGTGCCAGGCGGATGTCCAAATACACACGCTCCGGCGTTTTGCCAAATTTGGTTTTGAATAAACGTTGCAAGCTGCGCAAGGCCATGCCGGTGAACTGCGCGACCTCGGCCATGGTCAGCGGTTCGGCCACATTGGCTTCCATCAAGCGCAGCGCCTCGACCGCCTTCGGGTGGGTGACCCGGCTCTGGTGGATGATGGACACGGTTTGCACATCCGTCAGGCTACGCCGTTCGACCACCAGCAGGTTCGCAACCTCGTTGGCCAGTTGGCGGCTGCCGGGCGCTTGCGTGAGCAGATAGGTCATCAAGTCCAGCGGCGCCACGCCGCCGCTGCAGGTATAGCGGTCGCGGTCGACTTCAAAAAAATGCTGGGTCACGATGATTTTGGGGAACTGTTCAGCTAAGGCCTCATGGTCCTCCCAGTGGATGGTGCTGCGGTAGCCGTCCAGCAAGCCGGCCTGCGCCATCAGGTAGGCGCCGGTATCGATGCCGCCCAGCGGAATGCCGCTGGCTGCCATTTTTTTCAGCCATAGCGTGAGCGGGCGCAAGCCCCGCTTGGGGATCGGGTTGGGTCCGATCACAAAAACCACGTCCAGCGCAGGTGCCCCCGCCAGGCTGTGCTGGGTCATCACCTGAATACCGTCGCTCGAAGGCACCAGCCCGCCGTCCACCGAGAGCAATACCGAACGGTAGGCGGTGTGCCCCAAGACCTGGTTGGCCAGCCGCAGCGGATCGACACAGGCACGCAGCGCAATCAGCGAAAAATTCGGGACTACTACCAGGCCGAAGACCAGCGATTGGCGCGGCTGTGCGGAAGCACGACGGTGCGGTATGTCAGGGCTGGCTTTCATGGCGGCGACGGCGCGAAGGGTATTGTTGCTAGTCGCTGGACTGTAGCGCCCGGGTGGCCGGTGGGGCAACACGGCGGCAATATCTTGGCTGGCCCGGTTATTGCTCGTCACGGCATATGCCTAACTTACCCACTTTGGATAGCACGGTCCCAGTGAACTGCTGGAAGTGCCGATTTTTCGCCACCAGTTGGGATCCCAAGCTTCCGTATAGCTGCCGCCTGTTGGGTTTCAAGTCACGCATGATGCCGGCCCAACAAGTCTTGGCTTTGGACGGGCGACCCTGCCAAGGCTTTGACGCCAAGCCCCAAGTGCCCAAGCCCGCGCCCGCAAGAGCTGGGTTTGCCATGCAACGCTGAGGCGCGGCAGGCGAGGGGCTCTCTGGGCCCCATAGCGGCAAGCACTTGCCGCAGGTCGGGAAGGCGTCGACAAACCGACAAAATTTGGTGGCACGGCTCCTGCTTATCAGGGTTTCCGAACCCTATAAACACGTTTACCGATGTCCAATACGACCCATCCTCTCCATGCTTTGTGGCTGGACCCCTTCCGGGCGCTGCGGCCGCAGGATCAGTCTGCCTTGACCGATCTGGGCATGGACGTGCAGGTTGTCCGCACCCTTGATGAGCTGGGCGCGCCGATACGGGCTGGCATGGTTGATCTGGTCGTCGTGGGATTGGGCCAAGACTGTGAACTTTTGCATGCCGTCAAAGACCTGATTGATGCATGCCCAAGCGATTTCAAACGCCCGTCCATTCTCTGCCGCGTGGAGCGGCGCAATTTGGAAGTCACTGTGGCTGCCATGCGCACAGGCGCCCTGCATGTGATCGCCACCGATGACTGGGCTGTCGCCACTTGGGAGGCTGCCCTGCAACCGGTACAGCAGCCTGAGCTGGAAAAGGGTTCTGAGACGCCTGCTTCGAAAGCCTCTGCGGTGCCAGCGGTGCGCGACGTCATTTACGTGGATCCGGTAAGCCGCAATCTGCTGGCCTTGGCCCAGCGTGTGGCGTTAGCCAATGTCAATGTGTTGATCGAAGGCCCGACTGGTGCAGGTAAAGAGGTCTTGGCGCGCGTTCTGCATGAATCATCCGTCGTCGCACGCGGCCCTTTTGTCGGCCTGAACTGCGCAGCGCTGCCCGAGCACATGATGGAGGACCTGCTCTTCGGTCATGAGAAGGGTGCGTTTACTGGTGCGGTGAAAGACCACCGCGGCTTGTTTGAACAAGCACAGGGGGGTACCCTGTTCCTCGATGAAATCGGCGAGCTGCCCATGCACTTGCAGTCCAAGTTGCTGCGGGTGCTGCAAGAGCGCATGCTGACCCGCCTGGGTTCCGAGCGCCCGGTTGCGTTGAACGTGAAAATCGTCGCCGCGACTAACAAAAATCTGCGCGATGCGATCGCCCAGCGTGAATTCCGCGAAGACCTGTATTTCCGCCTGAGCACTTTTAAGCTGCGTATTCCGCCTCTGCGTGAGCGCAAGGGCGACATCCTCCCGATGGTGGTGCGCATGCTGGCGCGCAATTGCGCGAACACCCAAACCCAGCCTTGGGAGCTGACCCCTGAAGCACAGCATGCCCTGCTGGACTACAGCTGGCCCGGCAATGTGCGTGAGCTTGAAAACGTCGTGCAGCGGGCCATGGTGATTTCAGGTGACCACGTGATTGATTTGGCGCATCTGATGTTCGACGACTCAATCAATCCCTTGGACTTTATGCGCGGTATGGATTTGGCTGCTCCAGGCAATGCTGCTTACAACCCCATGTCCTTTGATAAGCCTGCAGTGCATCCCGCTCAGGCCATGCCACAGAGCTTGCACGCCACAGTCAAGCACAGCGAGTTTGCAGTGATCCAGGCAGCGCTCATGGAGAGCAAAAGCCGTGAGGAAGCTGCCCAGAAGCTGGGTATCAGCCCTCGCACTCTGCGCTACAAGCTCGCGCGCTTGCGCGAAACGCCTGACGCCGTGGGCTCTACGGCCTGACCTGCGCCGCACCTACAAGGACATACGCCATGATTGAAAAAGCCACCTCCGCATCCAGCATCGCCTCGATGTTGCAGACCTTGAAGAGCCACGCCGAGCAGGCCAGTGGTGTGGGCGTGGATGGTTTGGGCGGGCAGACAGTTGCCAAATCTGACTTTTCGGACATGGTCCGACAGGCAGTGAAAGAGACCAACAGCCTGCAGCTGGACTCGCAGGAAACCAACAGCGCTTTCGAGCGCGGTGAACAAGTGCCACTGACGGATGTGGTCTTGAAGATGCAAAAGGCATCACTGTCCTTCGAAGCTACGCTGCAGGTACGCAACAAGGTACTAAAAGCCTACGAAGACATCATGAACATGCCGGTTTAAGCCAGCACTCCGTTCGACACATACCGCGCTGAAAGACTTGTTATATGGCCACCGCACTTGCAAACACCGGCACTTTTGTACCCGCTTCGGTTGAAGAGCAGCCGCTGACGACCCGCAGCGGCAATGATCGCCGCGCCGGAGGCCAAGGCGGTAGTCTGGCGACCAATAACCCGGGCAACGGCGGCACCATGGCAAACGCCAACAGCATGAATAACGGTATGAACAATGGCGGCGGCATGGTTGCCAATGGTTACAACAACGGCGCTATGGTGGCGCCGGAAGACTACAGCGGTTTGTTTGGACCCCTGCAGCGCACCCTGGCGCAACCCGCTGTCAAGCGGGCTTTGCCGGTGTTGGTGATTGCGCTGGTATGCCTGTTGTTCGCGATCATTTTTGTCGCCATGAACCAGCCCGCCTACCGTCCCGTGATGACCGGCGTGACCGAAGGGGATCAGCAAGCGGTGTTCGAGGCTCTGAAAGCCGCAGACTACAAGCCGATCATTGACAGCTCCAACGGTCAGGTCACCGTACCGACCGACCGCTACCACGCGGCGCGCATATTTTTGGCCTCCAAAGGATTGCCAAAGACGATGCCAACAGGCTTGGATGCCCTGAAAGAGCAGTCGGCTTTGACGACAAGCCAATTCATGGAACAAGCCCGCTACAACGCGGCCATGGAGCAGGAACTGGCGCGCACCATTTTGCAAATTGAGACGATCCAGGCCGCCCGTGTGCATTTGGCTATCACCAAGCCATCGGTATTTGTGCGCGACCGCACGCCGCCCAAGGCTTCAGTGGTAGTCACCCCGCAGTCCGGACGCACGGTTAGCCCGCTGCAAGTTCAAGCCATGGTGCACCTCATTGCTTCGAGCGTTCCACTTCTCACGCCAGACAATGTGGTGATCGTTGACAACTTCGGTAAATTGATGACGGACAGCGCCACCGACCAGGCCATGGGGTTGAACGCGGGTCAGACAAAACACAAGCAAAGCCAGGAAGACCTTTACCGCCAGCGCGTGCTGCAAATTCTTTCGCCGATTGTGGGTGAGGCCAATGTGCGTTCGCAGGTCAACCTGGCGCTGGATTTCAGCCAGACCGAAACCACGGTTGAAGACTACGACACCGCTGGAAAGGGGCCCAAAACCCGCTCCGAGATTTTGAGCGAGGACCGGAACAGCTCCAAAGAAGCGGGTGGCGTTCCCGGCACCTTGTCCAATACCGCACCCCCGACGCCATCCACCAGCGCCAACACCCAGTCTGTAACCCCCAGTGCAACGGATGAGCGCAATACGATCGCTTCGCGCAGCACCCGCAATTACGAAATCGACCGCTCCGTGCGCCACACCAAGAGCGCCACTGGTGAAATCCAGCGCTTGAGTGTCGCGGTGGTTATTAACGAACGTGCGCCTACGCCCCAACCAAAGAATGACAAAGGCGAAGATGTGCCACCCGTGCCAAACCCTTATACGCCTGAGGAAATTGAGCGTATGACACAGTTGGTGCGTGGGGTGGTGGGTTTTGATGAAGCCCGCAAAGACGTGGTCAGCGTGGTGCAAGCCAAGTTTGAGCCGGAAACACCCATGGACCTGAGCGTTCCCTGGTACAAGGATGAATCGATCATGAACAGCATCAAAGTGGCAACCCTGGGGGTCGCGTTCATCGGGTTTTTATTGATCATCGTGCGTCCGTATGTGATGCATACATTGAACAAAGAAAAAGAGGCAGCCGCAGCCGCTGCCAAAGCGATTCAGGCTGAGCAAGAAGCCATTGCAGCCGCTGCACAGGCTGTTATCGCGGCGGAAGAAGCAGCTAAACGCGAAGCCCTGGCGCTGGAGAACCCCGCCGCCGCGGAAGAAGAGGGCAACGCCGCTGAGACTTTGGAAGAAATCAAAGCCAAGATGAAGCCCAAGAAATCCAATATCTCTGCAGAGATGCTCGACACCGCTAACACCTATGATGACAAGGTGGCGCTGATCCGTATGGTGGTTGCAGAAGACCAAGGTCGCGTTGCCAGCGTCTTGAAGAACATGATCAAGATTGGCTAAGCGGCGCCAGCGCGTCCCATTCTTTTAGCGAACGATTCTCACCATGGCAGATCCAGATACCAGCGCCGACGGCTACGCCACCGAGGCTTTACGCCAGGAAATGGCCAACATGACGAGCACGCAGCGCGCGGCGGTGCTGATGTTGTTGCTGGGTGAAGAGCAGGCCTCCGACATCATCCGGTTTCTCAACCCGAAAGAAGTGCAGGCGCTGGGAGCTGCGATGGTGCAGGTGCAAGACTTGTCGCAAGAGGCCATCAACGTCGTACTCGACGAATTTGTTGCGACGATCAAAAAGCAAACCAGCCTGGCCCTGGGTACGGCAGACTACGTGGAAAAGGTATTCAAGCGGGCTTTGGGGGATGACAAGGCCGCATCCGTGCTGGGCCGTATATCCCCGGGAGCTGGTAGCAAAGGCCTGGAAATTCTGTCGTGGATGGACGCGCGCTCAATCGCCGACATGATCCAGGCCGAACACCCCCAAGTGGTCGCGATTATTTTGTCGGTACTCGAGCCCGTCGTTGCAGCGGACGTTTTGTCGTTCCTGCCTGGTGACAGCCGTGCCGAAGTGATTCAGCGCGTCGCCAGCCTGGAGACGGTTCAGCCCTCGGCCATGGTGGAACTCGAAGCCATTATGAAGAAGCAGTTTTCTTCCAACAGCTCGGCCAAATCGTCGAGTTTTGGGGGTGTTAAAGCTGCCGCGAGCATTATGAATTTAACGAAGACTGCGTTGGAAGCAGCAGTGATGGGGGGACTCAAGGACTTGGACCCGGACATGATGCAAAAGATCCAGGACAACATGTTCACATTTGAGAACCTCACGGGCGTGGATAACAAGGGTATCCAGACCATCATGCGCAATGTCGAGCCAGACCTCATGATGAAGGCACTCAAAGGTGCCAGCGATGCGGTGAAGGACAAGTTCCTTGGCAATATGTCAGAGCGTGCCCGCGGAATGTTCAAAGATGATATGGAGGCCCTGGGCCCCATGCGTCTGGCCGATGTCGAAGAGGCACAGAAAATGATCATGCGCGCTGCGCGCAAATTGGCGGATGCCGGTGATCTGGTTCTGGGCGGCGGAGCGGATTATGTGTAAGCAGCCCCGGGCCACGCTGGCCCGCCATTGAGTACTCGCGCACACCATGTTCAAACCCCACGAATTAATTCAAGCGGGTTCCGCCGATGTGCCGTTGCTATCGGACGCGCCCCAAGGGCATGAACCGACGGCGAGCGATGTTCGTCGAAGCGAGGTGAAATTTGCGCGGGTTTGGCAACCCACGGACTTATTTGGTAGCAAGGCACCAGCCGGTGGCTTTGTATCGCAGCCGGGTTCCGCGATTTCTGTCAAAAGCTTTGCCATACAGGATGTTGATTCGCTGTTTCTGATCGGGCCGCGCAGCAAAGCGCCAGAGGCGAATGCAGCTTCTGATGCTGCATTTGAGGATGAAGTGCCGACCCCTGTTGGGGAAGAAGGTTTATCCGGTAATGCACCAGATAGTAAATTGGACGAGCCCTTAGCGGGCGACCTTGAGCGCGCGCTCGACGAGGCTCGAGCGGAGGCATATTCGGCCGGCATGGAAGATGCCCGAGCGCAGCTATATGGACAGATACTTGCCGACGTGCAAGCCAAGCAGCAAATTAGCTCCCAAGCGCAAGCGGTCGTTGACCAGGCCCTGGTCGATGCATTGGAAGCTGCCGCGCAAACTATGCGCCAGGACCCGCAGGAGTTTTTGGAGCCCGTGAAGCGCTTGGCGGTGCATATCGCTGAACAGCTGGTACTGGGCGAGTTGCGTCTGGACGGTACGGTCATCGACCGCTTGGTACAACGCTGCGTGGATGATCTGGCGGCCAATGAGTTATCGGCCGTGGTGCTCGAGTTGCACCCTGATGACTTACATGCCCTGCACGATTTGCGCAAGCGAGCCGGGCTGGTTGAGAAACATCTTCCCCAACTGATGGCCAATGAAGCCTTGCCTCCCGGTAGCGTGCGCGCCAGCGCCAACGATGCGGTAGTCGAGGATTTGATCACCCACCGTCTCGCCGCAATTGCCCGGACTTTGCTCATCGATGAAGACCGGTTGCGCACCCAATCGGCGTTCAGTCCTGAGCGTTTGGCGGCTGAGCGCATGGGCAGCATGGCGGTTCAAGATGTGCCTGCGCGCATGAGTCAGAGCGCGCCCGAAGTCCATGCTGATGCGCTGGATGTGGAGATCGGCGATGTTTGATTTTGCTGCGGAGGTTGATCGGAGCATTTCGCTTTTGCAGAAAAAAGCCCAGAGCGTGCCCGTACGCAGTGGAACTGTCGTGCGTCTGGTTGGGTTGCGCATGGAGGCCCGCGGTTTGATGGCACCGATTGGTGCTTGCTGCGCCGTGGAGGGTGCCAGCGGCCACCGCATCGAAGCGGAGGTCGTGGGGTTTGCCGACAAGACCTTGTATTTAATGCCTTTTTCCGAACCGGTCGGCATTGGTCCTGGTGCTTCTGTACGCGTCCTCAGTGAAAGCGGAAACGCCGATCTGGGCGAGGCCCTGCTGGGTCGGGTGATTGATGCGCAGGGTGCGCCGCTAGACGGTATGCCCAGACCTGTTTGCAAGGACCAACTCAGCCTTTTTGGCCTGCCACTCAACCCCATGGAGCGCGGCACGATTGACCGCGTGCTGGATGTGGGCGTCAAGGCGATCAATGGTTTGTTGACGCTAGGACGCGGTCAACGCCTGGGCTTGGTGGCTGGATCCGGCGTGGGCAAAAGCGTGCTTTTGGGCATGATGACCCGTTTCACCAAGGCTGACGTCGTGGTCATTGGCCTGATTGGCGAGCGCGGTCGTGAGGTTCAGGCCTTCATCCATGAATCGCTGGGGCCTGAAGGGTTGGCCAAGTCCGTGGTGATTGCCGCACCGGCCAATATTTCACCCGTGCTGCGCCTCAAAGCGGCGCACCTGACCCACGTGATTGCTGAATATTTTCGGGATCAGGGCAAAGACGTCTTGATGCTGGTCGACAGTTTGACCCGCGTTGCCCATGCGCAGCGGGAGATCGGACTGGCGATTGGTGAACCCCCCACCAGCAAAGGCTATCCACCCTCCGTTTTCGCCTTGTTGCCTAATTTGATTGAACGTGCCGGGGTGGGACGTAACGGACATGGATCGATCACCGCGATTTACACCGTCCTGGCCGAAGGCGATGACGGTAATGACCCTATTGTGGACATTGCACGAGCGTCGTTGGATGGGCAAGTGATGCTCTCGCGCAAACTCGCCGATGCGGCCCACTACCCTGCGATTGATTTGAACGGTTCCATCTCGCGCGTGATGCAGGTGCTCCTAGCGCCTGCCGAGCTCAAGATGGCCAACCGCTTCCGCCGCTTGTGGTCGCTTTATCAGCAGAACGTGGACCTGATTCAAGTCGGTGCCTACCAAAGCGGCTCCAACGCGGAGATCGACCAGGCAATTGCTTTGCGCCCGCAAATGGAGGCATTCCTGCAACAGGATATGCACACCGGATTCGATGAGCAGCCCACGCGCGAAAGCTTGCGTGCGTTGATGGAGGGCTGACCATGGAAGGCCCCCGTTCCTGCTGGGCTGCTTTGGAAGACAAGGCGCAACGGCGTATCGATGCACTACAGGGCGAAATTGCACAGGCCGGCCAGTTGCTGGATACGCTGCACGCCAGCCGCACCCGTTTGCTGACGCTTTATCACGAATACCGTGACCAGTTACAGAAGCGGACCGAGCAGTTGGGTATGCAAGAAGCCATGAACCAGCGTCAGTTCATGTCCCAGCTACAGACTTTGCACAACCGGGTTGAGGCAGACATGGAGCGCACGACAGCACACCGCGCGGCTTTGCAAACTGCGCTGCGCGAAGCCGATACCGAGCGCCTGAAGATGAAGACCCTGCGTGAGAACGCCCAGACTTTGCACAATAAAGAGGTTGCGCGGCTGGAGCAGCGGGCTATGGACGTGCTGGGTGTTCAGCAGTACAACCGAAAGGCTGCCTGATGGGACAAACCGCGCAAGTCTCCGACCTGGTGTTGCCCTCGGCGTCTGGTGCGGGCGCATCGGGTGGTTGGCTATGGCATTGGCGGGCCATGAAGGCGCAGGTTCCGTGGTCTGCGACGACGCAGCAGATCGCACGTTGGCTTGGCGGTGTGTCACCTGGCAGCAGCGAGTTGCTGCTGATTGGTGCAAGTGGGGGCTGGATGATGAGCAGCGCCTGGCTGCAGCGCTTCCGTTGCGTCAGGGCGTTTGACGTCGACCGCTGGAGCGCCCCGGTGTTTCGTTACCGCCATGGCGCGGCGTTACAGCAGTCCCGCACCACGCTGATCTACCAGCAGTTGGATGCTTTGCGTTACCTGCCGCAGTTATTACGCACCTACCCCGATGCCTTTGTGTTGTTTGACAACGTGTTGGGGCAGCTGCGCTTTGTCCACGAGCGGCTGGACGCGGCGGAGGCGCAGTTGCACGCCATTACCCGTATGCTGCGTGGTCGGGAATGGGCCAGTGTGCACGATGCCTATTCCGGACGGGTTGGTTCGGACACCGCAGATGCGCAGGTCCAACTGCTGTTGGGACCTTTGCAGACCGTGCGGCAACGATCTGTTGCCGGGGCGTTGCCGCAGTTCTCTAGCGCAGAGCGTCAATGGTGCGCGCAAATGGGTGTTAAGGGTGCCTGGTTGGATCACCTCACGGCAGGTATCTTCCCGGCGGGTACGCCGATTCAGCATATGGCGTGGCCTTTCAGCCGCGAGCGCCGGCACTGGCTGCAGGCCGCTTGGGTACGGCCATGATCGGTTGGCAACCAATTTTCGCGCCCAGCTTCAAGTTGGCGTTCAAAGTGTCGATGCTCACTGATATCGTTTAAATTAGTGGGATAAGCGCAGCGGTCCCCTTGTTCCCGAAGTGAAAGAAATACTATGAAACGCACCGTGTTGGAAATCGTCTTGGCGCTGGCTATGGTCGGCGCTGCGGCTTTTGGCTATATGTCGTGGAAACAGTCACAAGGCAGCAAGCTTGCCATTGAAGAGC
This sequence comes from uncultured beta proteobacterium, assembly GCA_903861575.1. Lineage (GTDB taxonomy): Bacteria > Pseudomonadota > Gammaproteobacteria > Burkholderiales > Burkholderiaceae_C > Allorhodoferax. Next base: position 20,702 of record CAIOUR010000183.1, on the reverse strand, counting down.
TGACCAAGGCCTCCGAAGAAGCCACGGCCAAGATTGAGGAGGCCGAGAAGTCTGCCAAGGCGGCGTCCGAAGAACTCGAAACCATGAGCAAAGAGTCAGAAGCTGCTGCTGCCAAGGCCAGTCAATTTGACGCAGTGAAGGCCGGACTGGCAAGCGGGGCCACTCTGGCCGATTTGGAGGCGGCCTACAAAAAAGAAAAAAATCTGAGTCCTGAGCGTTTGATTGGGTTGGCTACTTTGCGCATGTTGACCAAAGGCGCGGAAGACCCCGGAACGATTGAAGCTTATAAAAAAGCGCTTGCGCTGGCTGACTGGAGTAACCGTAAAAATACCATTTGCGCCGCCCAGATTGGCCTGGCCGCTACGGGTGAAAAAGTGGACGTGATGGCGGACTGCCTGCCCAAGGGAAGCCCCAAAATGGCAGAGGGTCATAGCAAGGACGACGGTCACGCAGACCACTCCAAAGAGGAAGCCAAAGGAAAGGGTGATCCGGCTGCCAAAGACAACGGCCACGGGAAAAAAGAAGATGCCCACGCCAAGAAAGACGAACATGCAGCAGATGAGCATGCCAAAGATGGCGAAAAAACAGCGGAGAAACCCGCTGAAAAACATGCTACTCCGCATTGGGACTACGAGGGTGATATGGGCCCGGCGCGCTGGGTGAAAGAGTTTCCGACTTGCGGCAAGGGCCAAAAGCAGTCGCCGCTGAACATCAAAGGCCCGTTCGTTAAGCAGCGCGTGGATTTGGCGCCGTCGTACAAGCCAGGGCCCTTGACCATGCTGAACAACGGCCACACGATACAGGTCAATATTCCGGCTGGTAGCAAGTTGCGCATTGATGGCATCGCATATGACCTGCTGCAATTCCATTTTCACCGTCCCAGCGAAGAACAAATCGACGGAAAGCCCATGGCCATGGTGGCGCACTTTGTGCACAAAAGTGCCGATGGCAAGCTGGCTGTCATTGGCGTGCTCTTGAAGGAAGGCAATGAAAACCCGAATATCAAGACCCTGTGGGCCAACCTCCCGGCTGGTGAGGGCCCTCCGGTGGATGTACCTGACGTGACATTTAACCCCGCCAGTTTGCTGCCTAAGGAGTTGGACTTCTGGAGCTATGAGGGCTCGCTGACCACGCCGCCATGCACGGAAGGCGTTCGCTTTTTCATCCTGCGTACGCCCGTCAACATCTCCAAGGAGCAGGTCAATGCTTTCCCCTTCAAGCTCAACGCCCGCCCGGTCCAACCGCAAAATAACCGCGAAATCACCATCGGTCTCGCGCCGGCAGACGTGAACTGGCTGGGCGATGTTCTGGCCCAGGCTATGCCGGCGCATGCGCGTGCGGCGGTGGAAGCTGTAGAGGCGCTATGAAAAGCCCCCGCGCTGTAGGCGGCCAAACCTTGGTGGCCGTGCTGATTTCAGCCACCGTTGTGCTGTTGCTCGTGTTGGGCTTAGGTGCCTTCGGTCTCTACGCAGGCTGGATCCACCTTGGATCGCCGGCCGGCAAAGTCGTTGGCACTAAACAGGCGGACGCTATGGAAAAAACGACGGGTGAAGCCAAGTTCATCTGTGAGGTCACCATTTCTATGCCGCAGCGCACCCTCGAGGCGGAGCCTAAGGTGTACAACGACATGCTGATTGCAGGCGTGGATTACGACCAGAAGACCGGTTGGTACCAAGGGGATTTTGCGATCTCGGAGGGCCACAAGGGCTCGCTCAAAGTCAATGGCACCAAAATTCTGGTCAGCCGTCCGGCGATGTTTGAGCGCTTTGGCATGATGATCATCCAGGAAGACTTCACCATCGACCGCGCTGATGGCAGCTTTGTCCAGACCCTCACATTCAAAGGCGATAAAACCCGGCATATTCTTAAAGGGTTTTGCGGTGGCTTGACGACCGCGCCGTTGTGAGTCCCTGACCGGCGCGCCCGCTGCGCGCCCTATCATGGCCGGGTATGTTTCTTTTGTCTAAGTTGCTCGGGTTAGCGACAGAGCCAGCCTTCTGGATTTTGCTGCTCCTCCTCATCGCATTGGTGCGGCTGCCGCGCCGTCCACAGGCTGCGCAGCGGTGGGTGCTGGCAGCCACTGCCTCGCTGCTATTGGCTGGCTGGGCGCCGTTACCAGACGCTTTGTTGCGACACTTGGAACGCCAGTACCCCGACCCGCCCTCGCTGCCTGCCCAACGGTACGCAGGGGTTGTGGTTCTCGGTGGAGCTACGGAGAGCGGCTATGTCAGTGAAGGAACGGCAGAACCGCAGGTTAACGGCGCGGTTGAACGCATGACAACCGTGCTTCCGCTGTTGCGCCAGGCGCCCGATCTGGCGGTAGTCTTCACTGGCGGTGAGGGTGAATATTTTGGCAGTGGCCCCAGTGAAGCTGATCGCGCCCGTCGCTTTTTCGTGCAAATGGGCTTGGATCCCGAGCGCATCCGCTTCGAAAGCCAATCGCGTAACACCTACGAAAACGCGGTGTTCACTGCCCGTTTGAGTGGCATTGATCCGCAACAGCCTTGGATATTGATTACATCGGCAAGCCACATGCCCAGAGCTATCGCGGTTTTCCGCAAGCAGGGCTGGAACGTGACGCCCTACAGTGTTGATTTCAATGCAGGACTTGAAACCCCTTGGACCAGCTATTCCCTGGGTATCTCTGGTAAGTGGAATGTGGCTTTGCATGAATACCTGGGCATCCTGGCTTACCGGCTGAGTGGCCGAATCTGAATGACCCGCGCTCTCTAAAATCCCTCTCTTTAGTCTCCACCCCCATCCATGACCTTTCTTGCCGAGACGCGGCGGCGCCGTACGTTTGCCATCATTTCCCACCCCGACGCCGGTAAGACCACGCTGACCGAGAAGCTGCTTTTGTTTTCCGGCGCGATTCAAATCGCGGGCTCGGTGAAGGCCCGCAAGGCCAGTCGCCATGCCACCAGCGATTGGATGGAGATTGAAAAGCAGCGCGGCATTTCGGTGGCCAGCTCGGTCATGCAAATGGTCTACCGCGACCATGTAATCAACCTCCTGGACACGCCCGGCCACAAGGACTTTTCGGAGGATACCTACCGCGTGCTCACGGCTGTGGATTCGGCGTTGATGGTGATTGACGCGGCCAACGGCGTGGAGGCGCAGACGCGCCGCTTGATTGAGGTTTGCCGCCAGCGCGACACGCCCATCATCACTTTCGTCAACAAAATGGACCGGGAGGTGCGCGAGCCGCTGGACATTCTGGACGAGATCGAGCGCGAGTTGGGTATGCCCTGCGTGCCCATGACCTGGCCGGTTGGACAAGGCAAGCAATTTGGCGGCATCGTGAATTTGCGCACCCAGACCATGACGGTGTTCGAGTCCGGCAGCGAGCGGTTGCCGCAGGATTTCGACGCGATGCCCTTGACGGATCCTGATGCCCTGCAGCAGCGCTTCGGCCATGAATGGACCACCGCTGTTGAGAGCATGGAACTAGCCACCGGCGCATCACCCGCCTGGGACCACGCGGCCTTTCTGGCGGGCAAGCAAACCCCGGTTTTCTTCGGCTCCGGCGTGAACAATTTCGGCGTGATGGAGGTACTCGACGCGCTGGTTGATCTGGCCCCCGCGCCGCAAAGCCGCACCAGCACCACACTGGTCAACCGCCAGCCGCATACGCAGGTGATGCAACCCGACGACACGCCATTCAGCGGCGTGGTCTTCAAGGTGCAGGCCAATATGGACGCCAACCACCGCGACCGCATTGCCTTTGTGCGCATGGCCTCCGGCAAGTACACGCCGGGTATGAAGCTCAAGGTTATGCGCACGGCCAAGGAGCTGCGCCCTACCAGCGTGGTTACTTTCATGAGCCAGCGCCGAGAGGCTGTGGAAGAGGCTTATGCCGGTGACATTGTGGGCTTTACCACCCACGGCGGCGTGCAATTGGGTGACACGATTACCGACGGCAGTATCAACTTGCAATACACCGGCTTGCCGTTTTTTGCGCCCGAGCTGTTCATGACCGTGGTGCTGAAAAACCCCTTGCGCACCAAGCAGTTGCAGCAAGGCCTGGCGCAACTGGGCGAGGAGGGCGCGATCCAGGTCTTCAAACCCGAGGTCGGCGGCAACATGCTGCTCGGCGCCGTGGGGCAGTTGCAGTTTGAAGTGGTGCAACACCGCCTGAAAGGCGAGTACGACGCCGACATCCGACTGGAGGGCAGCCAGTACACCGGCGCGCGCTGGATCACCGCCGATACGCCAGCCGAGTTGCGTGATTTCGTCAACGCCTACCCCCAGCGCATGGCCAAAGACGCGGCCGACACGCTGGCATTTTTGTGCACCAGCCCCTATGACGTACGGCTGGCACAGGAACGTTTCCCCAAAATCCACTTCCACCCGCTGCGCGAGCACGCGGGTTTGAGTCTGGGCAGCGCGGGCTAGGCGGTGGGACAGCCGTCACAACGGGGCTTGCTGGCGGTATTCGGCTCCACCTTGTTCCAGTTGGTGGGCATTTTTATGCTCTCACCGCTGCTGCTTTTGATGCTCAAGCAAGCCGGTGTGTCCAACACCGTGGCCGGTCTGTTTGCAGCAACCACCTGGCTGGGTATTTTCATCATCACCCCTTTTGCTTCCGGCTTGGTGCGCTGGCTCGGGCGGCGGCGCGCATTGTGGCTGGCCTCCGGACTCCCCTTGTTCACGGTATGCGGATTTTTGGTCACCCGCAGCCTGGCGGTCTGGTTTGTGTTGGAGCTGCTAGCCAGCATGGCCGGGGGTTTGCGCTGGGTGCTCGCGGAATCGTTCATTGCAGAATTTGCACCTGCGCAACAACGCGGGCGACTCATCGGTGCGTACGCCACCCTGATCGGGCTGACCATGGTGATCGGCCCTGCGCTGGTCGCTTGGATGGGGGTAGACAGCCCGCATGGTTTGTGGGCTGTGTTGGTAATGTTGATTCTCGGATTCTGCTGGACTTTTCTGATCCCGCGGACACCGGTGGCGCATGACGTTGAAAGCGCGCGCGTCGGCTTGCACGGTTTGTGGCATGCCATTGCAGCGCATCCTGTGGTGATGTTGGCCGGCTTTGTCGCGGGTTTTTTTGAGTTGGGGCTGGGCTCGGTTTTGCCCCTGTACGGATTAAGCCTGGGCCTGGCGACCGGTGCTGCAGCCTTGCTGCTATCAGTCAGCGGCGCTGGCGGCACGGTGTGTGCCATCCCAGCGGGCATGGTGGCCGATCGCTTTGTCGACCCCGCGCGCGGACGGCGCCGCTTTATGTTGTGCCTGGTAGCCATGTTGGCTGTTGCGGCAGCGGCCGGCTTTGTTGTACCGACTTGGCCGGCGTTGTTGTGGCCTATTGCTCTGGTGTGGGGCGCAGCGGGAGGGACGCTCTATACGCTGACCATGCTCGACATTGGCAGCCGCGAGCGGGGCATCACCCTGGTGAACAGCACCTCGGTATTGGTACTGACCTACACCTTAGGTGCCTTGGTCGCATCGTCATGCGCGGGGGCTTTATTGGATTGGTCGCCTTCGCTGTTGTTCCCGGGTGTCCTGCTTGCGGTTGCATTACTGGGCCTGTGGGTTCTATGGCGCAGCGGATTGCCAGACCAGGGCAGGCCTACAATTTCATAGAAGAGGCGGCTTCAGCCACGCTTAACAAGACGGAGATTTCGCATGAAAGTAGCGCTCACCATCGCGGACCATTTGCGCCGCGCCAGCCAGGTCTATCCGCAGCGCACCGCTTGCGTGGATGAGCCGCTGCAGCCGGCAGCCAGTTGGGGCACGCTAACGTACGGCGACATGATGGTACGCGCCACCGCGCAGGCGGCGGGCCTGGATGCGCTGGGAATCGGGGTGGGTGAGCGCGTGGCCATGGTCAGCCACAACGCAGCGCGCCTGTTGACCGCATTTTTTGGTGTCAGCGGTTGGGGTCGCATTCTGGTGCCCATCAATTTCCGGCTGGTGGCTGAAGAGGTGCAGTACATCGTGGACCACTGCGGTGCGCGTGTCTTGCTGATTGATCCGGAGCTCGAGGCGGCGCTATCCGGTGTGCGCTGCGAACATAAATTCCTTATCGGCGCGCAGTCCGACGCGCAGCTTTTGCGCTATGACCTTCAGCCACAGCCCTGGGAGCCGGACGAGGACGCCACGGCCACCATCAACTACACCAGCGGCACCACGGCGCGGCCCAAGGGGGTGCAGCTGACCCACCGCAATTTATGGATCAACGCAGCCACCATGGGCTGGCATCTGGGCGTGAGCGACCGCGATGTGTATCTGCACACGCTGCCGCAGTTCCATTGCAACGGCTGGGGCCTGACCTATGCGGTGACGGGCATGGGCGGCAAGCACATCATCGTGCGCAAAATTGATGGCGCGGAAATCCTGCGCCGTATCGCTGAGCATGGTGTGACCCTGATGGCGGGCGCACCAGCGGTTCTCAATATGGTGCTGGAAGCTGCGCAGTCCTGGGATGGCCCCATTCCGGGTAACGGACAGCTGCGGGTGGTGGTGGCCGGTGCGCCGCCGCCGACACGCACGATCGAGCGGGTGGAGTCTGAGCTGGGGTGGGAGTTCATCCAGATTTACGGCCTCACCGAAACCGCGCCGCTGCTCACGGTGAACCGCGCCAGCCTCGAATACGACGCCCTGACACCCACCGAGCGAGCGCAGCGCCTGGGTCGTGCCGGCGTTCCCGCCATCGGCGTGGAGATCACCACGGCGCACGACCAGGAGGTTCTGGTGCGCGGCAATGTGGTGATGCATGGTTACTGGGAACAGCCCGATGAGAGCGCCGCCGCGATTCGCACCGGTGCAGATCAGCGCACCTGGTTCCACACCGGCGACGGTGGCACGCTGGACGCACAGTCCTGCCTGACGATTGCCGACCGCAAGAAGGACGTGATCATCACCGGCGGAGAGAACGTCTCTTCTATTGAAGTTGAGGACGCGATCTTCAGTCACCCGCAGATCGACGAGGTGGCGGTGATTGGTGTGCCGGACGAAAAATGGGGCGAGCTGGTCATGGCGTTGGTGGTATTGGCACCTGGTGCCACGCTGACTGAAGCCGATGTGATTGCTTACACCCGCACGAAGCTGGCGGGGTACAAGTGTCCCAAACGGGTGGAGTTTCGCAGCAGCTTGGCCCGTACTGCCACCGGCAAACTACAGAAATTCAAATTGCGCGAGCCCTACTGGCAGGGGCGCGAGAAGAAGATCAATTGACTACGTTACCCGGCGCGCGCCTCACTCGATCTCTCGCACGCCCACTACAAAATAATCGGTGTCGCCTAAGCACGAGGTGGGCAAGCCCTTGTGCTGCTCATACGCCAGCGTCACGCGTTTGCCTGCTGCGGCGTTGATTTGGGCTGCCACGGTTTCATCCCGAACCGTGAACAAGAACTTTTCGGGCGCAGCCCCGGGCATGGCAACCAGTGACAGTTCACCCTCCCAGGTTTTACAAATCCAGCCTTTTTTGGAAATCTTTTGTAAAAAACCAGCGCGCTCGCCTTCCGAGTAGCTCCATGTCATGGCGATGTAGACATACAGAGCGAATGCAGTGGTGAGAGCGGCGATGGCAAGGCCCAAGCCTAGGGCGAATTTTTGCGTGGTACTGGTTGGCATTGGTCCATTCTAGGGGGCTCAGTTGGCGCGCCAGTTACCTCCGCGCTGCGCTACTCCACCGTGACCGATTTCGCTAAGTTGCGCGGCTTGTCCACATCCGTGCCCCGTGCGCAGGCCGTGTGATAAGCCAGTAACTGCAGCGGCACCACGTGCAGGATGGGCGATAGCACGCCGTAGTGCTCGGGCATGCGGATCACGTGCACGCCTTCGCTGCTTTGGATTTGGGTGTCCGCATCGGCCAGCACGTACAAGACGCCGCCACGCGCACGCACTTCGTGCATATTGCTCTTGAGCTTCTCCAGCAGCGCATCGTGGGGTGCCACCGTAACCACCGGCATGGCGCTGGTCACCAGTGCGAGCGGCCCGTGCTTGAGTTCGCCTGCGGCATAGGCTTCGGCGTGGATGTAGCTGATCTCTTTGAGTTTGAGCGCGCCTTCCTGGGCAATCGGGTAATGCGCGCCGCGCCCCAGAAACAGCGCGTTTTCCTTGGAAGCAAAGTCCTGCGCCCAGGCGATGAGCTGCGGCTCCAGCGCAAGCACCGCTTGCAGCGCCGCCGGTAAGTGGCGCATCGCGTGCAGGTGCTCTGATTCTTCAGCGTCGCTAAGGCGTCCTTTGGTTTGCGCCAGCGCCAGCGTGAGCAAAAACAGGGCTGCGAGTTGTGTGGTGAAGGCTTTGGTGGAAGCGACGCCGATTTCCACGCCCGCCCGCGTCACATAAGCCAGCGCGCATTCGCGCACCATGGCCGAGGTGGCGACGTTGCAAATCGCCAGCGTGTGCGCCATACCCAGGCTGCGCGCGTGGCGCAGGGCGGCCAGGGTATCGGCGGTTTCGCCCGACTGGCTGATGGCCACCACCAGTGTCTTTGGGTCGGGCACGGATTCGCGGTAGCGGTATTCGCTGGCGATCTCAACCGTGCAGGGCAGTTTGGCGATGGCCTCAATCCAATATTGCGCCACGCTGCCGCTCAGGTAGCTGGTGCCGCAGGCCAGAATCAGCACGCGCTCCACGCCCTTGAATACGCTGTACGCGCCGTCACCAAATAGCTCGGGCGTGATGCCCACAATGCCCTCTAAGGTGTCGGCAATCGCGCGCGGCTGCTCAAAAATTTCTTTTTGCATGTAGTGGCGGTACGGCCCCAACTCGGCCGCGCCGCTGTGCGCTTGCACGGTTTTGACAGCGCGGTTCACTGGTTTGTGCTGCGCGTCTTCAATCCAGTATTTGCCCAGTTGCAGGTCGACGTGGTCGCCTTCTTCGAGGTAGACGATCTGGTCGGTCACGCCCGCCAAGGCCATGGCGTCGCTGGCCAGGAAGTTTTCGCTGTCCGACACGCCCACGCCCAGAATCAGCGGCGAACCGGCACGTGCGCCCACCACGCGGTGCGGCTCGTCTCTGTGGAACACCGCAAGCGCATAGGCGCCGCGCAGCTGCTCGGTGGCTTGCTTGAGGGCATCAAACAGGTCGCCGTTGTACAGGCTGTCAATCAGGTGCGCGATGACCTCGGTGTCGGTCTGGCTTTGGAACACATAGCCGCGCGTCTGGAGTGCGGTGCGCAGTTCGTCGTGGTTTTCGATGATGCCGTTGTGCACCAACGCGACCCGCCCCGGTGTGTTGCCGGGAGCGCCCGTGCCGTGGCTGAAATGCGGGTGGGCGTTGTGCACCACCGGCGCGCCGTGCGTGGCCCAGCGCGTGTGGGCAATGCCCGTGCCGCCCTGCATGTGCCCGCTGTGGACCTGCTCCATCAGCTCCGCGACGCGGGCCGTGCTGCGGGCGCGTTGCAAACCACCGCCCTGCGTACCCAGGCTGCCGGTGTGGACCGCCACGCCGCAGGAGTCATAGCCCCGGTACTCCAGCCGCTGCAAACCCTGCACCAGCACAGGGACGATGTTGCGGGTGGAAACCCCGCCTACGATGCCGCACATAGCTTCTCCTTGGATCAGATGGAGGAGATGCTAAAAGCTTTGATGAAAAATTAATGAATAATATTACGATATATAAGAAATATAATTTCAATTAATATCATTTAAGAAATTAAATAACGATTATCTGATTTTTATGGAACAAATTGAACTCGACTTAATCGATATCCAATTGCTGGACGCCTTGCAGCGCGACGCATCACGCAGCAACCTGGCCTTGGCTGAGTTGGTTCACATTTCGCCCCCCACCTGCTTGCGCAGGGTCAAGCGTCTGGTCGATGCCGGGTGGATTGAGCGGCAAGTGGCGCACCTCTCTGTGGACCGTCTGTCCGCAGCCTTCGGCCATGGCCTCACGGCCCTGGTCGAAGTCACGATGGATGCGCAAGGCGCGGAGCATCTGGATGCGTTTGAGGCACGCGCTGTTGCCGAGGACCCGGTTCAGCAATGCTGGCGTGTATCGCCCGGCCCGGACTTCGTCTTGGTGATCCAGGCCCGGGACATGCCAGACTACTTGGCCACCACCCAGCGCCTGCTGACCCAGAACGCCAATGTGCGCAACGTGAAGGCATTTTTCAGCCTGAAGCGGGCCAAGTTCAGCACCACGGTTCCACTGCGGGCTTGATGCTTGTCGCGCCTCAGGCCAGCAGCTCCGCCAGCGCCTGCTCCGGGTTCAAGATACGCAAGCCCTCTACCGGTGGGGCTTGCAGCAAATCCTGATCTCCGCTAACCACGATACCCGCCCGCGCCGCCAGCGCAGTTTCGATGAACATATCGTCGCTGCGGTCCCGGCAGTAGCGGGCGGGCTCGCCAATCTCGACCCAGCGTGCGGCGGCGCTCAGGTCGTGTAACACGGCTTCGCGTAATTCCAGGCTGATGTAGCGATCGAATTTGGGGCGGTAGAGCCGGGTTTTCAGCTCGTCAAATGTCGGCTGTGAAAAAACCAGCATGCCGTGTTCCAACACCCGCTGCACCAGTCGGGCGGGCGCACCGCGCGCCGTCAGCGCGGCGCTGATCAACACGTTGGTGTCAATTACCCATTCAAGATTCGTCACGCAGCAGTTCGTCGAGCAATTCGGGCGTCAAGCCGGCGTCTTGGGCTGTTTGCGCGGTCTGGGCCAGCGTGTGTTGCAGGCGGTTGGCGTAAAACGCGCGCATGGCTTCGTAGTCGCGCGCCGAGACCATCACGCCCACCACCCGGTCGCGCCGCATGACCCGTACCGGCTCGCGCTGGGCCAGATCAATAAATTGGCCGAACTGGGTTTTGGCTTCGTTGGCGGAAAAGGTTTGCATGGTAAGAATGTACCATGCACACCGTGCCAAACGCGCTAATCGAACGATTCGCTCGTTTGAGGGCTACGACTGTTTTGCTGGCCGCTTCCACCCCGCCACGCTGACTTGTTTGCCGCGCGCCACCGTCAGCGCGCCTGCAGGCGTGTCTTTGGTGATCGTGGAGCCGCCGCCAATGGTGCTGCCCGCGCCCAGGGTGACGGGGGCGACCAGCACGCAGTTGCTGCCGACTTGCACGTCGGCCTCAATCACGGTGCGGTGCTTGTTGACGCCGTCGTAATTGGCGGTGATGCTGCCTGCGCCGAAGTTGACGCGTTCGCCCACGCTCGCGTCGCCCACATACGCCAGGTGGTTGGCTTTTGAGCCAGCCGCCAGCGTGGCGTTTTTTACTTCCACAAAATTGCCGATGTGCACCTCAGGCCCAAGCCGCGCCCCCGGTCGCAGCCGCGCAAACGGACCGACCCGCGCGTTCTCGCCGACCGTGACGCCCGCCTTTTCGCCGTCAATGTGGGTAAAGGCTTGGATCACCGCGCCGCGTTCAATGGCGCAATCGGCAATGACGCAGTTGGGGCCGATCTTCACCCCATCGCCCAGTTGCACCCGGCCCTCAAAGACACAGTTCACATCAATTTCCACGTCGCTGCCGCATTCCAGCGTGCCGCGCACATCCAGCCGCGCCGGGTCTTGCAGCCGCACGCCGCGTTCCATGAGCGCCTGCGCGGTGCGCAACTGGTGCGCGCGCTCCAGCTCGGCCAGTTGCGCAGGGCTGTTGACGCCGGCCACTTGCAGCGCGTCGGCGATGGTGTGCGCCACAACGTCCATGCCGTCGGCCACGGCCATGCCCACCACATCGGTCAGGTAGAACTCGCCTTGCGCATTGCGGCTGTGCAGCCGCGCCAGCCAGCCTTTGAGCGCGTGCGCCGGGGCCGCCATGATGCCGCTGTAAACCTCGGTAATAGTGCGCTGCGCATCGCTGGCGTCTTTGTGTTCCACGATGGCCCGTACCGCGTCGCTCTGGCGTACAACACGCCCGTAACCGGTCGGGTCGTTGAGCTGGATGGTGAGCAAAGCCAGCCGCTGCCCGGCGCAGGCCGCCACCAATGCGCGCAGCGTGTCTGCGTGAATCAGGGGTACATCGCCTGACAGTACGAGCACCACGCCATCACCTGCCAACAGCGGTACTGCCTGTTGCACGGCATGACCGGTGCCCAATTGGGGCATTTGCCGTGCGAACTGCAAACCGGAGCCGCCGATTGCAGCCTCTACCGCGTCCGCACCGTGGCCTGTGATCACAACCGTGTTGCGGGCCTGCAAGCTGCGCGCGGTGTGCAGCACATGGGAAATCAAGGGGAGTCCGGCCAGGCGGTGCAGGACCTTGGGTAGGCTGCTCATCATGCGGGTGCCCTTACCCGCCGCCATAATGACCACGTCCACGGGGGGCGGGGGGCTAGCCAAATTGTCAGTTGCCACAACTATGCCTTTTTTATGCACACCTTTGCGCGTGGGGGGAGGCGGCTTTGCCGTCATCTGCCGGATTATCGGCGCAGCCTGTTTGCTGATTCTGGGTGGCTGCAGTGCTGTCGTTCCGGCCTACAACAACGCGCCCTTTGCAATTCATTGGTGGCTGGATTCCTATGCCGACTTTGACGCTGCCCAAAGCGCCCGCGTAAAGGCTGATCTGGCGCAATTGCACGCCTGGCACCGCAAAGAAGACCTGCCCCGCATCGCGCAGATGCTGCAAACCGTGCAGGCGGCTGCGCCGGGTGAGTTAAACGCCGGACAGGTCTGCGCCTGGTACGGCGAAGGCCTGGACTATGTGCGCGGCTTCGCCCACCGCAGCGCCCCGTTGATTGCAGCCACCGCGCCCACGCTCAAGCCCGCGCAAGCCGAGCGTGTGCGCCGAGAGCTCGCCAAATCGGCCAAGACCTGGCGCGGCAAGTGGCTGGACGCACGTCCTTCCGAGCAAATAGATGAGCGGCTGGACAAGGCCTTGGACAACGTGAAAAATTGGTACGGCTCAGCCAGCCCGGCGCAAACCGCCTTGTTGCGCAGCCAGTTGGAATTGACGCCGTATGACTCGGCATCGGGTTGGAAGGAACTACAACGCCGCCATGCCGACATCCTGGACACGATTGAAGCGCTGCGCGGGCAGCCGCCCGAACGCGCCCAGCCCGCCATCGAGGCCCTGTTGGAGCGCAGTCTGGTGTCGCCTGACCCGATGTACCGGGTATATCTGGATCGCATCATCGCGGCGGACTGTGTCCACGTTACCGAGTTCCACGCAACCACAAGCCCCAGTCAGCGCCGCCACATGGCCGACAAACTGGCCTCTTACGCCCGGGATTTGCAAAAGCTGGCGGCGCAAACGCCCTAGCGCTTGCCTGTCATTGGCCGGGGGGTCAGCGCTGCGGGCGAGAGATGTCGGCCACCGGCCACGCTTCGCCAAAGTCGGTGAGGATGGCGTCCAGCGGCACATCGTGCGGCTCGGGTGAAAAGTCGCTGACATAGCCCACGCCAAAGCCCAGCCCCACGGTGAACGGCCGCGGCTCCAGGCTGCCCAGCATGCGGTCGTAAAAGCCGCCGCCATAGCCTAGACGGTAACCCCCGGCGCTATAGCCCACGCAGGGCACAAACAGCAGCGTAGGGGAGACCATCTCGGTGTCTTTGGGTTTGGGAATGCCATAGGCGTCTTCCTCCATTTCGCAGCCCGGGTACCAGATGTGGAAGGTCATGGTTTTATGGGCTTTGTTGATGACGGGCAGGGCGATGCGCCGGGGCTGCGGCTGGTCCAACAACTCGCCGTCTTCTTTCCAGCGGTGCAGCGCGGGCAGAGGGTCAAATTCGCCTTTGATGGGCCAGTACGCCCCGATCACCGTGTCTTCGCGCCGCAGCAGCCAGATCCGCATGACCTGCTGCAGCAATTCACTGCGATGTTGCCGGTCGGGTAGCGCATTGCGCAAGGCCAGCAACTCTTTACGCAGGGCCTTTTTGGCCTCGCCGGCGGATTCGGAGGACTTGTCCATAATCGGTGAATTGAGTGAAGTAGAACCATTTTGACAGCATTACCCCGTTGGACTCTTTTTGCCGCTGCCGCCTTGCTTTGGGGCGCATCGTTTTTCGCTGCGCCACTGCAAGCGCAGGCGGCCCCGGCAGCCTCTGCGGATAACCCCCGACTGGACGCTGCCTTGTTGGACATGGCACAGGCCTACCGGCGGCGTGACAGCCGCGCCTTGGCTGCCGCTTTGCCCCAATTCAAGGGCTACATGCTCGAGCCCTGGGCCGCGTACTGGGAAATGTCCAATCGCCTGGACACGGCCAGCAAAACCGACATCCAGACGTTTCTGAGCACCTACGCGGGCACCTACCAGGAAGACCGCTTGCGCGCTGACTGGCTTTTGCAGCTGGGCCGCTCTGCCGATTGGCAGACGTTCAACACCCAGTACCCGCTCTACCGCATGGGCGATGACCGCTCCATCCAATGCTTCGCCGCGCTTGCGGACTTCGTGACCAACCGCGCTGATGTGGCCGCAACCGTACAAACCAACTGGTTGGCGTTGCGCGAGTCCGAAGAGGGTTGCTCCAGCGCATTTGACGCGCTCTATAAGGCCCACAAGCTGCCTGCCCAGGTGGCGTGGCTGCGCGCCCGTCTGGCCATGGAAAATGACCGCCCGCAGGTGGCGGCGCAGGCCATCGGCATCCTAGATCCGTCCTGGGTCAAGGGCTTTGACATCGTCTACCAACGCCCGGCCAAATACCTGGACGACAAACTTACCGCCATGCGCCCCAAAACGCGTGAACTGGTGTCGTTGGCGATGATTCGCCTCGCTGATTCCGACTACCAAAAGGCCGCGCAGCAGGTGGATAAATTGCGCTGGCGCGCCCAGCTGAGCGCGGAAGAGCGCAGCTGGATATGGGGCGTGATCGGCAAGCGGGCGGCGCAAAAGCAGGACCCCGACGCGCTGGGTTACTTCGCTAAAGGCAATCTGGCGCAGATGCACGAAGACCACCTGGCCTGGGGTGCGCGGGCCGCTCTGCGCGCCGGGCAGTGGGCGCGGGCGCAGGCCTTTATCAACGCCATGCCACCCGGTTTGCGCGCAGATTCGGCCTGGGCGTACTGGCATGCGCGCGCGCAGCTTGAACTCAGCCCTGGTGCGAACGACCCTGCGCGCGTGGCGGCTTTGAACGCTTTGCAGGCACTGGCCGGTACCCGTGGGTTCTATGAAATGCTGGCGCTGGAGGAGACGGGTGGCCGTATCAGCGCTCCCCCCCGTCCTGCGCCGCTTACCGCAGCCGAGCGTGACGCTGCTCGCCAGAACCCCGGCCTGCAGCGCGGCCTCTACGCCATCC
This sequence comes from uncultured beta proteobacterium, assembly GCA_903861575.1. Classification (GTDB taxonomy): domain Bacteria; phylum Pseudomonadota; class Gammaproteobacteria; order Burkholderiales; family Burkholderiaceae_C; genus Allorhodoferax. Next base: position 5,577 of record CAIOUR010000183.1, on the reverse strand, counting down.
AGATCGGCCTGCGCGCCGAGGGCGTGCGCGAGTGGAACTACACCACCAACCTGCACCATAACGGCGGCATGGACGACCGCGCGCTGTTGGCTGCGGCCGACATGGCCTGCCGCGCCGAAGTCTGGGACCGCTGCATCAATGCCAGCGACCGGACCCGCAACCTGGTGGACATTGAACAGCGCTTCCCCACACCCTTCCGACAAAGCGTCGTAGCGCGCAGTACCGCCGTCGGGTTGGACGCAGCCTATGTGTACGGCCTGATCCGCCAGGAAAGCCGCTTTATCATGGACGCCCGTTCCGGCGTGGGTGCCTCCGGCTTGATGCAGGTCATGCCCGCTACCGCCAAATGGACCGCCAAAAAGCTGGGCATGACGGACTTCGCCCCGCACAAACTCAACGACCGCGACACCAATATCGCCATCGGCACCGGCTACCTCAAGCTGGCCCTGGACAGCTTTGGCGGTTCGATGCCGCTGGCCGCCGCCGCGTACAACGCCGGCCCGGGGCGCGCGCGCCTCTGGCGCAGCGGACCCTTAGCCGTGGAGGGTGCGATCTGGGCCGAGAACGTGCCTTTCCCTGAAACCCGGGACTACGTCAAAAAAGTGCTGGCCAACACCACGCTATATGCTGCCATGCTCAGCGGCCAACCGCAATCCATCAAGGCACGCTTAGGCCGCATCGGCCCGCCCAGCGAAGCCGAGGCGGCGCAGCCCGACCCTGGGGCCGACCTTCCCTGAAGCAACCGCTGAGATCGCCATGCTGAAACTCTTTATCGGCAATAAAAACTACTCGTCCTGGTCCATGCGCCCCTGGGTGTTGATGACGCAGGCCGGCATCCCGTTTGAAGAAGTCATGGTGCGCTTTGACTCCTTCGCGTCCGATTCGCAGTTCAAGACGACGCTGCGCACGCTCAGCCCCGCAGGCAAAGTCCCGCTGCTGCTAGACGGCGAGCTGGCAGTCTGGGACACGCTGGCGATTGCCGAATACCTGGCTGAACAGTTCCCCGACAAGCAGCTGTGGCCGCGCGCGGTCGCAGACCGTGCCCGAGCGCGCAGCATCTGCGCTGAAATGCACGCGGGTTTTAGCGCCCTGCGCAGCCACTGCCCCATGAATATCGAGGCTGATTTGGCGTCTCAGGGCGCCTTGATCTGGCGCGACCAGCCCGGCGTGCGCGCCGACGTGGCGCGCCTGACCGCCATGTGGAGCGAGGTCCTGGCGCAGCACGGCGGCCCCCTGTTGTTTGATCATTTCACCGTGGCTGACGCTTACTTTGCCCCGGTGTGCACCCGCCTGCGCACCTACGCGCTGCCCATGCAGCCGCAGGTGGAGGCGTATGTGGACCGGGTATTGGCTTTGGCTGGCGTACGCGCCTGGATTGACGGGGCGCTGGGCGAAAACGAGTTTTTGGATTTCGAGGAGCCGTACCGGCTGTCGGGCTGAGGACGCGCTTCTCACCTCAGACGCGTCGTGCCACCGTCGTCATGACCTTGGCGGCACTGCGCATCAGCTCTTGCACAGCCGGTGGCAGCTGAGCCGCTCCGGCGTCTTCGGCAGCACGGGCGTGGGCGAGTTCGTCGCGGTGCATGTGCGCCACGATGGCGCGTGACGCGTGGTCGGCGGGAGGGAGGGCGTCAGGCCCGCTGCCCAAATGGCTTTCCAAGTGCGCGCCCACCTGGCGCTCGGTTTCCACCACAAAGCCCAGGCTGACGGCATCACCCAAGCGCCCGGCCAGCAGCCCCAGGCCGAATGCGCCCGCGTACCACAGCGGGTTCAGCAGCGAAGGCCCTGCGCCCAGCTCGTCCAGCCGCTGCGCGGTCCAGGCCAGGTGGTCCACTTCTTCGGCGCAGGCCGCCTCGTACTGGGCGCGCAAGCCGGGGTTGCGGGTGGCCACTGCCTGCGCCGTGTAGAGCGCCTGCGCACAAATCTCACCCACGTGGTTGACCCGCATCAGCCCGGCGGCCTGGGCGCGCTCCGCCTCGGCGAGCTGCGTCGGGGCTTCTGGCAGCGTGGCGCACGCGCTGCTGGCGTGCGGTGCGGCGAACAGGGTGCGCAGCGCGTTGTCCAAGGTGTTAATCAGGATGTCGACGGGGGTGGTGTGGCTTTGGGGCGAGTGCATGAGCCGATTGTCCATGGTCGCCAGCCAATACGCCTAGCAGCCAGGTGGGGGGGCAATGCTCCTGAAATTGCCTGTGATGTTGTCGAGCCGCAACACTCCAGCAGTTTTTAAGGCCATTTACCGCTCGTCATGGCTCCCGAGGGCCGGACATCTGTTGGAATACACCGTAACTGCTCTTAGATGGGTAGTTCGCTGGGATTGGTAGCTATGCCGGTCCTGGTTAATTTGTTTTAACTTTGGAGATTTTCATGATGAAAAAGACACTAGTTGCATTGGCTGCTGTTGCAGTTACCGGCGGTGCATTCGCTCAGGCCGTTATGACCGGCTCGATCGGCTACGCTTACTTCCAAACCCAGACCAGCGCAGGCGCAACGGCCAGCGGTATGGGTAAAGACGACGCCAGCCTTAACTTCACGATGACTGAAGACATCGAAGGCCTGGGCAAGTTGACCAGCAAGATGGGTGTCAAGCTGAATACCACCGACAAAGCCTCCGTTGGTCGTGACCTGTCTATGGTTTTGGACATGGGCTCCGCCGGTTCCCTGAAAGTGGATTCGATCTACTCTGACGATTACCTGTCTTGCGGTATCGCCTCTGCTGGTTCTTGCGTATACGGTTCCTTGGGCTCTGGTTCGATCTCTTCCGTTATCAACACCTTCAGCACACCGACCTACAACGAAGACCTGGTCTACAAGTTCAAGCTGACCGACCAAATCGCGTTGAGCGTGGCGCACACTGAGTCCGCTCCCAACAGCGGTGCAAGCGGTGAAGGCGCGGGTGCTGCTGGTTACGGCAACACTGCTGACTACCAGCGTTACAACACCTACTCTGCCGACTACGCAGCTGGTGCTCTGACTTTGAACGTGGGTTATCGCACCTTTGACATGGCTAACAATGCCACGTCCAATGCCAACTACCGTCACCGCGCATCTTTTGCGTACGACATGGGTGTTGCAAAGATCGGCGCTGGTTACCAACAGCAGACCTACACCTACGGCAATACCCGTACGGACACATTGGTCGGTATCAGCATTCCTCTGGCCAACAGCCCGCTCACCCTGAGCGCGCAATGGGGTACACGTGCCAAGTCGGGTAACGCTTCTGCTAGCAGCGATACAACGTACTCTGGTTCGATCTACAACGCTGTGTACAAGCTGTCCAACCGTACCAATATCTCTGGTACGTACGCAACCACCCAGGACGCAGGCACTTCCAACCCCAACGCGCTCGTGATTGCTTTGAACCACTCTTTCTAATCTTCCGCTGGCCTAGTGCCAGTTGAGGTTCTTAGAAACTAAAACCCCCACCATGGAGACATGGTGGGGGTTTTTTATGTGTTGAAGCGTTTAGCGATCCAGTCCTTCATTTGCACGGGCGTTGGCCTGCCACCAATGTTCCGCCATGGCAGCACCTCTGTAATCTTGAAAGCAGGGCGTGCCAAGGGTGTAGTGGACGATTTTGGCGCTGGGGTTGTCTTCGTACTCGGTAGCGAGCCAATTCCACTCCAGTGGCAGTGCGCCAATGTCTTCGTCGTGCAACCATCCGAAGCGGTGCAAGTGCGAGCCGTCTTTTTCTTCGATGTAAGCCGGGGTGAGCACGCGGTTAGCTGGGTGCGCACAGTTGAACATCACCAAGCTAGACCAATTCTTACGCGGATAGTTGACGTTGCGGTTATTTAAGTACTTTGTGGTGGCCTTGGTCTGGTAATGGTGTTGTACCAACTGAACGGCTTTGGCAGGGTCAAACATAGCGGCGAGTTCTGCGATGTCAGTTTGACACACCATATCGCCATCCGCATATACGGCCATACCTTGGTAATCAGTTAGGTAGGGAGTCAAAAAGCGGCTGAAAATGAACCTGTTGCTGATGTTTTCGTGGCACTCCCGGTAAAAGCGCAGCGTATTTTCAGCCAGCGGTATAAAGCGCACCGGAATAGATGCCTTCTCCAAGACGCTCTGACAAAACGTGTGGTAGCTGATGGCTTCTCGTTGGTCAAAGCCGACCACCAGCGTGAGGCTAGGTATCAAATTGGTTCTCCGCTTGGGCGCTCATGTTTGGGGTGATAAAGTGCTTTGTAGATTCGCCGTACCGCGCTGCACTTACTACCAATTTTATGGCCAGGACTCCTAACAATACTACCCGCCCAATCGGTACCGCATCTCCCAATGGAGGACGTCGAATGGCAGTGTCGCGAGAGTTCGATATCGGTGCTCAATTGTCCACTGCTGTGCAGTTACATCAGGCGGGCGAACTCCAGAAAGCCAAGTCAATTTACGAACATATTCTGCAGGTGCATCCTTGGCATGCGGATGCCCTGCATTTGTTGGGACTTATGGCTCATCAAATTGGCAATCATGGTGCCGCGATTGCGCTAATTGACAAGGCCATAGCGATAAAACCAGATAACGCACTGTTCTTTAATCATCGCGGTCTTGCGTTTTATGCCCTTCACGAAAACCAGAAAGCAGTTGAAAGTTATGCACAAGCGTTAACCTTGAATCCTCGATTCGCTCCGGCTTATGTCAACCGTGGGAACGCGCTTGATGCACTTGGCCAACACCAAGAAGCTATTGCTAGCTACGATTCGGCGATTCAATTCGACCCGCAGTCAATACATGCATATTTGAATAAGGCCGTGATGTTGGAAAAAACCGGCGAACCTGGGATGGCAATTTCGACCTGTGATCTCGCACTTCAGGTTAATCCGGAGTTTGCTGACGCCCATTGCCTTAAAGGTATATCCCTTTTATCCTTAGGAAAACTTAACGACGCTATTCAGGCTTTTGATCGCGCGCTGAAATTAAATCCAGTTCTCGTTCAAGCCCTGTGCAATAGGGGTATTGCCTTCCAGCGACTGTACAAATATCAGCAAAGTTTGGATGACTTCAATCGATGCATTGAACTGGAACCCCAAAACTCTAATTTATTTTTCAATCGAGGCTCTCTACTTTTTCAAAATGGGGATATTTCCGGAGCGTTGGAAAGTTATGAGTCGGCGATCATCCTAGATCCAAATAACGCTGAAGCTCAGTTTAATAAATCGCTCGTATATTTATCGCAAAAGAATTTTCAGAAAGGGTGGGAGCTGTATAGGTGGAGATTTGTTCGGCCGAAGGAGCCTCAGGCAATGCTCCATACCTCTTTAGAGATGTGGGATTCTGAGAATATTGGTCATAGGCGTGTGTTGATATGGGCTGAGCAAGGCGTCGGAGATCAGGTGCTGTTCGCAACTATGCTGAATGATGCGAAGCGCAAAATACCGGAATTAACGGTATTGTTGGATCCCAGATTAATCCCCTTATTTGAGCGATCGTTTCCAAATATTCACTTTCTACCAATAAATTCGCCGCTTAAAAATGATGATTTCGATGCTCAGCTGCCGATGATGAGCCTTGGCTCTACCTTTCGCAAGACAAATTCGGATTTTTTACCGATTGGTGACCAATACTTGTATGCAGAGC
>CAIOUR010000182.1 GCA_903861575.1 uncultured beta proteobacterium | reverse complement strand
TGAACAGCGGATGAAGCAGGGCCCTGGTCAACGGCTTCCCGCAACGCTTTACCGGGTTTGAAGTGCGGCACCCGCTTCTCAGGCACTGCAACGCTGGCGCCACTGCGCGGGTTACGACCTTGACGGGGTGCGCGGCGATTCACGGTGAAACTGCCAAAGCCGCGGATTTCAATTCGGTGTCCACGAACCAATGCGTCATTCATGGCATCCAGGATGGACTTGACAGCAGCTTCGGCGTCACGTTGGGTTAGCTGGTGGAATTGGCTGGCCAGTTCTTCGACCAAATCAGAGCGGGTCATAGCAGGTGTGTTGATTGCAGTAAAAAAACAGGGACCGCTGGTCGTTTACCGGCGGTCCCTGTTCAACGTCAATATGCCTGTGAAACGATAGCTTAGTTGTTATCCAACTTCGCGCGCAGCAAAGCACCCAAGCTCGTCGTTCCCGCGTTTTCACGTGAGTTCTGGCTCAGGGAAGCCATGGCTTCGCTTTCGTCCGCTGCATCTTTGGCCTTGATCGACAACTGGATGTTGCGGGTCTTGCGGTCCACGTTCACCACCACGGCGGTGACTTCGTCACCTTCTTTGAGTACGTTGCGCGCATCTTCCACACGGTCGCGACTGATCTCGGAGGCACGCAGGTAGGCCATGATGTCCTGACCCAGATCGATCTCGGCACCCTTGGCGTCCACGGTCTTGACCTTACCGGTCACAACCTGGCCCTTGTCGTTCATGGACACAAAAGTCGTGAACGGGTCGGAGTCGAGTTGCTTGATACCCAGCGAGATGCGTTCGCGGTCCACGTCCACTGCCAGCACGATGGCTTCAACTTCCTGCCCCTTTTTGAACTCGCGCACAGCGGCTTCGCCGGTTTCGTTCCAGGACAGGTCGGACAAATGCACCAGGCCGTCGATGCCGGCAGCCAGGCCCACGAATACGCCGAAGTCGGTGATCGATTTGATCGGGCCTTTGACGCGGTCGCCACGCTTGGTGTTAAGCGCGAATTCCTGCCACGGGTTGGCACGGCATTGCTTCATACCCAAGGAAATGCGGCGCTTGTCCTCGTCAATCTCCAGGACCATGACTTCGACTTCGTCTCCCAGTGCCACGATTTTCGAGGGGGCCACGTTCTTGTTGGTCCAGTCCATTTCAGATACGTGAACCAAACCTTCGATGCCGGGCTCGAGCTCCACAAAGGCGCCGTAATCGGCCATGTTGGTGATCTTGCCGAACATGCGGGTGCCTTGGGGGTAGCGGCGGTTCACGCCCATCCAAGGGTCGTCTCCCATTTGCTTCAGACCCAGCGACACGCGGTTTTTCTCGGTGTCGAATTTCAGGATCTTGGCGGTGATTTCTTGTCCCGCGGTCACCACTTCAGACGGGTGACGGACGCGGCGCCAGGCCATGTCGGTAATGTGCAGCAAGCCATCGATACCGCCGAGGTCCACAAACGCACCGTATTCGGTGATGTTTTTGACCACGCCGTTGACGATGGAGCCTTCCTTGAGGGTCGTCATCAACTTCGCGCGCTCTTCGCCCATCGAGGCTTCGATTACAGCGCGGCGCGAGAGCACAACGTTGTTCCGCTTGCGGTCGAGCTTGATGACCTTGAATTCCATGGTCTTGTTTTCCCACGGCGACAGATCTTTGGTCGGACGGGTGTCCACCAGCGAACCGGGCAAGAAAGCGCGGATACCGTTGACCAGCACGGTCAGACCGCCTTTGACTTTGCCGCTGGTGGTGCCGGTCACAAATTCGCCGGATTCCAGGGACTTTTCCAGGCTCATCCACGATGCCAAACGCTTGGCGGTGTCGCGGCTGACGATGGTGTCGCCGTAGCCGTTTTCCATGGCCACGATGGCCACCGAAACAAACTCGCCGACTTGGACTTCGAGTTCGCCCTGGTCGCTTTTGAACTCAGACAGGGGAACGTAGGCTTCGGATTTCAGGCCGGCGTTGACGACGACAAAGTTGTGTTCGATACGAACGACTTCGGCGGTAACCACCTCGCCAATACGGGTTTCGGAGGCTTTTTGTGACTCTTCAAACAGGGCTGCGAAAGATTCGGACATTCAGATTGCGGATCAAGCCGCGGGTTAAGTTGTTGAACCCACCGACCGTGCGCCGTGCAGCGCGAGGGGAGTCGGAGGGACCGTTCTGCCTGATCAAGCCGTCCGGCTTAAAAAGGCTGCTTGCTTTGCCACCAGGCCAGCACCGTGTCGATAGATTGCTCCACCGTCAGCGTGCCGTTGTCCAGCAGTTGGGCGTCTTCAGCTGCTTTGAGCGGCGCAGTGGTGCGGGAAGAGTCCCGCGCGTCCCGAGCCTGCAAGTCAGCCAGAAGGCCGGAGAGTATAGCCGGTACGCCCCGGGCAGCGAGCTGCTGCAGGCGGCGTTCGGCGCGGCAGGCGGCGTCTGCGGTCAAAAAGACCTTAAGCGGCGCTTGCGGAAAAATCACCGTGCCCATATCGCGTCCGTCCGCTACCAAGCCGGGCAAGCGGGCAAAGCTGTGCTGCAAACCCAGCAAGGCCGCGCGCACTTCGGGTAGCGCTGCGACCTTGGACGCATTGGCGCCGGCCTCTTCGGTGCGGATGGCCTGGCTCACATCCAGCCCGTCAAGCCAGACGGTGTCGCCCTCGAAGCGGATGGCCAGAGTGGTGATGCGTTGCGCGATTCGGGTCTGGTTCTCCAAGTCCAAAGCGATACCCGCGTGCACGGCGGCGTAGGCGCTGATCCGGTACAGCGCCCCGGAATCGAGAAAGTGGTAACCCAAGCGCGCCGCCAATGCGCTGGCCAGTGTGCCTTTGCCCGATGCGGTCGGTCCGTCAATGCAGATGACCGGCACAGCAGCGGGATTGGCTACCGCAAAAAGCGCCTCGAAATAATCCGGAAAAGTTTTGGCCACGCATTGCGGATCTTCTATACGCACCGGCAGCCCCGCCGGATTCAAGGCGGCCAGCGCGAAGCACATGGCCACGCGGTGATCGTCATAGGTATGGATGCTGGCTGCGCGCCAGTCTGCGAGCTGCGCGGGCGGCGTTACCTCCAGAAAATCCGGGCCCTCATGGACCTGCGCGCCGAGTTTGCGCAGCTCGCAGGCCATCGCGGCAATGCGGTCGGTTTCTTTGACCCGCCAGCTGGCGATATTACGCAAGCGGGTGGTGCCCTGTGCAAACATCGCCATCACCGCCAACGTCATCGCGGCGTCCGGAATGTGGTTGCAATCCAATTCAATGGCGCGCAGCGGCCACATGCCCCGGCGCACATGCAGGCTATTGGCCTGGCTGTCGACTTGCGCGCCCATGGCCTGTGCCGCTTCAATAAACCGTATGTCGCCTTGGATCGACGCTGCCCCCACGCCGTGGATGTGGATGCCACGGGGGTCTGCGCTGAGGGCCCCCAGCGCGATGAAGTAACTGGCCGACGAGGCATCGGCTTCAATATGCACCGTGCCTGGCGAGCGCAAGGCGCTGCCCGCTGCAATCGTGAATCGCTGCCAGCCGTCGTTGTGCACGGCCACGCCAAACTGGGCCAGCAGCTTGAGGGTGATGTCGATATACGGTTTGCTGATCAGCTCACCCACGACTTCGATCACGATGGTCTGGCGCGCCACCAGCGGCAAGGCCATGAGCAGGGCGGTCAGAAATTGGCTGGAGACGTCGCCGCGAATCCTGATGGGCGCGTCAAGCTGCAGCTTCGGGGTGCCGACCCGCAGGGGTGGAAAGCCCTCGGTTCCAAGGTAGCCCACATCACAGCCCAGCTGGCGCAGCGCGTCGACCAGATCGCCAATCGGGCGCTCGTGCATGCGCGGGACGCCACGCAGCGTGCAATCAGCGCCGAGTACCGCTAAGGCGGCGGTCAGCGGGCGCATGGCGGTTCCGGCGTTGCCCAGGAACAGGTCTAAGTGTGTGTGCGGAACACGGCCCCCCAGG
>CAIOUR010000181.1 GCA_903861575.1 uncultured beta proteobacterium | reverse complement strand
GAACTGGCGCAGCAAAAACTCCAGGCGCGGGCCAGCCGGCATGGTGGGCTCCAGCACGCCGGTATTGCGGCCCAGGGCGTCATACGGGACGAGATCGGCACCCGGCAGCACAAAGCGAAAGCGTTCGAACTGACCCGTGAATCCGTTGGGTACGGCCACGCGTTTATCGGCCAGGGCGCCTTGCGTTTGCGCGCTGAACTGGGCGCTGCGCTGGTCCAGGGGTGCCGCCATGAAAAGAAAGCAGGCGTACAGCCCAGCGCAAACCCACAAGGCCCCCATGCGGCTGTGGGTTGGAACCAGAACGACCGCCAGCGCTGCCGCGACGCCGCCCAGCACAAACACCATGGCGGCCCACAAAAGCCACGGGCTTGCGATATCGCTTTCGCCCAGCACCCAGGCAATCCGCGCCAGCACCAGGATGGCCGGCACCAGCACGAGTGTGTTGGCCACGAACCAGCCGCGGCCGATGCGTTCCCACAGCAAGGCCAAACCAATGGCCACGGCTGGCATCGCCGGAATCAGGTAGCGCGCATCGCGCTGGCTGGGTATGGCGAACACCAGCAGCCACATCAGGGGCCATACCCAGAGCAGGTGCAGCGCCGGCCGCACCGTGATCGGCGCATTGCGGCCCTGCCAGGACAGCCGGGCAGCGCTGACCATGCCCCCCACTACGATCAGGCCCAAGGTCGCGGCATTTTCCGGATAGGCCCATAGCTGTTTGTAGACCGGGTCATCACCCCACAAAGCGGCTTGCCAGTAGGGTAGGGCGCTGTCCATCTTGCGGGTGTTTTCGCCCAGCACAAACTCCTGCCAGACGGATGCAGGGTCGGGGTCGAGCCAGAACCACAGCGCAAAAACCGAGAGTGCGATTGCCGCGCTGAACGCTGTCTTGAGGGTGGTCGGTATCAGGATCCGGCGTCGCGGCTGCGGAGCAGCGAGGAGGGCCGCAGCCCACAACGTGGCGCAGGCCGGGGCAATCAGCGCAAAGGACTTGTAGAGGGCGCCGATGCCAAAACAGATGCCGCTGACCAGGTACAGCCGGAACGGCGCGGCGCGGGGTGCTGCTTCGGCGGGGCGTGCGGCAATCCACAAATAAGCAAACAAGGGCAGGCCGAACCAGAAGGTCTCGGGTGCCGAGGTCAGGTAGGCCCGGCAGTATCGGAAGGTGGAGAAAAACAACAGATACACCGCGGCTGCAATGCAGGCCTGCCGCACGCTGCCGCTGATGCGCCGGGTCAGCAGGCCCACCAGCGTGGCGGTCAGCAGCGTATACACCACGCTGGGCAGACGCAGCGCAGCCATGGACCAGTGACGACCCCAGTCGCCCGCCACCAAGGCCTGCCAAAACAGCATGGGCGGCTTGGTGTTGCGCATGTGGTCGAGTTCGCTGGCCAGGGGCAGCCACTGGCCGGTTTGCGCCGTGGCACGGGCGATGTGCACATAGACCAGCTCATCGCCATTGGTTGGCGCGTACGCGCTGTCCAAGCCCAAAAAATACAGCAGCACCACGCTTGCGATCAGCACCACCCACGGCCACAGCGGTGCGGGCGGCGCGGCATGCGGCTTGTTCATGGTTGGGGCTTTTTGAAGGTCCAGCGATCGTTGGCTAAAAAGTTGCTGACGCTTGCCACCAGGATTGCCAGCACATTGGCCAGCATGTAGTGCATAAAGTGGGACCACCACAGCGTGAGCACGTACTGCACGCCGATGCCGAACCAGGAGGCCAGCGCGTATTTCAACAATTGGTGCAGGAAGCCGGGCGCAGCCTGCTCCGCAACATCCGCGCGGCGGTCGGCCCAGGTCCACAGGCGATTCCAGCTGAAATTGTTGAAGGTTGCTAACGCGATGGCCACCGCCAGCGAAAGGTAGGGCTTGCCCAGATCCGTTTCCAATCCGCCAAACAGGTAGTTATGGCACAGGTACAGAACCGCCATATTGACCACCGTGCCGCTGGCACCGACCACGCCAAACTTGAAGTAGCGAATCCGACCCAGTCGCTGCATCAGGTGCAGCGCGCGCTGCTGCCAGCTCGTCACGCGGCGCTGCCCAAAAATTGCAGGGCCTGATCGAGCACCGGATCCGGGGCGATGCGCTTGAGGCATTGGTTGTCGCCGTCGCAAAAGGTTTGCCGGTGGTTGTAGGCGCTCAGGCACGGCGAGCAGGCGATACCGGATTCCAGCACCAGGTTGCGCGCACCCAGTGGGCCGTACAGACGCCCGGTCTCTGGCCCGAAAAACACCATGGTTTGGATCGGCGTCAGCGTGGCGAAGTGTCCCGGCCCGCCGTCATTGGTGATCAGCAGGCTGGCCGCGTGGAAAAGCATCAGCAACTCTCGGATGCTGCGGGTGTAGCCGGTCAGGTCCAGGCAGGCTTCGTGGCCAACTTGGGCGCGCAGTGTGCGCGCGAGTTCGGCATCGTCCTTCAGGCCAATCAGCCCTACGGCGAAGCCCGCCGCGCACAGGCCCTGGGCGACGCGCGCGTAGTGCGCCGCTGGCCAGGCCCGCTCCGGCAGCAAGCCACCGCCGGCATAGAGCAGCACAAGCCGCCGCTCGATGGTGGCAGGGTGGTCTTTATGCAGCTGGGCGCGGTAACTGTCGAGTTCGGTGGGTGAGAAATCCACGGCCAATTCGGGCTCCTGCGGAACGCTGCGAATGGGCGCCGTTTTATTGCGCGGGGCACCCGCGTCGGTCAGCGCGTCGACCAGCGACAAAAACTGCTTGCTGATGTGCTGGTAGGGGTTGTAGGGAATGCCGTGGTGGATGAAGCTGCCGCGGTACAGGCCTTCCTGCGTGTGCGGGGTAAAGCCCACCCGCACCGGCGCGCCGCTTGCAAAGGACAGCAAGCTGCTGACGCGCGAGAAGAGTTCGCAGTCCACCACGGCGTCGACCCCCAAGCCGCGCATACGCCAGCCAAATAAAACGATGTCACGCAGCAGACGTAAGCCCGAGCTGTCGTCCAGAGTGTGCAAACGCGACTGCTCGGTCAGGCCCAGCAGCCGCGCGACCTCCTGGTTTTTCTTGAGCTGCAGCACATGGATATGCGCACTGGGGAAACGCTTGCGCAACTGCGCGAACATGGGCCCGGCCAACACAATGCTACCCATCTCGGACAGCAGAATGACCACGATATGGCGGGGTTGCGCAGCCAGCGTGGCCGCGCTGCGCTGCGTCAGTCCCACCCAAGCTGACACCAGCGCGCACAAGAACTGGCCAAGCCAGCGGTCAATCGCGCGTTGGGTTTGTAGCTTCATCGTGCCCTTTTAAAGCCCCGCGGCGGCCCGCAGCGCGGCGGCTTTGTCGGTGCGTTCCCAGCTGAACTCGGGCTCCTCGCGGCCGAAGTGGCCGTACGCAGCCGTTTTTTCGTAGATGGGGCGCAGGAGGTCCAGCATCTGGATGATGCCTTTGGGCCGCAGATCAAAGTGTGCGGTCACCAGGGCGGCGATCTGTTCGTCGGAGATCACGCCTGTGCCTTCGGTGTAGACGGTCACGTTCATAGGCTGAGCCACACCGATGGCATAAGCCACCTGGATTTGGCATTGTTTGGCAAGACCGGCTGCCACAATGTTTTTGGCCACGTAGCGGGCTGCATAAGCCGCCGAGCGGTCGACCTTGCTCGGATCCTTGCCGGAGAAAGCGCCGCCGCCGTGCGGGCAGGCGCCGCCGTAGGTATCCACAATGATTTTGCGTCCGGTCAGGCCGCAGTCGCCTTGGGGGCCGCCGACCACAAAGCGGCCGGTCGGGTTGATCAGGTAGCGGGTGTCTTTGAGCCACTCTTTGGGCAGCACCGGTTTGATGATTTCCTCGATGATGGCTTCGCGGAACGAGTCTTTCATCTTGGTGGCGGTTTCTGACTGGTCCGGGCTGTGTTGGCTGGAGAGCACAACGGTGTCGATGCTGTGCGGCTTGCCGTCCACATAGCGCATGGTTACCTGGCTTTTGGCGTCGGGACGCAAAAAGGGCAGGCGGCCGTCTTTGCGCAATTGGGCCTGGCGCTCCACCAAGCGGTGGGCGTAATAGATAGGCGCGGGCATCAGCTCAGGCGTTTCGTTGCAGGCGTAACCGAACATCAGGCCCTGGTCGCCAGCGCCGGTGTTGAGGTGGTCGTCGGAGGCGTGGTCCACGCCTTGGGCGATGTCGTTGGACTGCTTGTCGTAGCAGACCATGACTGCGCAGCCTTTGTAGTCGATGCCGTATTCGGTGTTGTCGTAGCCAATGCGCTTGATGGTGTCGCGCGCCACCTGGATGTAGTCGACGTGCGCGTTGGTGGTGATTTCACCCGCCAGCACCACAAGACCGGTGTTGGTCAGCGTTTCGGCTGCGACACGGGACTTGGGGTCCTGCTTGAAGATTGCGTCCAGGATTGCGTCAGAAATCTGGTCCGCCACTTTATCGGGGTGGCCTTCAGATACAGATTCAGAGGTAAAGAGGAAATCGTTCGCCATGTTCAGGTGCTCCAGTGATAAGGTTCTTACAACATTTGCGTTGCTTTGGGCCTTGGAGCTTTCAGCGAACGCTTTAGCAGAAGGGGCTATCGCCCCGATGCACAATCGCCAGTCTTTTGAAATTGCGTTTGTACCAGTCGCCCTGCAAGTAGTTCATAACTCAGCGACCCAGCAAGTTTAGCCCACGATGCCCCTCTTTTTTCGATTCCTCTCGCGAATGCCTTTGTGGCTGTTGCATGCGGCTGGGTGGTTACTGGGTTGGTTGTACTTCTGGGCTTCTCGGGGTTACCGGGAGAACTTTCGTGAGAACGTGGCGCAATCGGCGCTGTCCTGGGATGCTTGCAAAGGAGCGATCGCGCAGTCGGGGATGATGGTTGCCGAGTTTCCGCGCGTCTGGCTGGGTGCCACACCGGCCTTGCGCTGGGAGGGCTTGGAGGTAGTGGAGTCGGCCTACGCCGCAGGCAAAGGGGTTATTTTTCTCACCCCTCACATGGGTTGTTTCGAACTCGCGGCGCGTGCTACTGCCGCCCGCTTCAGCCCTCGTTATGGTGACCTGACCGTGCTGTTCAGGCCGGGGCGCCGCCCGACGATCGACCGTATTCTGGAGTCCGCACGTGCCGGCGCAGGTCTACGGACTGCGACTACGAACTTGGCGGGTGTGCGCCAGTTGTTGCGTGCTTTGCGATCTGGAAAAGCCGTGGGCTTGCTGCCCGACCAGGTACCGCCGGGCGACATGGGCGTGTGGTCGCCTTTTTTTGGACGCCCGGCTTACACGATGACGCTGGCTGCCAGGTTGGCCATGCAAAGCGACGCGCCAATGATATTGGCCTGGGGTGAGCGCCGTGCTTGGGGCGCGGGCTACGTGCTGCACTTCAGCGCCATGGAAAAGCCGTTCAATTCCAGCGTGGAGGAGGCCGTTGCACAGATCAACCGGGCGATGGAGAACTTGATACGCCAGTGTCCATCGCAGTATCTTTGGTCCTACCCGCGGTACAAAAATCCAGTATCTCAGGCCGCCGATTCCGATTCGCAGCCGCCCCAGGCAGGGATGACAGATGCAGCCCCTTAAAAACGCTGTTGGGCAATTCCTGAGCCGCGGGGTGCTGGGATTGGTGCGGGCGTTGGGGCGATTGCCTTTGCCGGTTGTTCGTGGTGTGGGTACGGTGATGGGTTGCATTTTGTGTGTGCTCGCGCTGCCCCGCCTCCGTGTGGTGTTGGTGAATCTTGAGCTCTGTTTTCCGCATTGGACGCGCCGGCAGCGCTGGTCTAAAGCCGTGCGGACCTTTGTTTATTTCTCTCAGTCTTGGCTTGATAGGGGCTGGCTGTGGGAAGCGCCACCGCAGGTTTTAGAGCGGCGGCTGCGCCGGATTGGTAACTGGGGAGCGTTGGATGAAGCCGGTCCGGTGATTATCTTTTCGCCGCATTTTTATGGGCTCGACGCGGCTGCTTTGGCGGTCAGCCTGCGCACCACACGCCAATGCACCACCATTTACACGCCTCAGCGCAACCTGTTGGTTGATGCCTGGGCCGCGCGGGGCCGCCAGCGCTTTGGTGATGTGCACCTGATGACCCGCTACGACGGAGTGAAGTCCATCGTCAGTCTGCTGAGAAAAGACGGCTTGTTATTTCTGTTGCCCGATATGAATTTCGGGCCGGAGGAATCGATTTTTGTTCCGTTTTTCGGTATTCCCACCGCGACGGTTCCATCGCTATCGCGGTTTGCCCGCATGGGTCGGGCGCGGGTTGTTCCCCTGATCGCACGCATCACCCCACAAGGCTACGAGATGGAAATGCTGGATGCCTGGGAGGGTTTCCCCAGCGATGATGTTGCCGCTGACACAGCCCTGATGAACCTGCGCTTGCAAGGCTGGATTGAGACTATGCCGGAACAGTATTTCTGGGTACATAAGCGCTTTAAAACGCGCCCCGCTGGCGAACCTTCTGTGTACTAAGCCGCTGGCAGCCCGACGGCCAGGTTGGAGGTCGCAGTCGGATGCGCCCAGTCCCACAGCAATGTGGCCACCTCGCCGATACCTGTGCGCTTGGTTGCGGAAAACAACCGCGCCTCTCCCCCGCCGGCTTGAAGACGGGCAATAGACAGTGCTTTGGTGGCTTCGCTGCGCGTGAGTTTGTCGGCCTTGGTGAGAATCACGAGAAATTTCAGCCCCTCCTGCACCCTTGGTCGCAGCAAGTCCAGAAGAATTTCATCGAGTTCCGTCAAACCCAAGCGTGGATCGCACATTAAAACAATGCCCTGCAAGTTTTTGCGCGTCACCAGGTAATTGGCCATGACTTGCTGCCAGCGGACTTTTTCCTGGCGTGGGACTGCTGCATACCCATAGCCAGGCAGATCTGTGAGCACGGCGTCCATCACCCCCTGCTTGCCCAATGAAAACAGGTTGATATGCTGGGTACGACCCGGTTTTTTGGATGCAAATGCGAGCTGTTTCTGTTGCGTAAGGGTGTTGATACAGGTGGACTTGCCAGCGTTGGAGCGTCCTACGAAGGCAATTTCGGGAATATCCAAGTCCGGTAGAAAGTGCAGCTGGGGTGCCGTGGTCAGAAAACGCGCCGTGTGAAGCCACCCCAGCGCAATTTCGGATGCCGATTTTTCCGACTTCGCGGGCGGGCGCACAACAGGCCCTTGCGCAGGCGTACTCGGGCTGGAATGGGGTTTGTTCATTGTTTTACTTATGTGGGTGTCGGCTCCGCGGCGGCACGGCAGAGCGGTGAGTGGCGCATCCCCATTGTAGAATGGGTCAGTTTTTTTCCTCCCTATTTTCGTCCTATGAAGCCGATCTCCCACTTTTTCGTTTTGCTGGCCCTTGGGGCAGCTGCGGTGACCGCCAATGCCAACTCGCCGCAAGCTGCAGTGGCAAAACCGGACGCCGCCAAAGGCGAAGCCAGTTTTGGAGCAGTTTGCGCTGCCTGTCATGGTGCCGATGGGAATTCCGGATCACCTGCGTATCCGAAGCTTGCGCAGCAACACCCGGAGTACCTGGTCAAGCAGCTTCAGGAGTTCAAGTCGGGCAAGCGCGATAACGCCATCATGAAGGGGTTTGCCAGCGCCCTGTCCGAGGAAGATATGCGCAATATTGCGTATTGGGTCAGCAGCAAAACCGCAAAACCTGGTTTTGCGAAAAACAAGGATTTAGTCTCCCTGGGCGAAAAGATTTATCGTGGTGGGATTGCCGATCGGCAAATCGCAGCCTGCTCTGGTTGCCATGGCCCTAGCGGGGCGGGGATTCCGGCCCAGTACCCGCGTTTGCAGGGTCAGCACGCTGATTACGCTGCTGCGCAACTGACTGCCTTTCGTGGTGGCGTGCGTAACAACAGCGTGCAAATGACCCAAGTTGCCGCCAAGCTCAATGACCGGGAAATCCAGGCCCTGGCGGACTACGTGGCCGGATTGCGATAAGCTAACTCATCCGTTGATCTGGGCGGGCGTGTCGACAGGCCGTCCGCCCTTGTTTTTGGGTTATTCAAAAATGGGAGCAGAGATATGCGCGCTTCGGAGATTACCCCACGCACGGTTTATGAAAACCGCCGCCGCTTGTTGCAGGGTTTAGGAGCTGCCGCGCTGGGCGCTGTGGCTTCGCCGTATGCACTGTCCCAGTCCGCCCGTCCAGGCGTTCTTGCTGCTTTGGAGACGCGTAAAAGTACTTTGGGCGGTGCAGTATCCATAGATAAACCGACGCGCTACCAGGACGCATCGTCGTACAACAATTTTTATGAATTTGGTACGGACAAGGCCGACCCGGCGCGTAACGCGCATACCTTGAAAACTACCCCTTGGGCGGTTGAAGTGGGTGGTCTCGTCAAAAAGCCGGCGACGTTTAGCCTGGACGATTTGCTCAAACTCAGTCCGCTGGAGGAGCGCATCTACCGGCTGCGTTGCGTCGAGGGCTGGTCCATGGTGATTCCCTGGGTGGGGTATTCGCTGGCGGAGCTGATCAAGCGCGTGGAACCTTTGGGCAGCGCCAAGTATGTCGAATTTGTCAGCCTGGCCGACCCCAAAACAATGCCTTTTGTGGGAAGCCGCACGCTGGATTGGCCCTACGCTGAGGGGTTGCGGCTGGATGAGGCTCGTCACCCCTTGACCTTGCTGGCCTTTGGCATGTACGGTGAAGTCTTGCCCAACCAGAATGGTGCGCCGGTACGCCTCGTCGTGCCTTGGAAATACGGTTTCAAGAGCGCCAAAAGCATTGTGAAAATTCGGTTCACCGAAAATCAGCCTGGCACAGCGTGGAACAAGGCGGCTGCCAACGAGTACGGTTTTTACTCCAATGTCAACCCCAAAGTGGACCACCCACGTTGGAGCCAGGCGACCGAGCGGCGCATTGGCGAAGACGGGCTATTCGACAAACGCCGCAAGACGCTGATGTTTAACGGTTATGAGGCCGAAGTCGGACAGCTCTACGCGGGCATGGACTTGCAAAAGTTCTACTGATCAGAAGTTAGCAGCTTGTTAGCCTTCGTCGGACGCGAACGCTTCAACCGTTGGCTTAACGCGCGGGTGGCCAAACCCCTGGTTTTCATTTTGGCTTTGCAACCTCTGTGCTGGTTGCTGTTCGGTGCTGTGGCCGGACAGTTGGGGCCGAACCCGGCCGAGGCGCTTGTACGTTCAACGGGCGACTGGACCCTGCGCTTCTTGTGCGTAGCGCTGGCCGTTACGCCCGTGCGCGTTGGCTTGGGACTGAGCCCGCTGGCGCGCTTGCGCCGTATGTTGGGTTTGTTTGCCTTTTTCTATGCAATGCTGCATTTT
>CAIOUR010000180.1 GCA_903861575.1 uncultured beta proteobacterium | reverse complement strand
GGGTCACCATCCAAAATTCGTCGCACACCGCGCGCAGCAGCGCCCGGTCGTGGCTGACCAGCATCACCGTGCCTTCAACCTCGTTGAGCGCCATGGACAGCGCCTCGCGCGTGGCCAGGTCCAGGTGGTTGGTGGGCTCGTCCATCAGCAAGAGGTTGGGCCGCTGCCAGACGATCATGCACAAGACCAGCCGCGCCTTTTCGCCCCCGCTCATGCTGCCCACGGCCTGCTTGACCATGTCGCCGCTGAAATTGAAGGTGCCCAAAAAGCTGCGCAAATCCTGTTCGCGGGTGGCCTGGCCCTGGATCTTGCCTTGCGCCGTCAGCTCGCGCACCAGGCGGATCATGTGCTCCAGCGGCGTGTCGGCGGGGCGCAGCACATCCAGCTCCTGCTGCGCGAAGTAGCCGATGTTCAGGCCGCGCCCCTCCGTCACCTCGCCGCCCAAAGGCTGCAGATCGCGGGCGATGGTTTTCACGACGGTCGATTTGCCCTGGCCGTTGGCACCCAGGATGCCGATGCGCTGCCCGGCCAGCACCGATTTGCTGACGTTGCGCACGATCACCGAGGGCGGCGTGTCTGCCGGGGCATCCTCCGGCGCGGGGTAGCCAAAGCTCACGCCCTGCATCGCCAGCATGGGGTTGGGTAGGTTGGCGGGTTCTTTGAACTCGAAGGTGAAGTCCGCATCCGCCATGAGCGGTGCGATTTTCTCCATGCGGTCCAGCGCCTTGACCCGGCTTTGCGCCTGCTTGGCTTTGCTGGCTTTGGCTTTGAAGCGGGCGATGAACTTCTGCAAATGCGCGATCTTGTCTTGCTGCTTGGAATAGGCGTTTTGTTGCAGCTCCATCTGTTCTGCGCGCATGTCTTCAAACTTGCTGTAGTTGCCGCCGTAGCGCACCAGCTTGCCCGCGTCGATGTGCAGTGTGACGTTCGTCACGGCATCCAGAAACTCGCGGTCGTGGCTGATGACCACCATGGTGCCTTCGTATCGCTGCAGCCAGGCTTCCAGCCATACCAGTGCATCCAAGTCCAGGTGGTTGGTCGGCTCATCGAGCAGCAGCAAATCCGAGGGGCACATCAGCGCGCGCGCCAGCTGCAAACGCATGCGCCAGCCACCTGAGAAGCTGTTGACCGGGTTTTCCAGCTCGGCTGTTTTGAACCCCAGGCCCAGAATCAAAGCCTGCGCCCGCGCGGGTGCGTCGTGCTCACCGGCGTCGTGCAGCGCCATATAGGCGTTGCCCATGCGGTCACCGTCGTCTGTGGCCTCGGCGGCTGCCACTTCGGCACGCGCGTCGAGCAAGACCGTGTCACCCTCGACCACAAAGTCCGTAGCGCTTTGGTCGGTCTCCGGCATGTCCTGCGCCACCTGGCCCATGCGCCATTGCGTAGGGATGTAGTACTCGCCCGCGTCTTCGTGCAAGCCGCCGTTGAGCAGTGCAAACAGGGAAGATTTGCCCGCCCCGTTACGCCCGACCAGACCGACTTTTTCGCCGGGGTTGATGGTCACGGTCGCGCCATCGAGCAAGACCTTGGCGCTGCGGCGCAAGGTCACATTTTTCAGAGTAATCATGTCAGCGGTGTGGGGCTCTGCAAAGGGCCGGATAAAGAGGCAAGCGCGGAACGCTGGATGAGCACCACCTGGTCTTCGCCCGCGCTCGTTGAAAGCCATAGGCAGGGCAGGGCGGGAAAGGCGGCTTCAAAGTAAGCCCGCTCATGTCCAATTTCCAGCACGAGGGCCGCATTGTCGGTCATCCATGTGGCAAGTTGGGGCAAGAGCGCACGCACAAAGTCCATGCCGTCGCTGCCGCCGCCACGGTTGCCGTCCAGCGCCAGCGCGGGTTCCGCCAAAAACTCGGCTGGCAGCGCCGCCATGCTCTGCGCGTTCACATACGGCGGGTTGCACAGGATCAGGTCAAACGGGCCGCCCGCATGCAGCGCGGGTGCAGCCAGGCCGTCGGATTCGACCAACTGCACACGCTCTTGCCAGTC
>CAIOUR010000179.1 GCA_903861575.1 uncultured beta proteobacterium | reverse complement strand
CTACCTGGGCCGTCCGGTGGACGTGCAGCAGTATGTTGACGGCTCCATCCTGGTGTCCGACGACAAAGCCGGTGCGGTCTATCGCATCAGCTACCAGAAGTAAGCGTTAAGCTTGCCGGGGCGGGCTGGACATGTTGTCCGGCCCGCCTTTTTTGTTTTTCTTTTGATTGTTCTCCCATGAAAACCATTTTTTTCGCTGCTGCTTTGATCTTCGCCGTCTCGCATCCTGCTTGGGCAGGTGACCTCGAAGCGGGCAAAGCAAAAGCTGCGCAGTGCGCCGTTTGCCACGGCCCCAATGGGCTGTCGGTGTTAGCGGAAGCGCCTAACCTGGCCGGACAGCCGGAGATGTACCTCGTCCAGCAATTGATCAATTACCGCAGCGGACGTCGCCCGCATGAGGTCATGGCCATCATGGCCAAGCCGCTGACCAACAAGGAAATTGAAGACCTGTCCGCTTGGTATGCGTCGATGAAGATCGAAGTGAAATAAGCACCGGGTGCTGGCCCTGCCGCGCCTTTTAGGCGCTGGCGCCTACGCCATTTTTGCCGCTATGGTTCGGGCCTCACCGAATCCGGCGGCTTTTCTTTTTTCCGCACCCTACTGAATTATTTTTCACAAAAGCAAGGGTTTTCACTTGGAAATTTCAGCGGGGTAGAGCCTAGAGTTGCGCTCAGCGTTTCCCGCCTGAAACCTCAGGTTGGAGCTTGACGCTGCCAGGCATGCCTATTCGAAAAATGTAGCCTGGCTAGTTCCGCTGGAGCACTTCA
The DNA here is from genome assembly GCA_903861575.1 of uncultured beta proteobacterium. Classification (GTDB taxonomy): domain Bacteria; phylum Pseudomonadota; class Gammaproteobacteria; order Burkholderiales; family Burkholderiaceae_C; genus Allorhodoferax. Next base: position 1,232 of record CAIOUR010000179.1, on the reverse strand, counting down.
TGACAACCATTCTCCGAGCTGCGTTCGCGCGCAGCGCAACTTCTATTGCCATTGGCCTGACGCTATCCCTGGCTGCCAGTACCGGTTTTGCCGCTGGCGACGAAGCCAACCTAGAAAAACTGGGTTCTTTCAAGAAAACCAATACCCCCCCACCCAAGCGCATCGCGCAGGACCCGGCTTACATTGCCAACCTAAAGAAGAACGTTCTTGCCAATATCAAGCTGCCTGATGGTTTCAAAATTGAAGTTTTTGCCATAGTTCCCGATGCCCGCACCATCGCTGTGAGTCGCAACACCGCCGCAGTCTGGGTTGGTACCCGCAAGCAGAACGTTTATTTCGCCAATGACCGCGATATGAGCAATGTCGCCACGACGGTGGAAGACTTCAGCCCCAGCGTCAAGTTTGACATCCCCGCCGGTGTTTGCTACACGCCCGACGGCTTTATGTATGTGGTCGAGCGTAACCGCGTGATGATGTTCCCCGCTGTTGAGTACTTCACCGAAGGCTCTGACACCGTGGCATTTGCCGTGGTCAAGCAGGGTGACCTGATTCCCGCAGAAGAAGAGTCCTACAACCACACCGCACGTGCTTGCACCATCGGGCCTGACAACCGCTTGTACATCACGATGGGCCAGCCCTTCAACGTGACCCCGCCGGAGAAAGTGGACATGTACCGCAAAGTTGGTATCGGCGCGATTTTGAGCTTCAACCGGGACGGCGGCGACCGTCAAGTGATCGCCACCGGCGTGCGCAATTCCTCCGGACTGGCGTTCAATCCCAAAGACGGTGCTTTGTGGTTTACCGACAACCAGGTTGACGGCATGGGCGACGAAACCCCTCCCGGCGAGCTGAACAAGATCCCGTCTGTCGGCGGCAAGCTTGTTAAAGGCGGCTGGTATGGCCACCCCTACTACGGTGGTGGTGACGTACGCACCGACGACTACAAAGGCAAGGCGATTCCTGCTGACATGGCTGCGGCATACGTGAAGCCCCAGGTCGAAATGATCGCCCACGCGGCTGACTTGGGCATGATGTTCTACACCGGCGACCAGTTCCCCGCCAAGTACAAGAACGCCATCTTCAGCGCGCAGCACGGTTCCTGGAATGCGGTCAAGCCACGTGGCGCCCGCGTGATGGTGACCTACCTGGACGACAAGGGCAACGCGGCCAAGACCGAGCCGTTTGCTGAAGGCTTCATGACCTCGGCTGGCTACTACCTGGGCCGTCCGGTG